>JBCBRU010000084.1:0-20518 GCA_039819565.1 Myxococcota bacterium | reverse complement strand
GCGGCAGCGAGTGCTGGAGACGGTTGACGTCCAGGAGCGCGTCGAGCTCGTCTCAGGGGCTCTGGGTGCCCTCCTCCTGGATCGCGAGGAAGACAACGCACAGAACGAATCCGACGAGCCGCAGATCCCAGGATGGGGGATCCTCCCGGGCAAGGCCTGACGCTCCCGACCCCTAGGAGAGGTTGCCGACCCGAGCCCCGCATGCGACGGCCGTGAGGTGTCGTCGCCCCCCCCTGACACCGCCGACCTCGCCCGCGAGGGACCCCCTCCCAGATACGGACGTTCGCTGCCTTCGAAACGAGGCGACGACCGATTCGAACCGGTGCGCTCGATACAGGTTCGAGGCGCCCGCGAACACAACCTTAAAGGTGTCGACGTCGACATCCCGCGGGACCGCCTCGTCGTCATTACCGGCCTCTCCGGGTCGGGAAAGTCATCTCTCGCCTTCGATACTATTTTCGCCGAGGGTCAGCGCAAGTACATGGAGAGTCTCTCTGCGTACGCGCGCCAGTTCCTCGACCAGCTCAAGAAGCCGGCTGTAGACAAACTCGAAGGGCTCCCTCCGACGATCGCGATCGAACAACGAGGGGCCGCGCACAACCCCCGCTCGACGGTGGCAACCTCTACCGAGATCTACGACTATCTCCGGCTCCTCTTTGCTCGAGTCGGCAAGCCGACCTGCTGGCACCCCCTCCAGACGGGCAAGGACGGAAAGGTCCTCGAGCGTTGCGGTCTACCGATCGAGTCCTCCAACCCTTCCGCCATCACCGACGCGGTGGCCGCCCTTCCCGAAGGCACCCGCATCCTCGTGCTGGCGCCCGTGGTGAGGGGACGGAAAGGCTATCATCGCGACGCCCTCGAGACGCTGCTCGGGGCGGGATACGCTCGCGCACGTATCAACGGCGACATCGTACGTCTGGAAGAGGTGCTTGCCACCGACGGCGACAATCCGGCGAACCTAGGGCGCTATCAGAAACACGACATCGAGGCCGTCGTAGATCGTCTTGTCATCAAGAAGGGCACTGAAGGTCGACTTGCAGGATCCGTCGAGTCCGCGCTGAGCACCGGAGCGGGAGTGGTCATCCTCAGCGTCCAGGACGGCTCGACGTGGAAAGACACGGTGTACTCGGAGCACCTGGCGTGTGCGCTCCATCCCCAGTCCTCGCTGGAGGAGCTCGAGCCCCGGCTGTTTAGCTTCAATGCCCATCAGGGAGCTTGCCCAACCTGCCACGGGCTGGGGGTGATCCTCGAGTTCGACGAGGAGCTGGTGGTCCCCGACCCCGAGAAGCCGCTCAACAACGGGGGTATCGCTCCTTGGAAGAAGACCGGCCCCGCCTGGATGATTGCTCGTAGGCACGTCCGGCGCTTCTGCCAGCGTTTCGGCGTCCCCCCCAGCACCCGCGTGGGCCGGCTCGACGAAGATACCTATGCCCTCCTCATGTACGGAGAGGACAGCTTCGACGATGGCGCCTGGCCCGGGGTCCTGCCGCTTCTTCAGGACTGGTTCGCGCGCACCGAGTCGGACCGAGCCCGGGAGTTTCTCTCCGACTTCATGTCCGAGAAGACATGTCCCGACTGTCACGGCGACCGACTGAGCGAGAAGGCCCTCTCCGTGTTCTGCTCGCTGAACATCGACCTCCCGGACGACGTCCTGAACGCCCGAGCCCTTCACGCTCTCAATCCGGACCCTCGCCAGATGAACCTGGCCGACTTCGTACGGCTCGATATCGCCACCGCCCTGGAGGTGATCGACAATCTCGCCTTGGGCGATGAAGCCCGTACCATCGCCACCCCGATCGTGGACGAGGTCAGGGCCCGCCTCGGCTTCTTGGCCTCGGTCGGTCTTCAGTACCTGAGCCTCTCCCGACGCATGTCGACCTTGAGCGGAGGGGAAGCCCAGCGTATCCGGCTCGCCACCCAGGTTGGATCCGGCATCGTCGGTGCGGCCTACGTCCTGGATGAGCCCACGATCGGCCTGCATCCTCGCGACAACACGAGACTCATTCGGACCCTTCGGCGCCTGGCGGACATCGGCAATACCGTCCTTGTCGTCGAGCACGACGAGGAGATGATTCGGGCCGCGGACCACGTACTCGACGTCGGACCTGGTCCGGGCGTTCACGGCGGGCAAGTCATCGCCCAGGGGAGCATCGACGATATCATCGCCGCGTCGGCGTCGGTGACCGGCAAGTATCTATCCGGAGAACGCTTCGTCCCCGTCCCTGAGACCCGACGCAAGGTGTCGTCGAAGAAGGCGATCGTCATAAAGAACGCTCGCGAGAACAACCTCACGGGGATCGACGTCGCTTTCCCGCTGGGGGGTTTGGTCGTGGTGACCGGGGTCTCCGGCTCCGGAAAATCCACCCTCGTCAACGACCTCCTTCTCCGCGCCGTTCGGCGGCACCTCCATTCTTCGAAGGACAAGCCGGGCGCGCACGACCGCGTGAACGGACTCAAGTCCGTGGCGCGCATCATCGAGGTCGACCAGAGCCCCATCGGTCGAACCCCTCGGAGCAATCCAGCGACCTACACCAATCTCTTTGACGAGATCCGCAAGCTCTTCACCGCGCTCCCCGAGGCGAAGATCCGCGGCTACAAAGCGGGACGCTTCTCTTTCAACGTAAAGGGCGGGCGCTGCGAGGCTTGTCAGGGCCAAGGCGTAAAGAAGATCGCCATGCACTTCCTCCCTGACATCTTCGTCACGTGCGAGGTCTGCGGCGGCACCCGCTACAACCGCGAGACGCTCGAAGTTCGGTACAAGGACAAGTCGATCGCCGACGTTCTGAAGATGACGGCGGAAGACGCCACGACGTTCTTTGAAAGCCACCCCAAGATCCGGCGCGTGGCTCAGGCCCTCGTCGACGTGGGGCTGGGCTACCTCGAGCTTGGTCAGCCTTCGACCACGCTGTCGGGCGGTGAGGCCCAGCGAGTCAAGCTCGCCACGGAGCTTGCCAAAGGAGGGCCCCGAGGACGGGCCCTAGAGGACCTCCACACGCTCTATATCCTGGACGAGCCCACGACCGGCCTCCACTTCGAGGACGTTCGTAAGCTCGTCGAGGTCCTGCACCGCCTCGCAGATCAAGGCCACTCCGTCGTGGTGATCGAGCACAACCTCGACGTCATCAAGACCGCCGACTGGATCCTCGACCTCGGCCCCGAGGGGGGCGACGGCGGGGGGCAGCTGGTCGCCGAGGGTCCGCCAGAGACGATCGCGGAGGTGGCCGAGAGCCACACCGGTCGCTATCTCGCTCCCCTCCTCCCCTCCGTCGGGAAACGCAAATCGAACCGAGCTAAACGCTCCGCCTAACCGCCCCCGGCTCCAGACTTTGCTGCGGGGCCGGCCGTCAGCGCCCCGCGGCGAGGAGCAGCCATGTCCATCCCGCAACTAGAGCTGCGCTGGACATCAAGCCGAGGGTTGCCGCCGCCTTCTGATGGATAGGCCCGGCCAATACGAACGCGTTCACGCCGAAGATACGAAATGCGTACGGGAGCGGATTCAACCAAGCTCCAGCCACCATGAGCATCACCCACCATCCAGGGGCCGAGGTCTCCGTGAGAAGGACGACCGCGGCGGCGAGCCCGAGCATCAAACCCAACATGATCCAGTCGAGATGGGCGGGACCGAGAGCCTTGTGCGGAAGCCACGCCCTCAGGGCTTTGCCCCACGGCTGAAGAGGAACCAGCATCACGAAGCCAAGTACGGATGAAAACAGCACCGCGGCCCCTCCGGCCAAGACGAGGGTTCGAGCGGCCTCCGCCGGGGGGAACGCCTGCAAGAGAGTCATGACTTCGGACATAGCGGAGCCTCAGGGTGCGGCGCTTGTTCGAACCTGCTGGATGCCAAGCGAGACTTGTCCAGCTCCGGAACTCCCCACACAGTGAACCCATGTCCTCACGCTCGGCGCCCCACCCGCTCGTGGATTTAGGAGCTGACCACGCGTTGATCGTGGCCCGCCTGAGGTCCGTCGCGCCCCATGCCCACGCCGTCCCGGCGGTGGTCGTGGGTCTGGACGGCCCCTTCATCTATGCGGACGACCGAGGCGCTCGGGAGGTCGGATCCGTCCTGATCCGGGCCGGACACCGCCATCGCCTCGAGTGCGATACCCGCCAAATGCTCATCGTGTACTTCACGAACCCTAGCGCCCTCCGGAGCGGCGCCCCTGGCTGCCCTCTCCCCGCGGAGAGTTTGGACATCGACGCCGTACGAGGACTTCGGACCGCCGCCCTGGACGCGAGCGACGGGGCTGCGAACCGAGAGGCGCTTCAAGCGAGATTGGCAAAACTGATACCCGCGGAGCCGCCGAGGATCGACGAGCGCTTGGAACGAGCCATGGATCTCATGCGAGAGGACCGAGGAGGTCGTCTCAGCCTTCAAGATCTCGCCGACGAGGCCGATCTCTCTCCTTCACGTCTGATGCATCTCCTCCGTTCGACCTTCGGTGTTCCCTTCCGTCAGCTGCGAGCTTGGGAGCGGATGCGTCGGGTCACGGAGGCTCGTGCCGGCGGGGACTCCCTCACAGAGGCTTGCCTGGCCGCCGGCTTCGCCGACTCGTCTCATTTCGCGCACGCGTTCCGAAAGATGTTCGGGGTCACGGCCTCAACCGTGCTGGGTCGACACGCTCGCGTCCGCTCCAAAGTCGTGGGGCCAACGACCTAGTCCCCTGTCAGGTTGATTAGTTGCATAAGTGGTGAGGCAGTTTTCGCCCTGGCGTTCACGTGAGAAGGGCGCATATTGGCCATATGCAGCGGCCGAGGGGTATCAGAATTTGCGCCGGGCGCATCTAGGTCAGACCCGATCGAGCAGGCGCGCGAGACGCTCGGAGGCCTCTCCGACTGCCGCGCGGTAGGCCTCCCCGTCGATGAGGCTCCTATGAAAACTTCCGGGCGTTCCGACGAGGTGGCCCACGACGAACATGGCGTGGATCGCCTGCGTCGTGTCGGCCATGGCAAGCGTGCGAAAGGGGGCGTGCTCCGGCCACATCGACGGGTGATCGAGATCCCACACCACGAGGTTCGCGAGCGCTCCCCGGGAGATCTCGCCCGCCACGAAGCTCGGGTGGAGACGTCCAGGCCGACGCCATACCCGAGCGAGGAGACTCTGGGCGCGATCCCCCTCCTCGTCTGCGGTCCGCCGGAAGGCCTCCCGGCGAGACCACACAGCCTCCGCATCCTCGGGCCTCCCACTCTCCAGGAAACGCTCGTAGGCGGGCGTGAACGCGGTCCCCACCGACCGCTGTCCCTCCACGAAGCGCAGCTCCTTTTGAAGGTTCATCGAGTCGTTGCTCGCCGCGCAGTCCGTGGCCACCACCCAGTCCACCCCGGCATGGCTCCACTCGGACACGCGGGCGGGAAAGCCGAAGACGAGCTGGCTATACGGGCAGTACACGAGGGCGTGCCGATCGCCCGCGAGGAGCTCCAGATCTGATCGTGAACAGTAGAGTCCGTGAGCCCAAACCCCTCGGGGGACGGACTCGAGGACCCCCATCCGATGCAGCAGCGCCGTGGGCGAGCAGCCGTGGCGATCGTGAGCGCGGCGTACCTCTTCGATCGACTGAGCCAGATGGGCGTGCACCGGCAAGCCGTGGCGCCGCGACAGCTCGATGACCTGAGCCCAAAGGGGCTCACTCACCGTGTCGGTGGCGTGAGGTCCAACCCCCGCGAAAATCCCACGCGCCTTGAGCCGCCCCTGCTCGGCAAGCTGCTCGGTCTCCTCGAGCGCCCGCTCCACGCGCTCCACCCCAGGTCCGTCCAGGTCTTGGAGCGCGGGCGAGACGACGCCCGCGAGGCCCACATCCGAGAGGGCCTCGGCCACCGCCGGGGCCTCGTAGTAGTGATCCCAAACCAGCCCCACGCCGGACAGGAGGCTTTCCCAAGCCCCCACGCGGGCGAACGCCCGAATGTCCGAAGCCTGCATGGCCGCTTCGACCCGGTAGAAGAAACGCTCCACCATATTGCCTGGCGTGGCCTGCTCCAGCGCCACGGCACGGAGGGCGCTGAGCGCGAGGTGGGTGTGGGCATTGACGAAGGCCGGTGTGAGCAGACGGTCCCCGAAGTCGAAGAGCCGGGCTCCGGCGCGGACCGCGAGGGCATCTACCCCCTGGGGCTCGACGTCGAGCGGCCAGACCGCCTGGATCCGCCCGTTCTCAACCAAGACCGCTGCCGGCTCGACCACCAGACCGTCCCCCTCGGGGAGCACGGCGCGACGAGAGACCAGCAGGCTGCGGTCAGCGGGAGCGGAAAACACCATGATGCGGAGGGCCCTGGCCCTCACCGGTTATCTCGCGTCGGATCGATGTGGGCAAGCGAGCGACCGAGAGGCGTGCGCTAGGGGCGAGGAACGCCTCGGGTTCGATCGAAGGCCCACGGCCCCCACAATGTGACTAGACGCTAGGAGTCGGGTTGATTTCGTATGCCTCTCCGTAAAGGTTCCGCTGGTGCTCCGCCTGTACAATACCCGGACCCGGGCCAAAGACGACTTCCAGCCCGCCGATCCCAGGCGGGTGACCATGTACGTATGCGGACCGACCGTTTACAGCTTCGCCCATATCGGCAACGCCCGTCCGCCGATCGTGTTCGATATCCTCTTTCGCCTTCTCCGCCGGACCTACGGCGAAGACCACGTCGTGTACGCCCGCAACATTACGGACGTCGACGACAAGATCATGAAGGCGGCCGCTACCGAAGGGGTGGACATTGACTCGATTACGGAGCGCTTCACCCGCATCTATCGCGAAGACATGGCGCTCCTCGGAGTGTTGCCTCCGACCCTCGAGCCCACGGTGACGGGCGCCATGAACGTCATCATCGACATGATTGAACGCCTCGTGGCCTCCGGTCACGCCTACGCCGAACAGGGCCACGTGCTGTTTTCGGTAGCTTCATTTCCGGAGTACGGCCGCCTGTCGGGACGAAGCCCGGAAGAGCTCCTAGCCGGCGCACGGGTCGAAGTCGCCCCTTACAAGCGCGATCCCGGCGACTTCGTCCTTTGGAAACCCTCCTCGGACGACCAGCCGGGATGGGACAGCGCTTTCGGTCGAGGACGTCCAGGCTGGCACGTCGAGTGCTCGGCCATGATCGAGCGAGACCTCGGAGAGACGATCGACATCCACGGGGGAGGCATCGACCTGGTCTTTCCCCATCACGAGAACGAGGTCGCGCAGTCGGTCTGCGCCCACGGTGGCAAGCTCTTCGTAAACTTTTGGATGCACAACGGTTTCCTGAAGATCGAATCGGAAAAGATGTCGAAGTCGGAGGGCAACGTCCTGCTGGTCCACGACCTTGTGCAAAAGCACCCGGGCGAGGCCCTTCGCTACACGATGCTGTCGGCCCACTATCGTCAGCCGCTCGACTGGACGAAAGATGCCCTGCACCAGTCGAAGAAGAACCTGGACCGGCTATATCGAACGCTGGACGACAGCCGCGAGCTTCCCCTGGTCGAGTCGGACGCCCCAGACCCCTTCCTGGCGGCGCTCTACGATGATCTCAACACGCCTCGAGCGCTCGCGGAGCTGAACGAGATAGCTCGCAGGGTGAAGTCCGAGCCGACCGTCGAGGGGCGGGCTCGAGCGCGAGCCGAACTCCTGGCCTCCGCGGAGCTCCTCGGGCTCCTTACTCAGGCCCCCGAGGACTGGCTGAAGAAGGAGGAGCCGGAGCTCGAGGGCGACCTCGGGGCCCGGGTGGAGCGTCTGATCGAGGCACGCGCGGACGCTCGCAAGAGTCGCGACTTCGCTCGCGCCGACGCTATCCGAGACGAACTCTTGTCCGAGGGCATCGAGCTCGTCGATGGCCCCAAAGGCACGACCTGGCGAAGGAAGAGCTGACCTCGCTTCGCTCGACTCGAACGCGGGAGTCTCGGTCAGCGCTCTACCTCAGCCTCATCGCTTACGGCTCCTCCGGAGGGTCTCGCGCTTCACGAAGCGCTCCGCCGAGGCCTCCGTGGCGGACAGAATCACCGGCGGGGCCACGCCGGCTCGGTCGGCCTCGCGCCATCGTAAAGCGCACAAGCACCAACGGTCTCCGGGCTTCAGTCCGGGAAAGCGGTAGCGAGGATGCGGCGTAGAAAGATCATTGCCCTTCGACTGGGTGAAACGAAGGAAAGCCTCCGTCATCTCGGCGCAGACCACATGGGTCCCCCGGTCCTCGGGACCGGTCACGCAGTAGCCGTCTCGATAGAAACCCGTGAGGGGATCCTTGGAACAAGGCTCCAGGACCTCTCCCTCAACGGAGCGGGTCTCGAGCACTCGACACTCGCCGCCGTCGGTCACGGAACCGAGACAGGAGGCGGGGGAAGCCGCTAGGGTCGCAAGAAGCGCAAGCATGGATGGAGGCTACGGCGAGGCACCAACCTCTCCTAGCGGAGAGCGACCCTCAGATGCCGGAAGCGGACCACGGCGGATGCTTGATCCACTCGAGGACAAAGTCTCTAAAGACCGCCACCCGGAGGGGCAGGTGCCGAGCGCTCGGGTATACCAGACTCATCTCCCCCTCCTGAAAACCCCACTCCGGAAGAAGCCGGACGAGCCGTCCTCCGTCGATATCGCGCTTCACGAGCAGCCAGGGCACCGCCGCGATCCCGTGACCGCTCATGACCAGGGACTTTACGAATCCGAACTCGTCCGCGTGTATCCGACCCCGTACATCCACCCCAACTTCTCCGTCAGGGTCCTCATGACGAGACAAGGGCCAGCGCTGGGTCTCCCCGTCCCCCGCCCGGAACAGCACACACTCATGGTCGATGAGGTCTTCCGGGCGCTCCGGCTGAGGGTGACTCGAAAGATAGCTCGGGGAAGCGACGACCCATGCTCGCCCGCGACCGAGAGGTCGGGCGACAAGCGTCGAATCCTCCAGCTTCCCACCTCGAAAGGCCATATCGAACCCCTCGGAGATGAGGTCCGCGACTTTGTCCGACAGGGAGATGTCGAGCGAGATATCAGGGTGTTCGGCCACAAAGCGGCTCGCGATGTCGGTGAGAAAGATGGTGCCGAAGTCGTACGGAGCGGTGATTCGAACCATGCCCTTCGGAGTGGTCTGCATCTCCCCGATTTGGTTGTCCGCCGCTCGCACCGACTCGAGAGCGGGACCCACCCGTTCAAAGTAGGTCAGGCCGGCTTCGGTGAGCGCAATCTTGCGGGTCGTGCGCTGAAGGAGGCGCACGCCGAGGTTGTCCTCGAGACGGGTGACTCTCCTCGACACCGTCGACTTCGGCAAGCTCAGCTGCCGAGCCGCCTCGGTGAAGCTTCCCGTCTCGACGACCTTGACGAAGACCTCGACGCCCTCCAGGTCCACTTCAGCCGAGACCTCCGGCACGAAGATAGCGAGCTGCATCTCTCGCGAAATAGGTCAGAATGACCTTTGCACCAGCTCGGCGGATGCCAAGCAAGCTCTCGAGCACGACGCTCCGCTCGTCGAGCCACCCCTTAGTGGTGGCGGCCTTGATCATCGCGTACTCCCCGCTGACCTGATAGGCGGCGATGGGCAGCGCGGTAGCGTCGGCAAGTCGGCTGATGATGTCGAGGTAGGGACCGGCCGGCTTGACCATCAACATGTCCGCGCCCTCGGCCTCGTCCAGCTCCGCCTCGCGAAGAGCCTCGGCCGCGTTGGCCGGGTCCATTTGGTAGGTCTTCTTGTCCCCGGACTTTGGCGCGGAATCCAGCGCGTCGCGGAACGGACCGTAGAACTTCGAAGCGTACTTGGCCGTGTAAGAGAGTATGGCCACCTCGGTAAAGCCGCCTGCGTCCAGGCCGGCGCGGATCGCGCCCACGCGACCGTCCATCATATCCGAGGGCGCGATTACGTCCGCTCCCGCTTCCGCCTGGGAGACCGCCTGCTTAACGAGGACCTCGACGGTCTCGTCGTTCAGGATGCGCCCGTCCTCGGTCACGATGCCGTCGTGGCCGTCGCTGTTGTAGGGATCGAGGGCGACGTCGGTCACCACCGCGACCTCCGGATATCGAGCCTTGATGGCGCGGATGCGTCGCTGCACGAGGCCCTCAGGATTGTAGGCTTCGTCGCCGGTCTTGTTCTTTAGGGCCTCTTCGACCGCGGGAAAGAGCACCACGGACCGAACGCCGTCCTCCAGAGCGCCCTCGACCTCCTTGAGCAAGGACGTCTCATCGTGGCGGCTGGCCCCCGGCATGGAGGCGATCGGCACTGAACCCGACCCGTCGTGCATGAACAACGGGTAGATGAACGCTTCCGGAGTGAGCTGCGTCTCGCGGGCGAATCCGCGCATCACCGGGTTGCGGCGATTGCGGCGTGGTCGCTGAAGGGGTCGGGTTTCCATGGGTGGAATCTGAAACCGGTTGGAGATCCGGGGCAAGGAGGGGGTCCAGGTCGGCGCACGGCTGGCGCGGAAACCAACTTTCGGACCCGATCAGCTCCCTGACAGACGAGAAAGGTTTGCGCGATTCGTGTGTCGACCGTCCCTAGCCGCGCTTACGAGCGCTTACTCGAAGAGGCTGAGGAGGTGCCCACACTTCTCGCGTTTGACGGCGAGGTAGTCCTCGGAGTGGCTGTTCGGCGCGATCTCGACCGGAAGGCGTTCGCTCACGACGATGCCGTACTCCTCGAGGCCGGAGATCTTTTCGGGGTTGTTGGTGAGCAGCTTCACGCTTCGGATGCCGAGGTCGTGAAGCATGCCGGCGGCCACGTCGTAGGTTCGGAGGTCGGTCTCAAAACCCAACTGATGGTTCGCCTCAATGGTATCCGCGCCCTGGTTCTGGAGGGCGTAGGCCCGAATCTTGTTTCCCAGACCGATGCCTCGACCCTCTTGGCGGAGGTAGAGCAGCACTCCGTGCTGCTCCTCCGAGAGGTGGCCCAGCGCATGGTGTAGCTGCTCGCGGCAGTCGCACTTCAGCGAGCCGAAGACCTCTGAGGTGATGCACTCGGAATGAACCCGGCAGTGAACGTCTTCGACGAGGTCTTTGGGCTCTCCAAACACCAAGGCGACATGCTCTTTTTGTGGGGACGGAACACCGTCGACAACCTCGCGATAAACGATGAGCGTGGCTTGGCCATGGCGCGTGGGAAGCACCGTTTCGGCGTAGCGTACCACCTCACGACCTGGCGAAGGCGTGACTTTGGACGGACAGATCATGACTTCTCGCCTGGCGCTCCCGGCCCGGCGTGGCGCAAGCTAGGCACGGCCTTGAGGGGTGTCAACCCGATGAGCACCTTGCGCACTCGCTCCGGTGGGGAGCTCAGCAAGGCTCGATACGTAAAGTTAGCTTGCATAATGGGGCTTATATTCTCGTTCCCGGTCCGCGCGTTCGGAGCGGGACCGTGGGATCCCGACGCACGTTACCTGAGTCTGAAGACGCCTCACTTCGACGTGGTATTCACGGAGGGGTACGGTTCCCTCGCCGCCCGGACCGCCCGCATCGCGGAGGATCTGTGGCCCTACATGGCCGAGCGGTACGTTTGGCGACCTCCTCGCATCACCATCATCCTCGATGACCAGACCGATTTTGCCAACGGGAGCGCACGCGTGCTGCCGAACCGCGTGGTCACGCTTTTCGTCACCGCTCCGATTCGAACCAGCGGTCTCGAGGACTACGACGACTGGCTGTACACCGTCCTGAATCACGAACTCGCGCACGTCTTTCACCTCGACATGGCCTACGGCCTGGCCGGCGTGGGCCGCTTCATCATGGGGCCTTATGTGGCCATGAACGGGTACGCGGCCGCATGGTCGGTCGAGGGGCTGGCCGTCTACGAGGAGACGATCAGCTCCGGCGCCGGACGAGGACGGAGCACCTACGTCGACATGGTGCTTCGCGTGGCCGCCCTCGAGGGCGTTTTTCCCGACGTCGACCAAGGCTATCGCGCGTATCCACGCTGGCCCTTCGGCAACACCGCCTACTTCTTCGGGGGGCGCTTCCATCTTTGGCTAGCGACCCGCTTCGGGGAGGCGGGGATCCTCGACTACCACCGCGCCTATGCCGCGAATCCCATTCCGTACCTCTCGATCCTTCCCGCTCGTCAGGTCTTTGGCTCGAGCCTCGAGAGCCTGTGGAAGGGGTTCGCACGGGAGACGACAGAAGAGGCCCAAGTCCTCGCAAAGCTGATCGAAAGCGCGCGGCCGCCGGGCGAACCGGAAGCCCGCCGCCTCACCCGACACGGGGGTCAGTCGGTCGGACCGCGGGTCCTTCCGGATGGCTCCGGCATCGTGTTCTCGGCGTTCTCTCCGGTCGATGGTCCGCGGGTGCGCGTGATTCCTCTGCAAGGCGGCCCCGAAGACGTGCTGCTCAACGACACCTTGAGCCAAGCCGTCGCCTTTACGCCCGACGGCAGTGCCTTCTACTACCAGCAGACAGAGATTAACCAGCGCTTCTACCGGCACGACCAGCTGCTTCGATTCGACCTCGAGAGCCGACGCGTCGAGGCCGTAAGGCTCGCCGAAGGTGTGGATACCGAAGCCTTCCAGGCTCCCTCAGGGGCGCTTCGGGCCCGTGATCCGGACGTATCCCCCGATGGGCGAAAGCTGGTCTTCGTACAGACCCACCGGGCCATGAATCGGCTGGTCCTCGCGCAACTCGATGGGCATCGGACCCGCATTCGCCCCCGCGTCCTTATCCCCGGATCGCCCGACGTTCAGCTCGCGAGTCCGCGCTTTGCCCCGAATGGAGGCCAGGTGGCCCTCTCTCGCTTTGCGGGCGGGCGGCGGGATGTGGTGTTGGCGGACCTCGACGGCGCCCTGCGCTTCATCACTCAAGACCGCGCCCAAGACGTGGATCCCACCTGGTCCCCGGACGGCCGTTGGCTCGTCTTCTCGTCGGATCGGAGCGGCGTGTACGACCTCTACGCGTTCGACATGCACACCGAGGAGCTTCGCCGCCTGACCCATCGGATCGGCGGGGCTTTTCAGCCCTCGGTGTCCCCCGACGGAGACACGCTGGTGTTCAGGGGCTACACGGCGGCCGGGTTTGATGTCTTCGCGATGCCCTTTCGCCCGCTGGAGGCGCCCGCTGTGGACCGAGCCCCCGAGCCGCCGCTGGCCCGCGACCGACGCCCCAGGGCCTTCCCTCCTCGGCATCCGAGCGCCCCCCCGCCGCCGCCTCCTGCTCGACCTATCGGAACACCGCTGGCCGAGGCCGACGTGCCGGCCGACTGGGAGATCGCCGAATACGCGGCTCACCGCACCTTGCTGCCTTTCGTGGGTGCGGTCGGCGGGAGCAACTGGAACCTGCTCCCCTCGCTCGTGGCCACGGAGCGTGAACTTCTGATTGGCCTTACCCATTTTGGGCAAGACGCCCTGCAGACCCATCGCTACGCGATATCTGCCCGGTATGGCACATTCTCGGAGTTCCTCGGGGGGAGCCTCTTCTACGCAAACGACACTCTTGAGCCGACCTTCTCGCTCTTCGCCAGCGCCGACGCCGTGACCTTCGCTCGGGTGGCCTTTAAAGCGGCGGGGGCAGATGTCAACTGTGCTTTCCATGGCTTTACCACGGACAGCGATGGGCGAGAGCTCTGCTTCGCCACCGAGGGTGGAACCTACGTGGAGCGGAGACTCTCGGTAGGCGGGAGCATCGGTCTTCCCCTTCTGCAGCGTCACTTCATCTCGGTCGGCTATAGCTTCGAAGTACGCGACCCCGCCCGCTCCTTGGCCGCCGGCACCCTGGACGAGTTCCTCCCCGCCCAGGGCCGTTTCGCACGGGTCACGCTGGGCTACAGCTACGCGAACGTACGCCGGTTTCCCTACTCGATCTCGCCCGAGCGCGGCCCCTCCTTCTCAGCGTCCCTTTCTGCGCTCGCCGGAGGCCTCGGCAGCGACTTCGACCAGATTCTTGTCAACCTAGATGGCCGCTACTACTGGGACCTTCCCTGGGCCTCGAACCACGTACTCGCGCTGCGACTCACGGCCGGGGTCGGAGGGGGGCCAGACCTCGCGGAGCGCTTTCGGCTCGGAGGGGCCGCGGGCGCAAGCGTACTTTCGACGACGACGCGAAACTTCTTTCCGCTTCGAGGCTTGGCCTCGGCGGTGCTCAGCGGAAGCGGCCAGGTCTCCGGCACCATCGAGTACCGCGCGCCTCTGTTCCGCGTGGATCGAGGTCTGGGCACCTTTCCATTCACGCTGTCGGCGGTGCACGCAGCCGCCTTCGTGGACGCGGGACGAACCTTCGACGCCCTCGAGAACCTTCCTCGCGACATCGAGTCCACCCTCGGTCTCTCGGTCGGTCTCGAGCTTCGGGCCGACGCGCTCCTCGCCTTCGTCACCCCCCTGACCTTCCGCGTAGGCGCGGCGTGGCCAATGCTCCTGCCGGCCGCCCTGCGCCGAGGTGCCGACACTGAAGAGTTCTACTTTCAGCTCGGGAGCGCGTTCTAGACCCAGCACGTAGCTCATGACCGAGTGACGCCCCCTAGCCCTAAACCGCCGGTTCGACCCCACTCGGCTTGTGCGACCTGCCGAGCGGGCGTATGTGTTGACCATGGGAGGATGGAAGAGAGGGTGGCTTGTGGCCATCGGAGGCGCTTTGGCCCTGGCCTGCGGGGACGACACTCCCGCCCCCGACGCGGGCACGCCGGCTCCGGACGCGGGCCTGAGCTCGCCGGATAGCGGCTCCGCCGTGGGCCCCACGGACGTGGGCCCTACGGACCTCGGTACGCCCGACGCCGGCACCCCGAGCTGCCGTGAGCACACGTTTCGCTATGCCGCGCCGACGGCGACGGAGGTGCTGGTCACCGGAACGTGGACCCAGTGGGCGGGCAGCGCGGCCGACGGCGCCGAGCCGATGGAGAAGGACGCGGATGGCGTTTGGACGCGGACCACCGTCATCGAGGAAGGTCCTAATCAGTACAAGTTCATCGTGGATGGGGCCTGGACGACGGATCCGAACGCGGAAGGCTACGCGAGCGACGGCTTCGGCGGACAGAACGGCGTGGTTACGACCTGCTCCGGTATGACCCGCCCCGTCGAGGCTTGCGGCGACCTCTCGGAGTTCGACTGGCGAAACGTGGTGCTCTACTTCGCCCTGGTCGACCGCTTCCGGGACTCCGACGGACAGCGCACCGAAGTCTCGGGCGCCACCGACGGGGACGCGTACCTGGCCTCCAGCGGACAGTATGAGGGAGGAGATCTCCAAGGGGTCACCGAGCGCCTGGACTATCTCGCCGACCTCGGGGTGACCGGCCTTTGGCTCAGCGCTCCGTTCGACAATCGTGATCTGCCCGGAGACGCGCTGAACTTCATCCTCGATCCGAACAAATACTCCGGCTACCACGGATATTGGCCGAGCCCGGCGGACATCGACTGGTCTCAGCCAAGTCCTCGACCGATCGTCGAGCCGGGTATCGGTTCCGCCGAGGACCTTCGCTCGCTCATCAGCTCCGCCCATTCTTCGACCTCGGCCATCGGCGGCTTTGGTATCAAAGTGCTCGCAGACTACGTCATGAACCACGTCGACCTGGCGAGTGGTCTCTACCAGGCTCATCCCGATTGGTTCGCGACCAACGAAGGAAGGTTCAGGCTCTGTGGGCCCGAGAACCTATGGGATCACCCGGTCTGGGGAACCCGCTGCGCGTTCGCGGACTACCTTCCTCCTTTCGACTTCGACAAGCCGGAGGTTCGCGCTTGGTCGATCTCGGACGCGCTTTGGTGGGCCACGGAGTTCGACTTTGACGGCTATCGCCTCGATGCGATCAAGCACGTCCCCGAGGCTTGGTTGACGGAGCTGCGAGCCGCCCTAAGCCAACGCATCACGGACGCGCCAGACGACCGCTTCTATCTCGTGGGCGAGACCTTCAACTACGGGAGCCGCAGCGCTCTCGCCAAGTTCGTGAATCCTGAGACGAAGCTCGACGGTCAATTCGACTTCCCGATGAAAGACACGCTCTGCCGAGCGCTCTTCACCCAGGAAGATACTTTGAGCCGATTCGCCAACTGGATGCAGGACAACGACGGTTTCTATGGCGAGCGGGCGATCATGACCACATGGATCGGGAATCACGACATCCCTCGCGCCATTCACTTCGCCTCGGGTGAGATCACCAACTGCCGCCTCGGAAGTGAGCCGGGGAATGGCTGGCAGACAGGTCAGTGGACACAGCCAACCGAAGCGGAGCCCTACGAGCGCCTAGCCTTAGCTTTCGCGGTTCTCTTCACCAATCCTGGGATCCCGCTCCTCTATTACGGGGATGAGGTCGGTTTGGCCGGCGGCGGAGATCCTGACAACCGAAGAATGATGCCCTGGGATGACGATCCTCTGGCTCCAGCGCTCAATCCTCACCAGGTCTCGCTGCGCGCGAAGGTCCGAGCCCTAGCCCGGCTCCGCGGCGAAAACCCGGTGCTGGGTCGAGGTCGGCGTGAGACGCTCAGCGCCGACGAGGACACTTGGGTGTACCGAATGAGCGGCTGCCTGGGTGCGCAGGATGTCTTGGTCGCGATCAACCGCGCCGACACCGCCAAGACCGTGACCCTGCCGGCCGGAACCTACGACGACCTGCTCGACGCCGGAAGTATCGAGGGAGGGGCGCTCGAGCTGCCTCCCCGGGCGTTCCGCGTGGTCCGCAGCCGCTAGAGCACCGATCGGAGTCGAGAGTCTGCTCAGGTCCAAACGGGGATTCGCAACTCGGCTTCGGCGCCGGGCCGATCGTTCCGGTTGCGGAGGTCGAGATGGCCCCCCATGGACTCGACGGCAGACTTGGCGACCGCGAGGCCGAGCCCCGTGCCCGTGTCCTTGGTCGTAAAGAAGGACTTCATGAGCTCTTCGCTCTTACGTTCTCCGAGTCCTGGCCCGCGGTCCCGGATGAGAAGCTGAATGTGTTCGCCCGACCGCCGGGCGCTCACCTCGATGGGACCAGGCAGATCTCGCATCGCCTCGGCTGCATTCTCGAAGAGATTGACCAGCGCTCCCTGGAGCCCGTCCTCGACGGCGCGGGCCGGCGGAAGAGGGTCCTCGAGAGCCACATCGACCCGAGTGACACCCGGGTCGACCTCGACGATGCCCACTACCTCTTCTAAGAGCCGGGGGAGATTGACCGCCTCCGGATGGTGTTGGCGGGCTCGAACCAGCGCCTGCCGGACCCGGTGCTCGATCCTCTCCGCCTCGGCATCGATGATCCCCAGCCCCTTTTGAAACAGCGGGCGGTCGGTGTCCGCCACCCCGTCGAGCTCCCGCAGGAGAAGGCGGGCGTAGCCTCGAATCGGGGTCAGGGGGTTCTTGATCTCATGAGCGAGCGCCGCCGCGAGCTCGCCGGTCCGCGCGCCTCGCTCGGCGCGGGCCCAGCGCCGGGCCACTTCGAAGTCCGCTCCGGCCCGAGCCATCAGATGGCGAAGGCTCCAGTGGCCCAAGCCGGCCCCCATGAAGGCGAAGAACACCCCGAGTGCGCCCCCGAGATCGGCTCCCAACGATTGACCTACGGCGTGGCCGGCCACGGCCCCGAGCGCCGCCCACGCCGACGCGACGAGCGAAGCCGCGTACCTTCTCCTCCGCCAGGCCGCGATGGACGCGATGGCGAGCACCAGCCCCGCCGCCGCGAGCGTCCAAATTTCCATCCCCGATCGGTCTAGTACCGCAACCGCGCCAAGAAAGGTCCTCCGAGCGACCTCAGCTCGCGAAAAGAGGTCAACCGGTGTAGCAACCGCCCCGTGACGGCTTCTTCCACCTCGCTCGCCGATGGCGTCAGCATGCCGATCCCGCTCCTCGTCGTTCGTTGCCTCATCGGAGGCCTCCTGATGGGACTGGCGAATCTCGTCCCCGGTATCTCGGGCGGCACCATGCTCCTCGCGGCAGGGGTCTATCCGCTTTTCATTGCCAGCATCGCGAACGTAACCACCCTCAAGCTGAACCTCACGTCGCTCGTCACTCTGGTCGTGGTGGGGGTGGCGGCGGTTCTGGCCATCGTGCTCTTTGCTGGCCCGGTCAAAGACCTCGTCGTGAACTATCGCTGGGCCATGTACAGCCTCTTCATCGGCTTGACCCTGGGAGGCGTACCCGTCGTCTGGCAGATGGCTCGACCTGCCACCCCGGCGGTCTGGGCAGGGGCCTCCGCGGGATTTCTCCTCATGGCCGCTATCGCGGTCGCGCAGTCCGGAAGCCATGACAGCACCGGTTCATCGTCGGGACCGGTCATGATGTTCCTGGCCGGCGTGGCCGGGGCCAGCGCTATGATTCTGCCCGGGATCTCTGGGGGCTACCTCCTTCTCGTCCTCGGGGTGTACGTGCCGATTCTCACCGCTATCTCCTCATTCAAGGACGCGCTCAAGGCGGCCGATGTCGGAGCCATGATGGGGCCCGGTCTGTCCGTCGTCCTTCCGGTGGGACTCGGGGTGGTCATCGGCGTTCTGGTGGTCTCCAACGCCCTCCGCTTCGCCCTTGCCCGCTATGAAAAAGCGACCCTTGGAGCCCTGCTCGGCTTCTTGGTCGGCGCCGTCGTTGGGCTGTGGCCTTTTCAGCGAGGCGTCGCCCCCGAGCTCGGCTCGACCTTCAAGGGCCAGGTCGTGACTCAGGCTGTGCTCGACAAGCTCGAGCCCTCGAAGTTTCCCACCGAGTATTTCTCTCCCTCGACCGGGCAGGTGGCCGCGGCGGTGGCCCTCGTCGTCTTGGGCTTCGCCCTCACCGCTCTGATCGCTCGCTTTGGCCGCGGAGGCGAGCCGGCTTGAGCCTCGCTTCGCTCGGCCTCGTCGACCTCGAGCAGAGCCCTCGCCTCCTCCTCGAGGCTCCGCTTCGCCCCACCCTCGGGCAGCGTTTTCGGCCCGCGGGCTTTCCGGACATCGGCCCCGTCGTCTACACCGACTCCGCCGGCGTGGATCGGCTCCTCGTCGAGAGTGAGCAGAGCATCGCCAACCATCTCGAAGCGACCCTTTGGGAACCCAGACAGAATGTATTGAAGTCCGACGTAGAGGGCCTGTCCTACGTCCGTGTGGTTGATGATACCGGCGCCTTCATCACCAGCACGCTCCTCGAACCGCATCGCCTGGACAGCCCCCGAGTACTGAAGGCAGGCGCGGCTCGGGACAAGCTCGAGAGCGAGCTCGGCGACGACCTCGACCGACGTCGCCTCCCCCGCGCTCTCTTCGGACTCGACGTAGCAAGCCTCGTGCATGGGGTCTTTCTTCAGAGCGTAGCCGGGCATCTTCGAGTTCCCCGAGCCCTCGGGGGCTTCATCGAAGCGGCCGGCGTCACCGCGGTGGCCTCAGGGGGCGTCAAACTCGACCATCGAGCGGCCCGGGGGCGAGGGAACCCGGTGTTGTTTCACCGGGAGGACTTCGTGGCCGAGTCCATTCGGGCCTATTTCAGCCTCGATCTGGCCCAGATCCGCGGTTACGGACTCGAACGCGACGAGACGGACGTCATCATCCTGGTCGCCCTCTATGAGGTCGCGGCCCTTCTCGAATCCCCACTTCGCCTTCGTTCGGGCTGTGACCTCGAGCTGGCCGGGCCGGTGAGCGCGCGTCCTCCCCAGGCCCAACTTCCGGCTTCCGCCGATGTCGCTTCCGCCCTCGCCGAACGCCTGCCGAGGCCCGGCATGGCGGTCACCGAGGTACGATCTCCCAAGACCCGAAAGCGGTGAGTGGTGCTGACCATTGAAGTAGAGCTCCTCGCCGGCCGCCTTCACGCGACCCCTCCGGGGCGCCACCCCAGCGAAGGTCTCGTCGAGTGGCCTCCCCACCCTTGGCGGATCCAGCGCGCGTGGCTCGCGGTCGGCTTTCGGACCCTCGGATGGCAGGAGCCACCGAAGACGGCTCGGAGCCTCACGGAGCGACTCGCCGAGGTCCCGCCGAGCTTTCGCCTTCCTCGGGCCCCGGTACCCAGCGAACGTCGAAGCTACGTGCCCATCGGTGAGCAGCGCCGTGAGCTCCGCGATGCCTTTCTCGCCTTCCCGGTTGAGGAACGGCTCGCCCTTCGGTGGCCGGTCGAGCTCCCGGCGCGCGAGAGGGAGCTCCTCGACCAGCTTCTCGAGGGGTGGAGCTGGCTCGGCCGAAGCGAAAGCTGGATTTCGGCTCGACGCGTGGCCGAGCCCTCCGGGGACGCGGCCTGGATGCATCCAGCTACCGACAAGGCCTCGCCTGCTGGCCACGCAGCCGTACGTCTCCGCGTTCCCGAATCCCCGCGAGGCTATCTACGCGCGGTCGAGGCCGCCCTCGAGGTCGTTCTTCGCGAAGCGAGCCAAAAGGGTCGGAACGCAACCCGCGATCGCGCCCGCCTCCGGGCTAGGTTTCCGCCTACGATGTTCGACGCGCTCCTGATCGAATCCCGGCGCCTTCTCTCCGAACACTGGTCTCATCCGCCCGGATATCGGTGGGTCGACTACGACATTCCCCGAATCCACCTGCCTGCGCCCTCGTTGGGGCCGCCGCCCCAGCGAGGCGCCCCGAATAGACCTCGGCCAGAAGCTTCCATCTTCGTTCCCTGGAGCGCGCCCGCCAAACATACCCTCGAGGGTGCAGAGGAACTTCACCGTCGTCTCGCGCAACACCTCGGCCCCGCGGAGAGCGAGGACACACGCCGGCGCCTCCTCGGACGGGCGCCCGGTGGGCACCCGGCGAGAGGCCATCGCCATCTGCACCTCCTTCCGG
>JBCBRU010000083.1:0-20542 GCA_039819565.1 Myxococcota bacterium | reverse complement strand
CTCGCCGCCCTCTACCCATTTCAGAGTCATTTCGTGGACGTGCCGGGCGGCCGCATCCACTAAATGACTCTGAAATGGGTAGAGGGCGGCGAGTTCAGGGGGAAGCGGAGCTACCACTCCACCACCATCATCCAGCTATTGAGGCCGCTTCCGATGCCCATGAGCACGCCTTGGCGGCCGGGGCCGAGGAGTCCGGACTCACTGGCCAGGGACAAACCAATGGGTACGGAGGCGGCGCCGACGTTTCCGAGCTGAGGATACAGGCGGGGCGCACGCTCCCCGGGGATGCCCAGAGCTTTCACGACCGCGTCGTGGTTCGCCTTTCCGACTTGGTGAAGGCAGAAGGTTGCGACGTCACCGGCCACGACCGCGAACTTGGCTTGGGTCCGGCGCCATGTGGTGGAAGCGATTTTGACGCCTTCCGAGAGCAGCTTCGTGGCGTCTGTCCGCATACGGGTCATGGTGCCCTGGCAGAGCCCAGCGTGCTCGGTAGCGGCGGTGGCAGCTCCGCCCGTGAGTCGACGAGAAGCGTTCGTGGCCAGATCGTCTCGGGCGAGGATCATGGCCGCGGCTCCCGAGCCGAGGGTCAGGCTTGCCATCTCCTCTTTCAGGTTCGAGAAGTTGGCGTCCGGCCCGGTGAGCCGCTGCATCGTGGCCTCGGTCACCTCGCGGCTGGACTCTCCCGCGACCACCAACCCCGCCTCGATCTGCCCGAGCTCGATCATCGAGGCCACCGTGGAGATGCCGGTGAGGAAGCCGAGGCATGCATTGCCGACGTCAAAGTTCACGCACGTCGGCGGGAGGCCGAGAGCCCCGTGAACGAGGCTCGCCATGGAGGGCTCGAGCACGTTTTTGGACACCCCCGTGTAGACCACGGCTCCCAGGCGACCGGGATCGAAGTCGCTGCGAGCCAGAGCCTTCTCCGCAGCGCGGCTCGCCGCATCGGCGGGCGACACCTCCCGAGGCCATAGACGTCGCTCGAGAACGCCCGTGAGACTCTCCAGAAGGCCCGGTTTTAGCCCAATGCTGCGATAGAGGCTCTCGAGGCGAGCCTCGAGTTCCGAGGTGTGGATGCGCTCGTCAGGGAGCACGTGCGCAACCCCTTCGATGGCCACGCGGCGATATCGGACCTCGGACACGAACTCTCGCTAGCCCGGTTTTCCTTCCGCGTCACGCGCGAGAAGGCGAGCGACCCTTCGTCGGGCGGCTGCATCGGGGGCTTGGGCAAGGGCTGCGTCCAGAATCGCCGCCTCTTCCGGCTCGAGTTGGTATTGAGCGAGGGCCGTATCCTCGATCTCGAAAGCCCCGAGATCAGACAGGCCAATCGAGACGCCGGCGGACAGCTCGAGCAGCCATCCGCAGCCCCCGGGCATCTCTTCGTGCGAGCTCTCGAGACGGAAAAAACGGATCGACAGGAGGAGGAGACCGAGCTCGGCCCCCCTGCGAAGGAAGCGCTCGAGAAGGACCTGTCGGGGCGCGTAAAGGGCCCCGACGTAGGCGCCGATCTGGCCTCCAATCGCCAGTCTCGCCGCGCGTCCTTCGACCCGATTGACGCGGAGGTGGGCCCGAAGTGGGCCATCGGCGGGCACGTAGAGAATCTCCGTGCCACGAAGGGCGGCGACTCCGGCGCCCGCTTCCTGAAGCGTCCCGATCACAACCCCGTCCGCGAGCAGATCGAGCTGGGGACCGACGCGTTCGAGCAGTCGAGCCGTTGCGGCCAGAACGAGCTCACGATCCCCCGCGTGATGCGCCACCTCGTCGAGGGCGTCCAAGACGATCTCAGCTTCTCGGCGCACCTGTTCGATGCGTTCACCCGCGCTGCTTGCGGCAGACCGAGTGCTCTCGGCCGCCCGACGGGCGGTCTCCTCGAGCTGCTGCCACTCCTTGGAGCTACGGATCCGCTCCGCCGCCCCGTGCCCGGCGGCCGTGGCGCGCTGTCCCGCCTGGCTCGCAGCTTGACCGTAGTCGGTGTCGGCGGCGTCCTTGAGAGCGGCATGAGCTCGATCTCCGAGCGCCCGCGCCTCCTTTTCGGCTCGAGCTCCGAAGGCTCGAGCTTCGCGCTCGGCTCTTTGCCCCCACGTACGGAGCCGGTCGGACCAGCTTGGCCCCTCGTCGCCGCTCATGCCCGAAACATACGCTCGGTGGGGTCATCGACAACTCCGTCGACCAGGAGTAGCGATTCCGAGATGCCGCGTCGCGAGCTTGGCGGGGGTGCGTGGATCGACGTTGAACCGTGGTTGCCCGACGAGGTGGCCCGAGACCTCCATGGCGCTCTCGTCGACGAGCTTGAGTGGAGCCAACGCCCGATCGTTGTTTTTGGTCGGGAGGTTTTACAGCCGCGCCTCATCGCTTGGGCTGGAGACCGTCCCTACCGCTACTCGGGGCAGGTTCTGCCCGCGCAGCCCTTCGGTCCGGTGTTAGACGGCCTGCGACGGAGGGTCGAGGAACGAACGAGCCTCACTTTTGACCACGTGCTCTTGAATCGCTACCGAGACGGCCAGGATCACATGGGGATGCACGCCGACGACGAACCCGAACTCGGAGAGGATCCTCAGATCGCCGCCCTCTCCCTCGGAGCCCGACGACGCTTCGTAATCGAGCCGAAGCCGAAGAAGCTCCGAAAGCGACGGCTCAGTTTCTCACTCGAGTCCGGGAGTTTGATGGTCATGGGGGGACGCATGCAGCACAGCTGGCGCCACGGGGTCCCCAAGCAGGCTTCCGTCGAAAACGAACGCGTCAATGTGACTTTCAGACTCCTTCGCTACGATCCGGGGATGGCGCCGCGGCGAGATTCTCGACGCGCTCGGGGGAGAACAGCATGAAGGTCCCCACCGCGTAGGCGATGCGCTCCCCTCGGCTGTCGACCGCGTGGCCGCTGAGGACGATGAGCGAGCGGCCCGCCGATTGAATCTCGGCGGTGCTCTCGAGGACCGTCCCGAGCTGGGCCGGTCGAAGAAAGTTCACTTTCAGTTCGACCGTGCTCACAGTCAGGCCGCGCTCGACCGCGTGGACGAGCGCGGTACCGCCCAGCGCGGTGTCCATCAGAGTCATGACGGCCCCGCCGTGGGCGGCGCCCGGACGACCGGTGTGTCGCTCCTCGATCGGCATACGAAAGACGATCTCGCTCGAGGTGACTTCGTGCTCGATGCCGAAAAGGCGAATCAGTCCACCCGAGGCTCGAAGTCGGTTCAAGATCTCATCAGCGCTCATAGTGGGCTCCAGCCCTCTTGTCGGGCGAGGCCTCGAAGCTCGAGGTCGACGGCCGTCGAGCTTCGAGGGCGCGGGGTGGGGGTCTCATCGGCGGAGGTGTCGAGCGGTAGAAACACCCGAAAGGTTGAACCTTGGCCGTGCTGGCTCTCCACCGAGAGGGTGCCGCGGTGCTCGCGAACGATACCAATCACGGCCGCCAAGCCCAGGCCGTGACCCTCATCTCGGGTCGTGAAAAAGGGTTCGAAGATACGGTCCAGAACCGTCTCATCCATCCCTCGACCCGTGTCGCGAACCATGAGTTCGGCTCGCTCAGAGATAGAGGTCGGACCGATGACGACCTGATGCGTGTCGAGCTCTCGGCGGTCCACAGACTCGACCGCCACCTCTATCGAGGCTGAGCCGGACTGGTAGGCGTTGGTCAGGAGGTTCATCAGCACCTGCTGCAGCTGCCCCCGATCTCCGCGAACGAAGAGGGGGGCCGGGGCGGAGCGAACCACGAGGCTCACGTCGGGGGGAAGCTGGCCTCGGATCATTCGACAGGTCTCCGCGAGCAGCGCGCCGAGATCGATGCGGGAGGGAGAGCTCTGACTTCGCCCTGCGAATGCGAGGAGCTGTTGAGCGAACTCTCCGGCTCGCTGCGCGGCGAGCTGGATGTCGTCGACGAGCTCGTGAGCCCCGTCGCCGAGTGACTCAGCGCGTAAGGCTTCGACGTTGCCCAGAATCGAGACGAGAAGGTTGTTGAAGTCGTGAGCTAAACCCCCGGCGAGAACACCTAGAGTCTCTCGACGCTGGGCGAGAGAGAGGGCGCGCTCGGCGGCTCGCCGATCTTCCTCAGCCCTCCGTCGAGCGAGCTCTCGTCCCACGCGTCGGGCAAAGGCCCGGAACACGACGTTCGAAACCGCACGTGGAGAGATGGATCTCCGACTGAGAATGCCCACCGACCCCGTAATCGCTTCACCGTCCGTCACGGCGATCGAATGAAGCGCTGAGACTTCTGGCAAACCCTTCAGAACGGCATGGTGGGCGGCGTCTTTCGTCTCGAGGGAGAGGGGCGTGGAGGCCGGCAGGGGCCACGGAGGGTGCGAGACCCCGTCGAGCCAGAGCGTCAGGAGCTCCGGGGATCGGGTGGTCGCATCGATAATGAAAGCTCCATCCAAGTCGAGAGCTCGAGTCAACGCGGCGGTCATACTGGACAAGCGCTCGTGCCCGTCCTCGAGGTCGAGGTCCAAGACCTCGTGGAGGTCTCGGACCGCCCGACGATGGGCGAGGTCGGCGGCCACCCGGGGCCCAAAGGCGGCCATGAAGCGCGTGACGGTATCGATATGGGGCAAGGCTACGGCCTCGGTATGGGCCGCGCATATCAAGCCCACCGGGCGACCGGCTTCGTCGTCGAGCCGCAGCCCCGTATAAGCCTCGACGCCGAACGACACGAGCTGGTGGTCTCGGGGGAAGCGCTGAAGCGCGCTTTCAAGGATTCGGTATCCTCCAGACCTGATGATGACGTCGCAGGGGGTCCCACGTAGCTCGTACTCGAAGGGCTCGATGGGGCCCTCGGGTGAGCTCGCCTCGAGAAGTCGAATCCGATCGAGCTCCTCCCCGACCAGCTCGCCGATGAGCACGAGTGCGAAGCCGGACATCGCCAAGATCTGCTCGGTCACGAAACGATGGAGAGGCTGTCCTCCGGGGACGGTGAGTCCGCGCTCGAGCACCTCGGGGGAAGACCCGAGCGCGGAAAGGAGAAGGGGGCCGTTCGTGCTCATGAGATCACGCCGCGGCCCCCAGGGGAGATACTAGTACCGGTACCACTCCGGCTTGAAGGGCCCCTCGACGGGAACCCCGAGGTACTCGGCCTGCTTCTCGGTCAGGGTGTCGAGCTTCACGCCCAGACGGGCCAGGTGGAGGGCGGCCACCTTCTCGTCGAGGCGCTTGGGAAGGATGTACACCTTCTTCTGGTAGTCCTTCTTCTCAGGGTTCTGCCAGAGCTCGATCTGCGCAAGGACCTGGTTCGTGAAAGAAGCGCTCATGACGAAGGAGGGATGGCCCGTAGCGCAACCGAGGTTAACCAGCCGACCCTGGGCAAGAAGGATGATCTTCTTGCCGTCGGGGAAGGCGTAGTGGTCCACCTGCGGCTTGATCTCCTCGCGGGTGATCTCCGGGTTCTCGTTCAGCCACTTGACCTGAATCTCGGTGTCGAAGTGCCCGATGTTGGAGACGATCGCCTCGTGGCGCATCGCCTGCAGGTGCTCCTTACGGATGACATCATCGCAGCCCGTCGCGGTCACGAAGATGTCCCCCTGGGGGGCAGCCTCGTCCATGGTGGTCACCTCGTAGCCGCTCATCGCGGCCTGGAGGGCACAAATCGGGTCGACCTCGGTGACGAGGACACGGGCCCCGCTGGAGCGGAGGGAGTCCGCCACGCCCTTACCGACATCGCCGAAGCCCGCCACGACGGCGACCTTGCCGGCAACCATGACGTCGGTGGCTCGACGGATCCCGTCGAGGCCAGACTCTTTACATCCGTACAGGTTGTCGAACTTCGACTTCGTGACGGAGTCGTTCACGTTGATGGCGGGGCACCTCAGGATGCCCTTCTTCTCCATGTCGTACAGGCGATGCACACCCGTCGTCGTCTCTTCCGAGAGACCACGAATCGGATCCGAGCCGCCGAAGAGCTCGGGATACTTTTCGTGGGCGAGAAGGGTCAGGTCGCCACCATCGTCGAGGATCATGTTGGGGCCTTTGCCGCCCTCGAAAGCCTTGAGCTGCTGATGGAGGCACCAGTCGTACTCTTCTTCGGTCTCGCCCTTCCAGGCGAAAACCGGAATGCCCTTCGTCGCGATGGCGGCGGCCGCGTGGTCCTGGGTCGAGTAGATGTTGCAGGAGGTCCAGGTGATCTCCGCGCCGAGGGCCTCGAGGGTCTCGATGAGCACCGCGGTTTGGATGGTCATGTGGAGGCAGCCAGCGATGCGTGCCCCCGCCAGGGGCTTGGAGGCGCCGAACTCCTCACGGAGGGCCATCAGCCCCGGCATTTCGTTCTCCGCGATCTCAATCTCGCGTCGTCCGTATTCGGCCTGAGACAGGTCCCTCACCTTGTATTTTGCGGTCTCGTCCATGTTTTCGTCTCTCTCTTCAGATGGGGCGGATGGGGCCTACCTCGCCCTTCATCCGTGCATCCGCATTAGCAGGTAGAGCTCGACGGGTCGAGCGGGAAAGAGCCGTCAGGCCCGCGAAGATCCGTCGCGAGGCAGTCCTCGCTTAAGGTCAACCTCGTGACCGTAGTCTTCTACGACCAGCGCCTCAGCCCCGCCGCCGAGACGAAACTGAGGGAGCGGCTCTCTGAGCAGGATCTTCGCGTGAGCGCCCACCCCATGGGCAATCTTTACGCGCCGGGCACGGACCCCTCAGCTCGCGAGGCCGAGGTGCTGTTCGGTCAGCCGAGTCTCGACACCCTTCGGCTCGCCTCCGCCGTGCGTTGGGTTCACCTCAGCTCCGCGGGCTATGCCCGCTACGATGTCCGGGAGGCTCGAGCGCTTTTCCGCGAGCGCGGCGCGAAGCTCACCACGAGCAGCCAGGTCTATGCCGTGCCCTGCGCTGAACAAGCCCTCGCGGGAATGCTGGCGTTGGCGCGACGCATCGATGTGTGCCTCGCCGAGCAACCCCACGGGACCTGGCTCAGTGACGACCATCGCCGACGCGCGGCGCTCCTCGCCGAGAGTCAGGTCCTCCTTCTCGGCTTTGGAGCTATCGGCCGTGCGCTCGCGCCACGTCTTCAAGCCTTCGGAGCCAGGGTTGTCGCTGTTCGGCGTCGTCCACAGCGGGGTGACCCGGTGCCCACTCTCACCGAGAGCCAGATGCATCCCGCGCTCGCGGAGGCCGACTTCGTAGTGAGCTTGCTCCCGGGAGGCCCCCAAACCGAGCACTTCCTCGACCGAGACCGTTTAGCTCGCATGAAGAGGGGGG
This sequence comes from Myxococcota bacterium, assembly GCA_039819565.1. Lineage (GTDB taxonomy): Bacteria > Myxococcota > Kuafuiibacteriia > Kuafuiibacteriales > Kuafuiibacteriaceae > JAHQVK01. The sequence continues at coordinate 13,372 of JBCBRU010000083.1, read as the reverse complement.
CGTTCTTCGTGAACGTTGGACGAGGGCGAACGGTCGAGCAAGATGCATTGCGCGAGGCCCTAGAGTGTGGACGGCTGGGGGGCGCTTACCTGGACGTCACGGACCCCGAACCGCTCCCCCCGGAAGACCCCCTCCGCACCGCCCCGCGAACGATCATCTCGCCCCACATGGCTGGGGGACGCCCCGGCGAAATGCTCGCCCTGGTCGACCACTTCCTCGAGAACTTCGACCGTTTCCGGCGAGGTGAAGACCTGAACGACCGCGTGCTTTAGGCGGCTCAGACCGGGGATAAACCAAGCGAGAGGCGCCCCGCGATAACCTGCTGACGCTTCTCCGGGAGGGGGTGATAGGGGGCGCCCCGAACGTCTCGGAGAAGCCGTTCGAGGCCACGGCCCCGGAGATAACCCGCACCCCCCGCAATCTCCATGGCCTTTTCGACAGCGGCCAAGCATCCCTGGGCGACCAGGGTCTTGGCGGTGAGGCACCGCCCCGCTCGGGCGGTGTCGGGGCTGAAATCGAAGTCTCGAGCCAGGTCCACGAGCGCGTCCAGAGCGAGCTGGGCCCCGGTGAGACGGTTCTCCATCTCGCCCAGTTGCAGCAGCGTGACCTCGTCAATATCCGTTGCGGATCGAGCCCTGACGAGCTCAGCCGCTGCCTCCGCCACTCCCATGTAGGGAGCCATGTAGAGCGCCGGAGCTACCGTGAGCACGACATTCCACACCGGATGCCAGCCCTCTCGTGGACGCTTGAGAGCGATCGCTGCATCGGGAACGAAGGCACCGTCGATGAGAAGACTGTGTGAGCCCGTGCCCCTCATCCCGTGGCTGTCCCAATTATTCAGCGTCTTGACGCCGTCCGCGGCGAGGGGAAGAGGAAAGTGGAGCACGGAAGGCCCCTCATCCGGGCAGTCGTAGGCGATCGAGGTTATCGCGAGGCTCCCGACCGGCAACCCGCTCGCGAAGTGCTTTTCTCCGTAAACGCGGAAGCCACCGTTCACGCGCTCCGCCCGACCGTTGCTTTGAAGCCAGTCTCCAGCCCCGGTGCTCACCAGAACCAGGTCCTCGTCCGCCACCCGTCGCAGGAGCTTCTCGCCCGGCTTTCCGTGGATATGCTTCCACACGGTGGCAGCCACGAGATGGGTGTGCATGGACAGCGCGAGAGCGGTGGAGCCACAGCCACGAGCGAGCTCGCGGAGCATCCCCACGGCTTCCCCATAGCGCGCGCCGCCTCCACCGAGTTCCGTTGGAACGAGGGCGGACAGAAAGCCCTCCTTCGCAAGAAGAGCGTGACTGCCCGTCACGAATCGGCCCTCGCGGTCTGTCGAGGCCGCCTCCTCGGCAAGCTGAGGAACAAGAGCGCGGGCCCGCTCGACCCAGTTGATTTTGCTTCGGTTCATTTCGTCGGTCTCCTTAGGCGCCCAGTGGCGCCACGTCCGACGGTCCCCGAAGGGCGTGTGCGTGACCGTGTGCGGTGGCGTTGGATTTAGCTCTCGGAGACCTCGTCGAGGCACGCCGCGAGGATGCCGAGTCCTTCGTGGATCTGAGCGTCGGGGGCGGTCACCGGCACCAGGATGCGGGTCACGTTTCCGTAGATGCCACAGGGGAGGATGATCAGGCCCCGACGGAGAGCCTCCTGGCTCACGGCCTTGGCGATCTCTGGAGCGGGCCTGCCGTCACGGAGATACTCGAGGGCTAACATCGGTCCGAGCCCTCGGACCTCGCCAATGAATGCGTGTTTGGTCTGCAACGCGCTCAGCGCCTCACGCATATGCTCGCCGAGTTGGGAGGCGCGCTGCACCAGGCCTTCGGACTCGATGGCGTCCATCACCGCGAGAGCCGCGGCGCACGCCACGGGGTTGCCTCCGTAGGTGCCCCCGAGGCCGCCGGGGGGGACGGCGTCCATGACTTCGGCACGACCAATGACGCCGCTGAGAGGAAGTCCGCCCGCGAGGCTCTTCGCCACCGTGATGAGGTCTGGTGTCACGCCCGAGTGCTGGATCGCGAAGAGCGGACCGGTGCGAGTGAAGCCGGACTGAACCTCGTCCGAAACCAGTAAGATGCCGTGCGTATCGCACAGTTCTCGGAGCGCCTGGATCCACTCGAACGGTGCCACATAAAAGCCCCCTTCACCCTGAACCGGCTCGAAGGCGATCGCGGCCACCTGCTCCGGTTCGATGCTCGCTTTGAAGATACGATGGATGGCTTGCAGAGAGTCTTCGATGCTGATGCCGTGGAGGGGGTTCGGAAAGGGCGCATGAAAAACGTCCCCGGGGAGAGGGCCAAAGCTATGCTTGTACGGCAGGACCTTTCCTGTGAGGGCCAGGGCGAGCAGCGAGCGGCCGTGAAAGCCTCCCACGAATGAGATGACCCCGCGCCGGCCCGTGGCTACCCGCGCGATCTTCACCACATTCTCGAGCGCCTCAGCCCCCGTGCTCATGAGGAGGGTCTTGGCCGGGCCATCCAGGGGGGCGGCAGCGTTCAGGCGTTCCGCGAGGGCGATGTAGGGCTCATACCCCGCCACTTGAAAGGCGGTGTGCATAACCCGATCCATCTGGGCATGAGCCGCGGCGGCCACTCGAGGGTGCCGGTGGCCCAGATTGAGCGTGCCAATTCCCCCCGCGAAGTCGAGGTAGCGGCGGCCCTCTACATCCCAAGCTTCCGCGTTCTCGGCGCGCTCGATGAAGATGGGAAAGACGCTGGCGACCCCCCGGGGAACGGCGTCGATGCGCCGCTGGTGGAGGTCCGTGTTCTTGGTGGGATCGGAGTCACTCATCGGTTCAACCCTTCTGTCCCGCGCCGTGCTCACCGGACTCGCGCGAGCTTCGATAGGCTATGAGAATAGGGATAAAGGTCAACGCTACCACGAAGATCGCTACGACGTTGGTGACGGGACGATTTCGAGGGCGGATCAGCTGCTGGAGGATCCAGATCGGCAAGGTCGATTGCTGACCAGCGGTAAAGGTGGTGACGATCACCTCGTCCAGGGACAGTGCGAAGGCGAGCATTCCGCCCGCGAGAAGGGCGCTTCCGAGATTCGGGAGCACGACGTATCGAAAGGTCTGAAGACCGTTGGCTCCGAGGTCGAGTGAAGCCTCGATCATGGACGGAGAAGTTCGCCTCAGGCGGGCCAAGGCGTTGTTGTAGACGATGACCACGCAGAAGGTCGCGTGTCCCAGCACGATCGTCCAAAACGAGAAGGGAAGCTCGAGGACACTCATCGCGGACCGAAGCGCGATGCCGGTCACGATGCCCGGAAGAGCAATGGGGAGGAGGAGAAGAAACGAGATGCTCTCCCGCCCGAAAAAGCGGGTCCGGCTCATGGCGTAGGCAGCCATCGTGCCCAGGATGAGCGCGACCGCCGTCGACACTGCGGCGACACGAGCGGAGAGACCGAGGGCTTGCCACACATCGCTTCGCTGCCAGGCCATCGCGAACCAACGCGTGGTGAGTCCGGGGGGAGGAAAGGTGAAGGCCGCGTCCTCGGTAGTAAAGGCGTACAGCACCACGACCAGGAACGGTATGTGGAGGAAGAGCAGGACCCCCAAAGTAAGGATGCGCAAGCCGACGTGGGAGCGGGAGTGACTCATAGCGCCTCGAAGGCCCCGAGCTTTTGAGCTCCCCACAGGTAGAGCGCCATTACCACCATCGGGATGACGGTCATGGCCGCGGCCAGTGGGATGTTCCCCGCTGTTCCCTGATGGGCGCGGACGGCCTGGCCGAGAAAGTAACTCGAGTTGCCGATTGTGCCGGGAATGATGAAGTCACCCATGGTGAGGGAGAACGTGAAGATGGAGCCGGCCGCGAGCCCAGGGAGGGATAGCGGAAGAACCACTCGCCCGAGCGTTTGGCGAGGAGATGCGCCGAGGTCTTTCGATGCCTCGAGAAGGGACCTGGGGATCCGCTCGAGCGCGGCCCCCACCGGCAAGATCATATATGGAAGCCAGATGTAGACGAAGACAAGATAGGTTCCGATATAGGAGAAGGAAAGCGACGGGCCTCCCACCACGGGCAAGGAGAGCACCGCCTCGAGAACGCCCCCCAAGCCCACCGTCTGAAGACTCCAGGTCAGGATGCCCTCCTTGGCCAGGATGGTCTTCCAGGCGTAGACCCTCACGATGTAGCTCGACCACAGGGGCAGCATCACGCCAAGGTACAAGAGACCCTTGGTTCGGGGGCCGGCGTGGTGCGCCATATAGAGACCGAGGGGGAAAGCCAGGGCTGCGCATGTCATGCTCACGAGAGCGGCCATGGTCAGGGTTCGGACCACGATGTCGAGGTTGGCCGGCGATAGAAGCTGCAGATAGTTTCCGAACGTGAGTACGGGCACGACGCGACCTGTGAAGTCGTCCAGTGAGTAGAAAGACTGGACGAGTAGCGCCAGGAGCGCGCCGAAGTAGACCACTCCGACCCACAGAAGCACGGGGCCAAGAAGCAGGAAGAGGGTGACTCCAGGGCGCCGGAAGAAGAAGCTCGAAATCGCGTGGGCCATGGGCGCTCAGTTGCGAACCGGCCGCAGGTCTCGTGGGTGAAAACTCAGGTGGATATCTTCCCCGACGGCGAAGTCGTGAGGCTCGGTATTTTGAACCACCGACTCTAAGACGGCATCGCCGACGTCAATGCGGAACTTCGTGACCATGCCCAGGAAGACGGCGTTTTCCACCCGACCCGACAAGCTCAGGTGCTCCTCTGGAGGGGTGTCGCGTCCGATGCGCAGTTTTTCGGGCCGAACGATGAAAGCTCCGCCGGAGTCGGCTTGGTCCAACTCGAGCCTCTTCGCAAGCTCACCTTCGAATCGATTGGACAAGCCAACGAAGTCCGCGACAAAGCCGGTCTCCGGATGTTCGTAGACCTCAGTCGGCGTCCCCACCTGTTCGATGCGGCCTTCGTTGAAGATGGCCATGCGGTCGCTCATGGCCAGGGCTTCCTCCTGATCGTGGGTGACATAAACAAAGGTGATGCCCACCTGCGTCTGGATAGCCTTCAGCTCGACCTGCATCGCACGTCGGAGCTTTAGATCCAGGGCTCCCAGAGGTTCGTCCAGGAGAAGGAGGCGAGGGCGATTGATCAGCGCTCGGGCGAGCGCCACCCTCTGTTTTTGGCCTCCGGACAGCTGGTGCGGCCGACGAGACCCTACGTCCGGCAGGCGCACCATCGATAGCATCTCGGCCACTCGCTCTTGGACCTCGGCCTTGGGTCGTCGCTTGAGCCGTAGCGCGTAGCCGACGTTGTCGGCGATGGTCATGTGGGGAAACAGAGCGTAGTCCTGAAACACCGTGTTGACGTCTCGGGTGTACGGAGGACGCCCGGTCATTGACTCACCGAAGAGGTGAACCGTTCCGCCAGACGGTTCTTCGAAGCCTCCGATGAGACGGAGACACGTCGTCTTCCCGGAGCCGGAGGGGCCCAGAAGGGAGAAGAACTCTCCGTCCCGTATCGTGAGATCGACCTGGTCGACGGCACGGACGGAACCATAGTGCCGACTCAGAGCCTCGAGTTTCACCGCCGGCGGGCCGGCGGGATCCTGAGATCCCTGGCCCTTCGACCGAGGCCCGAGGGGCTCGAGGGTTCCGCCTTCGTCGGCTGCCTCGCCTTCGATGGCCAATCAGCTCTCCAGCATGATGTGCTTGGTGACGAGGTAGTCGCCCACTGCCTCAGCGGACAGGTCTTTGCCGAAGCCGGACTGTTTGAATCCACCGTGGGGACCCTCTGAAGCCAGCGGAAGATGGTCATTGATCCAGACCGTGCCGAACTCCAGTTTGCGGGCGATACGCATCGCCCGGGCCACGTCTTTGGTGAACACCGAAGCGGCAAGTCCGTAGGGGACATCATTGCCCAGCTGGACGGCCTGCTCCACCGAGTCGAAAGTCTGAATAGTAATCACGGGACCGAAGACTTCGCTCTGAACGATCTCTGCGGTTTGATCTACGCTGCTGAACACCGTGGGTGCGTACCAATACCCGCGGTCGTAGCCGGAGGGGGCTTCGCCTCCGGTCAGGATCTGGGCGCCGGAGGCCCGGGCGCGGTCGACAAAGCCCGCAACCCGATCTCGCTGCTGCGCCGAGATGAGAGGACCCATCTCCACTCCGTCGTCATCAGGGGCGCCCATCTTGACGGCTCGCATCGCCTCGACCAGTGCCTCGGTCGCCGCCTGGGCCTGACTCTTGGCCACGTAGACCCGCGTTGCCGCCGTGCAGTCTTGCCCGGTGTTGAGCGTGGCCCCCATCGTGACCTTCTCTGCGAGGCGGGCGAGGTCGGCGTCCTCGAAAACGAGGACGGGGGCCTTACCTCCAAGCTCGAGATGGACCCGCTTGAGGGTGTCGGAGGCCGTCTGCATGATGCGCTTGCCGGTGCCGGTGGAGCCCGTCAGGCTCACCATGCGCACGTCCGGATGCTCGACGAGGGCCTGTCCCGTTTCGTTTCCTCCGGGGACGATGTTGACAACGCCATCCGGAAGGCCCGCTTCCTTCGTCAGTTCGGCGAGGAGAAGGGTGGTCAGGGGGGTGGTCGGGGCCGGCTTGAGCACGACCGTACATCCGGCCGCAAGGGCGGGGCCCAACTTCCATACGGCCATGAGAATCGGGTAGTTCCAGGGCGCAATCTGCCCCACTACGCCGACCGGATCTCGGCGGAAGATCGACGTGTACCCGACCTGAAACTCCCCGGCTCTTGCCCCGCTCGTGTCGCGGGCGGCCCCGGCGAAGAAACGCAGGTTGTCCACAGCGAAGGGGAGATCGCCGCCTAGGCTGAGGCCTTCGTAGGGCTTGCCGGTGTTGTCGCTCTCGACCCGAGCAAAGCGTTCGATGTGCTGCTCGATGAGGTCGGCGAGCCGCCAGATCGCGTTGGAGCGCTCGCCCGCGGTCAGTCCGGACCAACGACCGTCCTCGAACGCACGCTTGGCCGCGGCTACCGCATCTGCGACGTCGTCAGCGGTGGCGTCGGGAACCTCGGTCAGTACGGACTCGTCCACCGGGTTGAGGATCTTTCGGGGCGCTCCGCGAGCCGCTTGCCAGCGCCCATCGATCCAGAGCTTGGTCTCGGGCAGGACGGTCATCAACGACCTCCGATGACGGCAATGTAGTTGGTGACCCACTCATGGTAGGGCACACACTCCTCCTGAGACGCGCACTTTCGCTCGGGCGTCCTCCAGAAACGAATCCGATCAAAGTTCTCGAGCCCGTTGGTCTTGCATCCCTCTTCACCCAAGAGCGCGTTGCCCTCGCACGCTGAAACCACGGCGGGGACGGAGCCGAACCATGCGGCGAGGTCCCCCTGGGTGCTCGCGGAAAGGGAGTGTTCGATCCACATGTAGGCGCAGTTCGGATGCTCCGCATCTCGATGCAGCATCGTGGTGTCGGCCCACCCCGTGGCGCCCTCCGCCGGGATTACGCTGGCGATCGGCTCCTTGCCGCCTCGGAGAAGGTTGACCTGGAAGGGCCAGGTGGAAGAAGCCACCACGCCCTCGTTCTTGAAGTCTTCGATTTGAACGAAGGCGTCATGCCAGTACTTGCCCACCAGCTTGCGCTGTTCGCGAAGTAGATTCAGCGAAGCCTCGAACTGCTTACGGTTGAGCTCGTAGGGATCCTTGATGCCGAGCTCCGGCTGGTGAGTCATGAGGTAGAGGGCGGCATCGGCCACATAGATGGGGCCATCGAAGGCCTGAACTCGACCTTGGTTCGACTTTCCGTCTCCGAGCTTGGTTTTCTCGAAGACAACCTTCCAGCTCGTGGGAGGCTTCTTGAAGACCTTCGTATTGTAGGCGAGCACGTTGGAGCCCCACTGATACGGGACACCCCAGTGCTTACCGTTGACGTAGTGCCAGGGGGCCTCCTTGAGCCGGTCGTCCACCGTGCTCCAGCTCGGGACGAGGTCGACGTTGATCTCCTGCACGCGATCGCCGCGAATGAGGCGAAGGCTCGCATCTCCGGAGGCCGTAACGAGGTCGAAACCTCCCTCGTTCATGAGGGCCACCATCTCGTCCGAGGTCGCCGCCGTCTTTACCTTGACCTTGCAACCCGTCTTTTCTTCAAACTTGGTCACCCAGTCGAACTTCGGGTCTGTTTCGCCTCGCTCGATGTAGCCCGCCCAGGCCACGATGGAAACCTCGCCCTCGCCCTCCCCGAGCTTCGTGAGTGCAGCCCCCGGCTCGGGCTCAGCCTCGGGTGCGGCGGGGGCCGATGCGGGTGGCGGCGGAGGCGCTTCGGCCTGGGTGCAGCCCAGCGCGAGTCCGGCGGCGGTGATGGAAAGAAGAGCGGGGCGGGCGGCTGAGAGCTTCATTGGCGTTGTTTGCGCAAGATATTCAGACCTGTACTCCCGGTCAACGGAGCCCCCTCATAGGGCATCGAAAGCGCGTTCGAGATCCGCCACCAGGTCCTCGGCGTCTTCCAGTCCGATGGACAGGCGGATGAAGCCAGGGCCGATCCCCCCCTCCTGACGAGCCTTCGGGCTAAGGACTCGATGAGAGGCCATGGCGGGTTGAACCACCAAAGAGTGGGTGTCACCCAAGGATCCGGCGCGCGAGAACAGGCTGAGCGCGTTCGCGAGTCGGGTGCCGGCTTCGTCCCCACCCTCGACTTCGAAGGCGACCACGCCTCCGAAGCCTCCGTGCAGGGCGACCTTCGCGCGTTCGTGATCAGGGTGGGTGGGCAGACCCGGATAGTGGCAGGCCACGACCTGCGGATGCCCAGCAAGGTATCGCGCCACGGCGAGCGCCGTCGCCTGATGCTGTGCCATCCTGAGGGGCAGTGTTTTCATGCCTCTCAATACGAGCCAGGCGATGAAGGGGGAGATGGTCCCGCCGGCATCGATGGCCACCGAGCGAACCCTGCTCATGGTGGGGCTATCCCCCGCCACCACGCCCGCGATGAGGTCCCCGTGTCCTCCGAGATACTTCGAGGCGGAGTGGATCACGACGTCCGCCCCCCGCTCGAGGGGGCGGCAAACGGCCGGGGACGCGAGGGTAGAGTCCACCACGACCCGGGCCCCGCGACCGTGGGCCAGCTTGGACAACCCTTCGAGGTCCGGAATGGCGAGCAGCGGGTTTCCGATGGTCTCCGTGTAGACCACCTTGGTGTTGGGGCGCAGAGCATCCCGAAATCCCTCCGGCGTTGTGTCTCGAACGAGGCTGTGCTCGATCCCCAGCCGTGGAAGGAGCCGGGTGAACAGCGCGTAGGCTCCTCCGTAGAACGACGCAGGGGCGATGAAGTGGTCACCCGCTGAGAGCTCGGCCAGGAGCGCGGCGTGAATGGCCGCCATTCCGCTGGCGAAGCCCACCGCGGCCTCCGCCCCCTCGAGCTCCGCCACCCCACGCTCCATGGCGTCGATGGTAGGGTTTTGCACCCGGGTATAAACGTACCCGGTGCCGGGCTCCGAGATCGTGGCTTCCATCGCCTCCACGCTCTCGAACCCGAAGGAACTCGTCTGAACGATAGGAACGCTCAGGGGCTGCCCACGCCCGGCCTCGGGGACGTCGGTGTGTACGGCCCGCGTGTTCGGCCCGAGCGATGGATCGCGCATGCCGGCATCAACCGGAGAATGCCGCCGTCGCGCAAGCGTACGCCCACGATAAGGCTTCTAGGTTCGGGCCAGAGGACTCGCGAGGCGGCGCAACCGACGCTGCAGGCTCAGGCCGGCCGGGGAACGCGGAAGAACATCGAGTAGAGGAGAGGGACTACGATGAGGGTCAGCAGGGTGGAGAACAGCAGACCGGACATGATCGCCACCGCCATCGGCTGCCACATCAGCCCGCCCGTCAGGTAGAGCGGAATGAGGGAAGCGATGGTGGTCGCGGTGGTCAGCAGGATGGGGCGCAAGCGCTGCTGCGCGGCGTGGACCACGGCTCTCTCCGGCGCCAAGCCGTTGTCTTCGATCTCAATCCGTATGCGGTCGATGAGGACGATGGCGTTGTTGATGACGATGCCGGCCAAAGACACCACCCCGAGCAGCGTCATGAAGCCAAAGGAGGCTTTGAATGCGACGAGGCCGATGACCACTCCGATGAGGGCCAACACGATCGACGAAAGCACGATGGTCGTCTTGCGCATCGAGTTGAACTGCCACACCAAGAGCAGGAGGATAGCCATGCCCGCAATCGGGAGCTTCACACCGATACTCGCGTTGGCAGTTTCGCTCGACTCGAACTCGCCGCCATACTCCCAGATGTGGTTCAGCGGCCAATCCTTCGATTGCTCCTCGAACCACGGGCGAAGGAGCACGAACACCGAGGAGGCGGTGGTGTCGCCCTCGACCTGGGCCTGAACCGTGACCGTGCGCCTGCGGTTGCGCCTCAGGACGCTCGCGGGCTCGATACGGAGATCGAGGTCGGCGACTTGAGCCAGGGGCTGAGGCCCGCGCTGGGAATACACGGAAACCGTCTTGATGCGATCGAGGTCTCTTCGCTCCTCGTCGATGGAGCGGAGAACGACCGGGATGCTTTCATCGTCCTCGCGGTAGTAGGTCGCGGTCATGCCGCTCACTACGGTTTGGATGCTCTGAGCCACGTCTTGGTGAGACACTCCGGAGCGTCGGGCACGCTCGTTGTCGATGGTCACGTCGAGCTTCTTGGTCCGTGCCCCCCAGTCGTCGCCCACGTTGATGACGCCGGGCACCGCTCGCAATCTTTCTTTCACCTTATCGACGATGGCGTAGATGCTCTGCATCTCGGTCCCAGAGATGCGAATCTCAATCGGGTTGTCCACCGAGGGCCCGGCTGAGAGCATGCGGATGTGCGTCTTTACGTCCGGCAGCGCGTCGTACGCGAAGCGCCGTAGCTTATCCATGGCCTCGTAGGTGTTGGGCACGGAAGTCGAGTTGACCATCAGCTCGAGGTAGCCGCCCTGCGAAGGTGACGGAGAGTAGCCCAGCCGGAAGGGCTGAGGCGTTTCGCCGATGAAGCTCGTCCAGCTGGTGATACCTTCTCCTTCCGTGGCGCGGACGCTGAGCTCGTCCTCGAGGTACCGGTCGACGCGACTCGACATCTCACGCGTGGCGGCCATGCTCGACCCGGGCGGGAGCTCGAACTTGGCCATAAAGAACGGGCGCTCCTCCGACGGGAAGAAGATGTTGGGCACGAGACTCCAAAGCGGGAGGGTTCCGAAGAATGCGGCGACCACCACCATGACGGACAGGATGCGGTTGCGAAGAACCAAACGCAGGATGCTGCGGTAGCCGCCGTAGAAGGCCCCGCCAAAACTCTCCTCGGCTTGGCCGGGCGCGACCTTCATGAAGACCACGCACAGCATCGGAGTCATCGTGAGGGCGAGCAGCCAAGAGACGATCAGGGTGATGGACACGACGATGAAGAGCGCCCCCGTGTACTCACCCACGGCAGACTCCGCGAGATAGATCGGGAGAAAGGCGGAGGCGGTGGTGAGGGAAGACACGAAGAGCGGGACCTGGAGCTCTCGACAGCTCTCCACCGCCGCCTGGTAGGCGGATTTCCCGGTCGCCATCGAGACCATCACGGACTCCGAAACAACGATGGCGTTATCTACGAGGAGGCCTAGGGCGATGATGAGGGCGGCGAGGCTCATCTGATTGATCGTCTCCCCGGTGAAGCTCATCACGAAGATGGCGATAATCATCGCGGAGGGGATGAGCGCGCTCACGATGAGTCCGGTCCGTAGACCGAGCGTGAGGAGCATCACCGCGAGCACGATCACGACGGCCTGGATGACGTTCACGATGAAGTCGGACACTTTTCGCTCGACGTCCTGCGGCTGAAAGAACGCGAGCTCGAAGTCGACGCCATGAGGATAGAACCTGAGGAGGTCGTCGAAGAAGGTTTTCATCCGAGCCCCCAGGTCGACGAGATTGTTCCCGTCACTCATGTTGATGAAGAGTGCGGTGGCGGGGTAGCCGCTGGTGGTCACCAAGCCCTCAGGGGGATCCACGTAGGCGCGGCGGACGTCGGCCACGTCCTCGAGATAGACCACGCTGCCGCTCGGCATTCTAATCAGGGTTCGCTGTATGTCCTCGAGACTGTCGAAGTTGCCGCTTGGCTCGAGAGCTAGGGTCTCGGGGCCAACCTCGACCTCGCCACCGGGTAGGATGATATTTCGGGCCTGGAGGCTCCTCTGAATGTCCTGCGGAGAGAGTCCCAGGGCGGTCAGACGAGCATTGGAGAACTCGACGAAAATCCGTTCCTCCTGCTCTCCGAGAATGGCTACCCGGCCCACGCCCTCCACGAGAAGGAGCTGATCTCGGATGTCCTTTGCGATCTCTCGGACTTGTTTGTCCGTGAAGCCATCGGCGGAGAGGGCGAACACGATGGGGTAGATGTCGCCGAGCTCGTCGTTAATGCGAGGAGGGAGAACGCCGTCGGGCAGCTCGACCGCCCCCACCTTGCGTCGGAGATCGTCGAAGATGGGACGGACGTCGTCGAACTCCTCGCGGAAGGCCGCTACGACAATTGAGACGCCCGTGCGGCTGGTGCTCTCGACGTAATCAAGCTCGGGCATGGCCTGAATGGCCTGCTCGACAGGATTCGATACGAGCTGCTCTACGCGCTCCGGGCTGGCCCCGGGAAATCTCGTCACCACCTGGACGGTGCGGATGGTGAACCCAGGGTCCATCTGCTGGGGCAGCGAGAAGTACGTCGAGATCCCGGCCCATAGCAGGAGAACGAGAACGGTTCCGGTGATGCGATTGTTGTCGAGAGCGGCCTGGGTCAGCGTCACCGGACCGCCTCCCCCGCGGGCTCCCTGGGAATCTTCACTTCAAGTCCGTCTTGGATGCGGCTCACCCCGGCGACAACGAGCCTCTGGCCCTCTTCCAAACCCTCGACCACCTGGATGCCGTTGGCTCCGATGACGCCGGTGGTGATGGGCACTCGACGGACCTTGCCCAAGCCTCCGGGCTCACCGTCCACCAGGAAGGCATGACGTCCGTCACGGTCCTCGCCGATCGCGGAGAGGGGCACGAGCACTCCTTCCGGGGCCTGCTGAGCGCTCTCGCGAGGCGAGAGTACGACCTCCGCCACCATACCCGGACGGGCCGTTTCGGGCTCTGTGAGGAGCTTGACGCGAAGCGGGAACACGCCGGTGCCCTCGGGGACGCCGATCTCCTGAATCACCCCTTCGACCTCGGCGGTGAGCGCGCTGATCTTGACCTTGGCGGGGTCGCCGAGACCTACCAAGCGGACGAAGGTCTCCGGAACGTCGACGGCTGCCTCGAGGGCCTCACCGGCCTGCAGGACCGCGATCATCTGGCCGGCGCCGATCACCTCATTGGCCTCCACGGCCACGTTGTTGATCGTGCCTGAGGCCGGTGCTTCGAGGCGTGCGTAGCCGAGCTGGCGCCGGGCTCGGGCGAGGCTCTCTCCGGCTGCGGCGAGGGCCGCGCGAGAGGTATCCCGCTCCGCGCGAGCGCTATCGAGG
>JBCBRU010000082.1:0-20602 GCA_039819565.1 Myxococcota bacterium | reverse complement strand
GTCGAGGTTGAGTCGGGGCAAAGCCATGGCGGGGATCAGTCGAGCTCTAACTGGGCGAGGTAGCGCTCGGCCTCCTCGGGGCTCATCTGTCGGTCCTGCTCCGACTTTACGAGGACGCAGCCCTCGAGGACCAGAGCATCCATGTGGGTGGCGAGGAAGCACTTATAGGCTTGCTCGGGCGACTCCACGATCGGTTCGCCGCGGATGTTGAAGCTGGTGTTGATCATCACCGGGCAGCCCGTCTTGGCAAAGAAGCGCTTCATCAGCCGATAGAAGCGGCCGTGGCGGGCCTCATCGATGGTTTGTACCCGCGCCGAATAGTCCACGTGGGTGACCGCGGGGACGCGCGAGCGCACCGTCTTGAGTCGGTCCAAACCCACCGCGGGCGAAACTGAGTTGGCCTCGGGTCGCTCCGAGCGCACCGGGGCGACCATGAGCATATAGGGGGAGTCTTCGCCTTCCCGCATCTCGAACCACTCGTGCACGTGCTCCTTCAGCACGCAGGGAGCGAAGGGGCGAAAGGACTCCCGAAACTTGATCTTGAGGTTCATCGTCGACTGCATGTCGCTCGAGCGGGGATCGCCGATGATAGAGCGGTTGCCGAGGGCACGGGGCCCAAACTCCATCCGCCCGTGGAAGTGTCCGACGACTTTCCCCTCGGCGACGAGATCGGAGACCACGTCGAGGAGATCCTCCTCGCGCTCGTAGTGCGTGTAGCGCGCCCCGACGCGGTCGAGGACGGCCCGGATGTGAGCGTCACCGTATCGAGGTCCGAGCAGCGAGGCGCTTTGAAAGTCCGAGTCCTCGGTGGGGGGGCGGGGATGTCCGAGGAGCTGGTGCCAGGTGAACAGCGCCGCTCCGAGCGCCCCTCCCGCGTCTCCGGCCGCGGGCTGAACCCATACCTTCTCGAAGCACCCGTCGCGGAGCACCTTGCCGTTGCCGACGCAGTTGAGAGCCACCCCTCCGGCCATCACCAGATGCCGCGAGCCGCTCGTCGCGGCGAGGTGTCGGGCCATGCGGAGGACGATCTCCTCGGTGACCGCCTGGATGGAAGCGGCGAGGTTCATCTCCCTCTCGGTGATCGGGGTCTCGGGCGCCCGGGGAGGACCCCCGAAGAGCGCATCCATCTTCTTCGAGGTCATGGTGAGCCCCTGACAGTAGTTGAAGTAGGACATGTCCATCCGAAAGGAGCCGTCCGGCTTCAAGTCGAGAAGCTTATCGAGGATGAGGTCCCGGTAGACCGGCTCGCCGTAAGGGGCGAGGCCCATCAGCTTGTACTCCCCGGAGTTCACCTTGAACCCGGTGAAGTAGGTAAAGGCGGAGTAGAGGAGCCCGATCGAGTGTGGAAAACGAAGCTCGTGGGTGAGCTCGATGCGGGCTCCGCGGCCGACCCCCATCGAAGCCGTGGCCCACTCCCCCACGCCGTCCAAGGTGAGAATGGCCGCCTCTTCGAACGGGCTCGGAAAGAAGGCGCTGGCGGCGTGGGATTCGTGGTGAGAAGGAAAGAGGTAGCGTCCGCGGTAGGCTCCGCCGAGCCCGCGGTCGAGCTCCCGGGGATGATGAAGCTTCTCTTGGAGCCACAGGGGCATCGCCTTGAGGAAGCTGCGAAAGCCCTGGGGTGCATAGGCGACATAGGTCTCGAGGAGTCGATCGAACTTCAGGAGAGGCTTGTCGTAAAAAGCCACGTGGTCGAGTTCGGCCGGCGTGACCCCGCCCTCTGCGAGGCAGTAGTCGACCGCGTGCTTGGGAAATCGGAAGTCGTGCTTCTTTCGCGTGAAGCGCTCTTCTTGGGCGGCCGCGACGATCTCCCCGTCTCGAACCAGGCAGGCGGCGCTGTCGTGATAGAAGGCCGAGATTCCGAGAATGTGCGTCATCCTTGCTTGCCCCCCAGGCGGTCGCCGGGGAGCGGTCATTCCATGACCGAGTGACAAGTGCAACGCTTCCTCGGAGCCGAGAAGTCCAGCTGGGCGGGCCCAAGGCGCTCGTGCTAAGCGGCTGCGTCCGGATGCGCTGCGTCTACGTGACCTTCGACGGGCTTTTGGAGCCTTTGGGCTATTCCCAAGTGGTTCGTCTGGTGACGCGGCTCGCGGCTCGCGGGCTCTCCTACCGAGTCATCTCGCTCGAGAAGGCCGCTGACCTGGAGGATGCACGCCGCCGCGCCCGCCTGCGGGCCGAGCTCGAGGCGGCGGGGGTGGACTGGGACCCTCTGCGGTTCGACGCCACCGGTACCAAACGCGCCGCCGCCGGGAACCTCGGACGGATGCTCAGAGCGGTGGCCCGCCGCAGCCGGGACGCCGACCTCATCCACGCCCGGAGCTATCTCCCCGCTATCATCGCCGCCGGTCTGACCTTGGGAGGGCGGCCCAAGCTGCTCTTCGACACGCGAGGCTTGTGGTTCGACGAGCGAGCGACGCAGGCGGGGCGCGTTGGGCGGGCGCTGTTCGCGGGCGCCAAAGGTCTCGAGCCGCAGCTCTACGGGCGGGCCGACGGCGTGGTCACCCTCACCGAGCTTTCGGCGGAGGACGTCCGCGGGGGACGCCTGGGGCCCCACCCTCCTCATCGGCCGGTGGTGGCTATCCCGACCGCAGTGGACTTCTCCGCCTTCGACCTAGCTCGGCGGGAGGAGGCCCGAGCGGAGCTGGCGGGCCGCTTCCCGGGACTGGGGCCGGGGCCGGTCCTCGGCTTCGTGGGATCCGTCAACGCCTGGTATCGCACCGACGAAGCTCTCGAGCTGTTTGCCCAGGTCCATCGTCTTCGACCCGAAGCGCGCCTGGTCGTGCTCTCGGCCCAGCACGCCGAGATCGAGCGGCGGCTCCGGCGCTTGGGGGTGCCCGAGGCGGTCACCCTGTGCACGCGGGCCCACCATCAGGAGATGCCCGGCTGGGTGGCCGCGCTCGATTGGGGCTTTCTCCTTCTCGAGCCCTCGCCGGCCAAGCGGGCCTCGATGCCCACGAAGCTCGGCGAGTTCTTGGCCGCCGGGGTGCGCCCCATCCATTACGGCTGCAACGAAGAGGTGGGCGCGTGGGTGCGGCGCACGGGCTCCGGAGTGAGCCTCGATGGCTTGGAGCCCCACGATCTCGTCGGGGCGGCGCGCCGGGTGGCGCTCGAGGGTGCCGGGCCGGATGCGCTGGTGGCGGCTCGAGAGGCGGCGCGCGCCCACTTCTCCCTGGCCTCCGCGGTCGATCGCTACGAAGCCCTGCTGCGCTCCCTTTGAGCTCCTTCCTGCGCTCGAAGGGTGGCTTGCGGCATCCGTCGCCGTTGACCCGGTCGGAGGCCCCGCGGATGCTCGCCCCATGAGCGGCGACGAAGGCTCGAAGTCGGGCACGGCGGGCTCCGGCACCCGGCCGGAGGGCCACACCCGACGGGACCCTCCGGATCGCCGTGCGGGGCACAGCTCCGCGAGCGGCGACCCGCTCATCGGCGCTGTCCTCCTCGATCGCTATCGGGTGGCCCGGCGCATCGGATCCGGAGGCATGGGGACCGTCTATGCGGCCGAGCAGGTTTCGGTGGGGCGGGAGGTTGCGCTCAAGATCCTCCGCTCGGATCTGGTCGGCCAGGAAGGGGTGCGGCTTCGCTTTCGGCGAGAAGCGGAGGTCATCGCGCGCTTGAGCCACCCCAGCACCATTCGGCTCATCGACTACGGGGAGACCGCGGACGGCCGGGCGGTGATGGTCATGGAGCTCCTCGAAGGGGTGCCGCTCAATGAGCGCCTGCGCGCCGAGGGCCCGATGGAAGTGGAGGAGGTGCTCCGCATCGGCGAAGAGGTGGCCCGGGCGCTGGCGGAGGCCCACCGCGAAGGACTCGTTCATCGAGACCTCAAGCCCGCCAACATCTTTCTCGTGCGTCGCGACGAGGTCCGGGCCAAGGTCCTCGACTTTGGCATCGCCCGCATCATGGACGAGGAGTCCACGCGGATGACCGCGGACGGCCAGATCTTCGGGACGCCGCGCTACATGAGCCCCGAGCAAGCGGTGAGCACGGCCACCGTGGGGCCGCTCTCCGACGTCTACAGCCTCGGCCTCATCCTCTACGAAGCGCTGGTGGGGCAGCCCCCCTTCGTGGCCGAGACCAGTCTCCAGTACATGTCGGCGCACACCACGCAGGCCCCGCCCAAGCTTCGGGAGCGGTTTCCGGCGGCCCCCGCCGAGCTCGAGGCGCTGATCGACGCCTGCCTGGAAAAGGACCCGGAGAACCGTCCCCAGAGCGCCCTGGAGCTCGCCGACGCGCTCGCTCGGATCCGCGCCGGCTTCTCCGCGTCGGAGGCGGGGGCAACGCGGTGGGCGGTCGAACCCGAACCCGACACCGGGGCTCTTCCGGTCGCCCCGCCCAGTCGTGGGTTCGCGGCTGCTCTCGCGGGCCTGGGCCTCATCCTGCTGCTCGGAGGCGCGGCGGTGGTGGTGTCCGGCCTCGGGGGGAGCCGCCGGCCGGTGCCCCTCGATGCTTCGGTGGTCGTGGCCGTCGGGGGAGACGAAGACGCCTTGGACGCGGGGCTGACCGGAGCCGCCGAGCCGGAGGGAGCCGCCGAGCCAGAGGAAGCCGCCGAGCCAGAGGGAGCCGCCGAGCCGGCCTCGGACGCGGGCGTGGCGCCGGTGGAGGCTCCGTTGGTGGAGGCGCAGGGGTCAGAGACCGGGCCGTCCGACCTCGGGACCCGCTCCGTCCCCCGCCGCCGAAGACCGAAGCCCCCGAGCAACCCTCCGGTGGGCACCGGGGCGGTCACCGGGCCCCGCGGGCTGGTCATTCCCGGAGAAGCCTTCGACGGCCCCGACCTGGCCGCCCTGGCGCAAGGCTGTCGTATGTCCCAGTGGCGCGGGATGGGCCGCCTCACCACCCGCGGATGCCCGGAAGGGTGCGCCGTCCTCGTGGACGACATCTGCGCCGGGCTCACGCCCGCCAAGGGCCGCGCTGTGGGGCCGGGGTCGCGGCGGGTGGCGGTGGTCTGCGAGGGCAAAGCCGTCAAGCGGGTGTCGATCACGTTCGCGGAGCGTCGAACCCGGGTCCTTCGGTGTCGGTGACCCTGGGCGACGGCACCCGCCGCTGCTAGCGTCCCTTCATGGCCACCCGCATCGAAACCGACCACGCACGGTTCAAGAACATCGTCCGCGGGAAAATCAAACAGAACCTCCGCAAGTACATTCAGAAGGGCGAGATGATCGGGAAACAGGGAAAGGACCTGGTGTCGATTCCCGTCCCCTCGATCGAGCTGCCCAAGTTCAAGTTTGGCCATCGGGACACCGGTGGAGCCGGCCAGGGTGAGGGCGAGCCCGGAGACGTGCTCCAGCCGGGCGCGGTCGAAGGCGACGGCTCGGGGCCCGGCGAGGCGGGAGACAACCCGGGGGAGCATACTCTCGAGGTCGACGTGACCATGGAGGAGCTCGCCGACATGCTCGGGGAGGAGCTCGAGCTTCCGCGCATCGAGCCCCGGGGTAAGGAGCGCATCGAACGCACCAAGCTCCGCTACACCGGCATCAACACCACCGGTCCGGAGTCCCTCCGGCACTTCAAGCGAACCTACAAGCAGGCCTTACGGCGCTCCATCATCTCCGGCGAGTACGACAAGAAGCGCCCTCTCGTGGTGCCCACGCGCGCCGACCGGCGCTACCGGAGCTGGAAAGAGGTCGTCGAGCCGCAAGCCAACGCCGTCATCATTTATATGATGGACGTCTCGGGCTCGATGGGTGACGAGCAAAAGGAGATCGTGCGTATCGAGTCCTTCTGGCTCGATACCTGGCTGCGCAGCCAGTACAAGGGCATCGAGTCTCGATACATCATCCACGATGCCATGGCCCGCGAGGTCGATCGGGATACTTTCTTCCACACGCGAGAGTCGGGCGGAACCATGATCTCCTCGGCCTACAAGCTGGCCTGGAAGATCATCGAGGATGAGTATCCTAGCTCCGAGTGGAACATCTACCCCTTCCATTTCTCAGACGGGGATAACTGGTCGGCCGACGACACGAATCAGTGCCTGGCTCTGCTACGGGAAAAGATGCTCCCCGAGGTCAACGTCTTCTGCTACGGCCAGGTCGAGTCGCCCTACGGCTCCGGGCAGTTCATCAAGGACCTCCGCGAAGCCTTCCCCGACTCGATCGAGCACAAGGTCCTCACCTCCGAGATCAAGGACAAGGAGGCTATCTACACCTCGATCAAGGACTTCCTCGGCCAGGGCTACTGACGTCCCGCCTTGATCCCCACGCCAAGGAGTGGGACGTCTGCTCCCGGGGATCACACATGAGCAAGAGAAGGACCATCGCCGTCATCATGGGCGGGGGACGAGGCAGTCGCCTCTTCCCCCTGACTCGGCACCGCTCGAAGCCCGCGGTGCCGCTCGCGGCCATGTACCGCCTGGTCGACATCCCGATCTCGAACTGCCTCAACTCCGGCCTCAATCAGATTTACGTCCTCACTCAATTCAACACCGAGTCACTCCATCGTCACATTCGAGAAGCCTATCGCTTCGATGTCTTCGGAGGAGGTTTCGTGGAGATCCTCGCCGCCGAGCAGACCCACAAGGAGACGAACTGGTATCAGGGCACCGCCGACGCCGTCCGTCAGAACCTGCGGCACATCCGGGCCGCCGACGACGACCTGGTGATCATCCTCTCCGGCGACCAGCTCTACAACATGGACTACCGGCACATCCTGAGGGAGCACGTGGAGACGGGGGCTTCGGTCACCGTCTCGGCCACGCCGGTGGACCGGAGCCTGGCCCACGCCTTCGGCCTGATGAAGGTAGGCGAGGATCGCCGGATTCAGTCCTTCGTCGAAAAGCCCCAGGACGAAAAGCTCATCGATGAGTTGATCCTCCCCCCCGAGCTGAGCCAGGTGCCGAACAGCGTCCTCGTGTCCATGGGCATCTATGTCTTCGACGGAAAGACGCTCACCGCGGCGCTCGACTCGGAAGCCACGGACTTCGGCGGCGAGGTGATTCCTGGACTCCTGGACACCGGCCGTCTGTTCGCCCACGTCTTCGAGGGCTACTGGGAAGATATCGGGACCGTAAAAGCCTTCTTCGAAGCCAACCTTCGCCTCACCGACGATCAACCTCCCTTCAACTTCTATAATCCCGAGTACCCCATCTATACCCGGAGTCGCTTTCTCCCTGCGGCCAAGATCAACCATTGCGATCTCAGAAGGTCCATCGTCGCGGGCGGCTCGATCATCTCCGCCGACGTCATCGAGCGCTGCGTGATCGGGGTCCGGTCTCACGTTCGGGAGGGGACCGTCATGAAGAACTGCATCATGATGGGGGCCGAGCAGCTCGAGAGCGAGGAGGAGGTGAGGGAGGCCGAGGCGAAGGGGCTCCCGGCGATGGGGGTGGGAAAGAACTGCCGTATCGAGGGCACCATCCTCGACGCCAACGTCCGCATCGGGGACGGAGTGGTCCTCAGCCCTGAAGGCAAGGAAGACGGCTTCGAGCAGGGCGATGCCTTTGTCCGCGACGGGGTCCTCGTCATCGGGAAGGGCGGGGTCATCCCGGCCGGAACCACGCTCTAGCACGGTAGGGGACCCGGCTTTCGCCCGGCCCCACCGTGCTACGGCGGGTCAAGAGCTTGCTTCACGCAGCGTGCATCCTCGCCCCCTTACATCGGCGTGGACCACACGCTCTGGCCGGGCTTGATGCTCAACAGACGCCGGGTCTCCTCGGTGAGCGAGATCTCGTCCTCGTCGGTGCGCACCGCGGCGAGGAGGGCCATGAAGCGGGTGGGGCCCTCCGGTCTTCCGCAGCCCACGATGTGTCGGCTGATGCCTTCCGGCTTCACGCCGTCGAAGAGGATGCGCTCGAGGTTGTCATCCAAGGGCTCATGAGCCACCCGGCGAGACTTGGCCTCCCGGACCAGCCGAATCTCGTCCGTCTTCGCCGCGAAGTGGGGGCCTCCGTCAAAAGGATCTATATGCTTCGAATACGCGAAGCCGATGCTCTCGAGAATGCGCTGGGCCCCGCGGGTCTCCTCCCCGACCTTGCCAATGAGCTCCGCCACGTGGGTGGGGAGCATCGAGGCGTAGAGCGGGGTCTGCGGGAACAGGGCATAGATGAACTCCTTGTTCTCGCTCGTGAGCTTGTCCGCCTCTTGGTAGGTGAGGCCGGTGAATCGCTGCCCGAGATACTCCCACAGCTCCGAGCGGCCGTCCGGGAGGAGGGGAGGCATCAGCTCGGCCACCACGGTTTCGCGAAAGCGGTCTCGATACATGGCGATGAAGAGGAAGCGCACTAGGGATAGGAACTTCCCGAGCCCGTAGGCGCGATGGCCAGGGTCGAGGACCAAAGCTCCGATCTCGGTCGGACCGTGGTAGCTGAAGCCAAGCCGCAACGTGGTGTGGGAAAAGAGCTTGTCCAGGGTCGAGGAGTACCGCTCGTCGGGAACGACGCTGAAGTAGACGTAGGGACTCTCCGGATGGCCGTGCTGAGCGAAGACCATCGACGTGCCCACGATGCGAGCGGACTCGGCCCCCGTGAGCACGAAGAGGTACTGCCGGCGCGTGGGGTCTTCGATCTTCTCCGTAAAGGAGTCCCGAGCCTTCTGAATACGCTTCTTCAGGGCCTTTCGGTCGTGGGGAATGTTCACGCTGTCGAGGTGGGCTGCGAGCGTGAAGATGTCCTCGAGGTCTCGGGGTTGGACCTCGCGGATCAGAAAGCGCTCCTTGGGTTTCACCCGCCGGCTCGGCATCGAAAGGACGGTAGCAGCCTCGGAGCCTCGCGAAAGCCACATCGCTCCCCGGAGGGAGTGAGGCTCGGGATACGGGGGTGGGACGAGGAATGTGCGTCGGAAATTTGGTAAGCCCAACACCATGTCGGCGGTGGGTCCCCGCATTTCTCTCGACGTGGTGGCGACGGCCCGTTCGCGGCTCGAGGCCGGTCGAGCGGCCCTGATCGACCTCGACTCAGAGGCGGAGGGGCCGGACCCGGAGCGGGCCCGGGGGGGCCGACGAAGAGGCCGCTCTCACGCGCCGGTCGGGGGCGTGCGTCGAGTGGAGCTGGCCACCCAGCTCGTGGACGACGTCCTGGGAGACCTGGTCCCCGCCGCGGCCGAGCTGAGCGGCTCCCCTCTCGTGACCTTGGTCGCCCTCGGCGGCTACGGCCGACGAGAGCTCTCTCTGCACTCCGACGTGGATCTGCTCTTCGTGGTGGGCGAGGCGGAGGAGCTGCGCTCGGAAGAGGTCTTCGTGGAGGCGCTCCTCTACGCGCTCTGGGACCTTGGCCTCGAGGTGGGCCACAGCGTGCGGAGCGTCGACGCCACCCTCAAGTGGGCCGAGGGCGAGCAAACGGTGTTGTCCTCCCTCCTCGACGCTCGGCTCCTCCCCGGGGGCTCCGGGTCCGCCGAGGAGCGCCGGCGTACCTTCGAAACGGTTGAACGCGGCATCGATGAGCTCGTCTCTCGCTCCGAAACGGTGCGGACCATCATCAGCGCCAAGGAGGAAGAGGCGGCTCGGCGACGGGAGCGCTACGGAGGGACGGTCTATCTCCTGGAGCCCAACCTCAAGGAGTCCGCGGGGGGCCTCCGTGACCTGCACGCGGCCCTCTGGATCTCTCGGGTGCGGTTCAAGACCCACGGTCTCGACGAGCTCCTGCGCTTGGGCGTGCTGTCTCCGGAGGAGCACCGAAACCTTTGGCGAGCCTACGATTTCCTCCTCCGGGTGCGCTTCGAGCTCCATCGCATCACGGGGCGCCGTCAGGATCACTTGCGTTTCGACCATCAGGAGCGCATCGCCGAGATCCTCGAATACATGGACGCCGGGGAGAGCGATCTGGACCGACGAAAGCACGGCGTGGAGCGGTTCATGCGAGCCTACTACTTTCACGCCCGAAACCTGCGCATCCTGAGCCAGGGGCTACTGGAGCGGGCCACGAAAGTTCGACCGGTGCGGGCGGGCGCTGCGCGCCCGACGCGGGGCGGCTTTCGACGGCGGGGCCGGACCATCACCGTGTCGGGGGCGGACCACTTCGTTCGGGATCCGTCCGCGATGGTGCGGATCTTCGAGGTGGCTCAAGAAGACAGCCTCGAGATTCATCCGCACGCCAAGCATCTCGTGTCCGAGCAACGAGGCTTGCTGGATAAGGCGTGGCGTCGAGACCGGAGAGTGGTGGAGCCCTTTCTGTCCATTCTCGAGGACCCCAAGCACGACGCGTCCATGGTGGAGGTGATGCACGACGCGGGGCTCCTCAAGCAGATCATTCCCGAAATGAACCGGGTCACGGGGCGATGGCAGCACTCGCTGTACCATGTCTATACGGTGGACGTTCATGCTCTGAAGGTCCTCGATTTCGGCAAGCGGATGCGCCGGGGAGACTTTCACGAGACCCTCCCCGCGCTCTCCAGAATGATGGCGGACTTGCCCCGTCCCTCGGTCCTGCTGCTGGGCTGCTTGCTTCATGACATCGGGAAGGGGTGGCCGCGGGAGGATCACTCCGAGCGGGGGGCGCGGGTGGCTGCCGCCGTGGGCCGTCGCTTCGAGGAAGCCTCCACGCCGGGTTGGTCGGCCGAGGACAGCGCCGACCTCGTGTGGCTGGTCCAAGACCACCTGCTGATGTCGGACATCTCCCAACGCCGGGACGTGAGCGATCCGGAGCTGGTGGCCCAGTTCGCGTCCACCGTGCGCACGGAAGAGCGGCTCGAGATGCTGTACCTCCTCACCGTCGTCGACATGATGGGCACCTCCCCCAAAGTGTGGACCTCTTGGAAGGCCGCCTTGCTGGCGGAGCTCTTCGTCCACGCGCGAGCGGCGCTGCTCAGCGAGGATGGGGAGGGCGCTCGCCGTCATTTTCGAGCGCGCCGGGTCCGGGCCCGGGAAGCTCTCCTGACCGCCCTCGAGGGCGGAAGGGAGTCCGACGCCGCGGAGGCGCGAGCCTTCTTTGACGCGGTGCCCGACCGCTATCTCCTCACCGAGTCCACGCGGCGCATGACTCGCCACGTGCGGATGTGGAGCGGGGTTCGGCGCTACGGGGGTATCGCCGTACACGTGGTGCATCTTCCCCGTGAGGGCGTGAGCGCTCTGACGGTGGTGGCAGCGGATCGCCCTGGACTCCTGGCCGTCCTCGCAGGGGTTCTTGCGGCCCACGATCTGTCGATCGTGAACGCCTCGGTGTTCTCGGTCGAGAGCCATCCCCACCTCGGACCCGAGCGGCAGGCGGATCCTGAGATGTCGGTGAGTCTTCGGGACTTCCACATTCGCCCGGACGCTGCGGCTCTCGCACCCCGCATTGCGCTGGACGTCCTGCGGGTCACGGACGCGAGCGGACACCTGGCGGACGACTCCGAGCGTTGGCACCGGGTCCGCTCGGATCTCGAAGCCTTGCTCATGGACGGGGCCGATGCCGAGGCCGAACTGGCTCCGCGCATCTGGCGGACCAAGGGCCTGCGCCCTCCACGCCCCGCCGTGAAGACGGAGGTCGAGCTGGTGGGGGGGCAGGGCGACGACGTGGTGATCGACGTGTTCTGCGAGGACCACGTCGGGGTCCTGTGGGTCATTGCCCGGACCCTCGCCGAGCACCGCCTGGCCATCACCCTCGCCAAGATCTCCACCCAGGGGCACCGGGTTGCCGACGGCTTCTACGTCCGCGATGCGGAGACGGGGGCCCGGGTCGAGGCCGACCGCCTTCGCGCTGCAGCCACCGCGGTTCGAGAGGCCTTGGAGCGGGCCCTGGTCCCGGCAGCCTAGACCCGGCTTCCCGCCTCTTCCTTGGCCAGCCTCAAGAAGGCCTGCACCTTGGGGCTGCGGTGGAGGTCGACGTGGGTGAGGAGCCAGAAGGGGACGTCCCAGTCGTCGCGGGCCGGAAGGACCTCGACGAGATCGGGGTCCTTCTCGGCTAAGAAGACGGGGGCAAAGGCGAGCCCGAGGCCGGCCCGTAGGGCGGCGAGCTGAAGCCGCAGGTTCGACGAGACGAAGGTCCAGCGCTCGGAGGGGACATGGCTTCGAAGCCAGGACTGAAACGGAAGGTGCCTGGCCTCGGGATCCGGAACCACGAAGGTGTGATCCCCGAGGTCGTCCTCGCTCGCGGGGAGGCCGTGGTCCTCGAGGTAGCGGCGGTGACCGTACACGGCGCTCCGCAGGGTCAGGAAGGGCTGCACCACGTTGTCGGGGTGATCCGGCCGAGGGCCCGCCCGAACTGCAACGTGGGCTTCGCCGTACTCGAGGCGCAACAGCTCCGCGCTGACCCGATAGCGCACGCGGGTTCGCGGATGGGCGGTCTGGTATCGGGCGGCAGCAGCCACGAGCGGGGGCGCCACGACTTCGAGGGAGGTGACGACGAGCTCCCCCGACAGCTCTGCGGAGCGGCTGCGGGTACGACTGGCGAGCTGCTCGAATTGGTCGTCGGTGGCTCGGGCCACGCGGAAGAGATCCTCGCCCACCTCGGTGGGGACGTATCCCCGGGCGTGACGATGAAAGAGCCGCGCTCCGAGCTCGCTCTCGAGGGCGTCGACGTGACGAGCTACGGTGGCCCGATGAAGGCCCAGAACGCGGGCCGCGTCCGAGAGCGTGCCGTGTCGAGCCACCTCGTAGGCGGTTCGGACCTGTTGCCAGTCCACCGGGATAGTATGACGCATGAGCGCGCAGGTACCGCGCAAATTGTGGCCTAGTGCCCTACTGATGCGCGTGCAAAGGCAGCCCCCGTGAAGCCTACGACCGCCTACAAGATCATCGCTGTACTCTGGGTCATTTGGGGCCTGGTCCACGTCCTGGCCGGCGTCATGACCCTAGCCCAGGACACCCCGGGAGCCGTGCAGGGCATCGCCGACGGCGTAGATCCGGTCCTCCTCGAGGGGCCCTTCCCCGCCGCGGTGGGGGGGATCATCCGCCAGCACGGCTTCAACCTCCTCTGGATTGGGGCGGTCACCACCGTGGGGGGCGTGTACATCTGGGGAGGGAGCTTCACCGCGATTTGGCTTTCGGCGCTCGTCGGGGGGCTGGCCGATGTGGGCTACTTCCTCTTCATCGACCTCGGCGGCTTCAACAACTTCGTGCCCGGCACGGTCATGACCATCATCTCCGGCTCCGCCATCGTGCTCAGCCTCTGGGCGGTGCGCGCGGACCCATCCTCGGCCACCGCCTAACTCGCCCTCCACCGGGGCCTCGTCCCCAGGTCCCTCCGCGCAGCCGGGAGCGATGGTTCTCATTCCGGAACGACGGCTCTCGGGACGTCGGGCCGCCGAGCCCCTGGAGCGCACTGACCCTTCGGGTGAGCCTTCGGGCACCGCGAGGCCCCCCCGGAATGGCTCACGGGCTCCAGGCATGATGACGCCGGAGTGCGGACATATCGGATCGTCTTGTCCCTATCCGTCTCGAGGTTCGAACCCTCTGCCCGGGCGTCTTCACGAAAGATGAGCCCTCATCCTGCGGTAAGTCACCGGAGAGCAACCTGTAGACGCGTCCCGCGTCGCCCAAGGGGTCGCGAGCGCCTCCACGTCCTCGGTGGACGGGGGGCTTCTCTCCCTGTCGCTTCCGCTGTTCCTGCGAGGGGTCACGACATCCCGACTCTCGGTGAACCCTCCCGCCGTGGTTTCTCATATCCCGGTACACCGTCATATGGGGCTTCTCGCTGGGGACGACGATCTCGGCGTCCTCCGAGCCGAGGCGCGTCCCGTCTAGAAAAAAGGGCGCGATCGAATAGGCTACCTCTAGAAGGTCCCGGTCGGTGGGTTCATAGAGGAGGAAGCCCGCTGCATCTCTTCTGATCTCACGCATCTCAGGGGCTGCGCCCTCATCATCTCGAGTCTCTCTTCGGACTGAACCGTGGTCGTAGCTCGCGCTCAGCTGAGCCTGGTCGAGGACCGCTGGCTCGGGACGACCGAAGATCCTGTCAATCTCCCCGAATCTCTCCGCGAGCGTCGCTCCCTTGATTCGGATCAGATCTATCCAGATCTGGGCTTGGGTCTCGAAGTCCGGATCCAGAGATCCAACTACGAGTCTCCGGCCCCAAGTGGCTACGCTGAATCTGAGCTGATAGGAAAGAGGGCTTCCCCCGCACTCGAGGATGAGCCCTTCGTCGGAGCCGGGGGCGGGGCGCTCGCCCACTCTCTCGAGGGTCGTGAGGCTTCGGCATCCGAGCTGCCCCCATATATGAGCATATCTCGGAACGACGTATCGCTTCGCGGCGTGGCGGCGGGGCTCGAAGACGTCCGGCGCACAGCGCTCCTCAGCGATGGCCTCGGTCGACGCGAGAAGAGAGCGGGCAAGGAGAGCGGCAGCGGCGACGACGTGCTTCATACCTTCCGAAAAGCCTGCCTCGACATCGCCATACACCTCCGAATCAACGGGCGGCTAGATGCGCCGGGCGCATCTTGGAAGTCGCAAACGTGTAGGCGTATGGGTTTCAACAGACGTTCCTTTCCTCTCCGGCCCACGCTTGGGCGCTCGAGGCGTGGCGAGCGGGTGCGCTTCTGCTTAGACACCTCCTCGGCCGCCGCCTGAGATGGGGACCGCGTCAACTCGGGCTGAGACTACCATCGGGAGGGGCCCGAAAACTGGATAGGTTTTTTGGTGCTGGGTTCGGTCGCGGGAATGAACAAGGTGCGTCGTGATCAAGCAACTCAGGCGGTGCACCCATCACTGGGGATGAATAAGCTGCTTCGGGATGGTCTGCGACTGCTCGCGGGTTCGCTCTCATCCGTCGTGGCTTCTTTGTTCGCGAGGTCGGGGGAACTCATACGAGGAACCTTCGCCCTGAGGTCCCGGAGGCCGCGTCGGCCGAAGCTCGCCCTCAGGTTGCGAGATCCGCCGTCCTCGAGCCACTCCGCATGACCCAGCCAGTTGCTCTCCGAAGGCTGTTAGGGCAGTGAGGGGAGGTTCGGTGTCTTGGCGCCGCTCGGTCGCTGGCGCGGTCGACGTGGCTCGGTCACCCGGTCGGGAAGGTCCCGGCGTTGAAAGTTGCCGGATCTCGCCGTGCCTTCTCTCTTCGCGTGACGGCGTGGCGGTGCAGATGTCTAGCGGCTGGGAATCGTCCACTCTAGAGCGTACATAGTCACCTATGCGGAACCATCGGTCCCACTCGAGAGCAGATGCGGCTTCGACGCTGGCTGACGTCGCGCGGAAGGAAACACTACGATGGCTGAAATGTCGAGGCGTTATTCTTTCCTATGATGCTGCCCATCCTCTCCATTCTTGCGGGATGAACCCGTGAGCCGCGCGGCCGGTTCCTAGCGAGACCGGAGGCTCCTATCCCGGCCGAAGCACGATCGAGAAGGAGAGATGCATGGGTAATATAGATCGCAAGGCATGGTCTGATGCTACCTGCCAAGGTGTCCGAAGAGTCGTTTCGGATCGACCATGGCGCCGAGGGGGTTGTCCGTGACATCCAAACATAGGCTCGCGGAGGCATCGAACCCCAAGGGCTCGGGGTTCGCGGCACGACGGTACCCAGGACGAGTGGATTCATCGGTGGTCTTCGCGGTCATCAGGTTTGCCTGCGAACTGGGCTTGCCTGAGGACGTGATCGCTCGACTGGTGGGTTCCCCCCGGGCCGACGCCGAGGGAAGGTTCGTCGCTTGGCCCGCGGATGTACCACCTCGGCTCTGTGCGGAGCTGGTCAGAGCCCACCCGGACCGTGCTCTTCCTATCGAGCTCGCGAGGTCGGCCATGGGTCGATTCCACTCGCCCCTGATCGATGCCGTGCGTTCCGCGCCTACGGTCGACGAGGCCCTCGAGGTCATGGCCCGGTACCACGAGCTTGTCTTTGAAGATGGAGCGCTAACCGTAGACCGCGGGGCTCGAGAGACATCCGTCTCCTGGCAGCACCCCGCAGATGCGCTCGACGGGAGCGTCATGCAGGCCGCCTTGGGAGCCTTTCATTGGTGGGAGCTCCGAAGCCATGCCGCCGGACCGCTCAGCGTCAGTCAAGTTCGCTTGGCCGCCGAGCCGCTCGGACCGAAGTCGGCCTACGAGGACCACTTCGGGGTGCTCCCTCAGTTCAACTTCTCGGGTGGATACACGGCCTTCACCCTCCGCAACGCTGACCGGGAACTACCGCTCAGTACGAGCAACCAGAGTCTCTTTCGGTTCTCGTGTTGGGTGCTGGAGACGCGCTTGGAGACGCGCCATCACGGCCCCGCGGAAGAGATCACGAAGCTTCATCATGCCCTCCGCGAAAGCGTGGTGAACAGGGATTTCTCGATCACGAATCTCGCCCGAGAAATGAGGACCTCGGTCCGCTCCGCACAGAGGGTTGCCGCCCGACACGGGGTTCGGCTCCGCGGTATGGTCGAGGAAGTCCGCCTGGGGGAAGCGAAGCGGCTTCTCGGAGATCCCACACTCACGGTGGCGGCGGTCTCCGAGTCCATCGGCTACTCCGACGAGCGGGCGTTTCGCCGGGCCTTTCGCCGATGGACGCAGCAGTCCCCGTCGGACTATCGGCGCGCGCTGCGGGATTCTTCGTCAGCGCCTTCAGAACCGTCGCCCTGACCTTGGAGCTTGCGAGCTCTGCGAGGCCCCCCCGAGGCGTCTTGCGGGGGAAGATCGCCGTCAGCGACACTCAGGGGGGTCGAGACCCTCATCGCTTGCCCGGCCCCGGTCCGAGGCCAAGGAGCGGGTCCCCAAGGACTTTGCCACCCGTGCGAGAAGGTCCTTTACAGGGGAGCTTCGGACTTCTTCGACGAGCTCGAGGAGTAAGGGATCTCGCTCATGGGGGGGATAGCCCCGGGCGTGAGCCAACAAACGCGTCGCGAAACACGTCTTTCCGCTCGGGCTGTCCATGATCAGCTCGGCCACAGAGCGGGGCCCGTCCAGCTCGGCCTGGGTCCCGTCGAACAGCGTGAGGCTTCCGGTGGTGTCAATGGGAAGCCCATTGTCTTCGGTTTGGGGGCGTCCCAGCTCGTCAAAGCCTTCCAGCGCGAAGCCTAGGGGGTTGATGATGGCGTGGCAGACCTGGCAGCTTGGCTTGGAGGTGCCGTTCTCTACCCGCTGACGCACGGTGTCGCCGTTGAACGCGGCCAGGTCCTCCTCCGAGAGCTCGGCCGGGGCAAGGTCGAGGCAGAGATAGTTTCTCATGATCCCCGCCCCCCGGACGATGGGATCCGTCTCGCTCGGGTTGGCTTCGAGGGCCAGCCAGCCGCTCATGGTGAGAAGCCCCGAGTATCGATCGTCGAGCTCGACCCGTTGAAACTCCTCGCCGCTTACCTCCAGACCGTAGCTTGGGGCGTTGTGCTCGTTGACATAAGTATGGCGAGCAAGGAGGAGATCTTCGAATCGTCCGTCTCGATCGTAGAGGACATCCTCGCTGAAGCGCGCGACCTCGTCGGCCCAAGCCCGACGGGTTTGCGGGGAGATATCCTCATCGCGGCGTACGATGTCGGCGAACTTTTCCGTGTGGAGGGTGTGAGCGACGAAGTCCAAGAGGGCCCGACGAAACTTTGGGCTTTCGACCATGCGGTCGACCTGCCGGGCCACCCCCGCGTCGTCATCGAGCTCCCCGGTCTCTGCCGCCTTCACCAAGGCTTCGTCGGGGACGCTCATCCACAGGCTAGAAGCGAGGGCCCGAGCGACTTCGGGTCCCGTACGGCGAACCTGGTCCAGGTCGTCGGTGGAGGCGGCTGGTCCATCGGTTTCCAGCCGGAACAGGAAGTGTGGGGACTGTAGAATGATGGTGAGGGCGAGGCGAATGTTCCGGCTCACCACTCCGTTCGTCTCCGGCATCGTATCCCGAAGCGAATAGGCAAGCTGAGTCATGGCCTGCACCTCCTCCTCGGGAACGGGACGTCCAAAAAGCTGCCGCGCGGCTCGGTCCACGAAGAGCGGCAGACACGTTTGGCTACACCCATCGAGGGTCTCCGCGGCAAGGCGACCGTCGGCCACCGCGAGCTCAGACACCATCTCGGCGAGATCCGTGTACGTCTGAGCTCGAGACCCGGAGGGATCCAGGTCGTTGTGATTGGTGAATCCGAACACGGTCCCGTCCGTCGGCAGGGGAAGTTGCGCCGCTACAGCCGGCTCTAGCCCCAGCACGTCCACCACCGCGTTGCGGTACACCGCGTTGGGGATGCGGAAGACCTGAGGTTGGGGGATCTCGGGTGGAGGCGAAGGTCGCGGCTCGCGATCCACGGGCCTCGAAGGGGGGGACGCGGCTCCCCCCCCGTCCGCGGAAGGGGGAGAATTGAGGGGTGGTGACTCCTCCGTCGAGGATGCGTCCAGGGCCCCGATGCAGGCCGTCATGGTGAGAAGGAAGGGAAGGTACCGTCGCACGTCGATCATCTCTTGTCCTTGACGCTAGGGCCGCAGCTCGGGGTGCTCTGCAAAGGGAAGGGCGGAAGCGCCGAAGTGATCGAGCTCCTTGCCCGCCGCTCGGGCCAGCATGCCCAAGAAGCTGTTGTGAGGCCGACAGCTCTCTTGACGACCGTTACACTCCCCAAGCGGGGAACGACCGCTCTGAAGCTCGACCAGGGCCCCCTGGCGGAAGTATCCGTTCATGCCTCCGGCGATCACACAGGGGATCTCGCGATGGTTGTGCACGCGACCGTTGCTGAAGGCGCTGATGAGCAGAACTCCGAACTGGCTCAGGAGGTCTCCATCCTCGCCGCGGAGTCCGGCGAGGGTTTGGACGGCGCGACCGAACAGGTTCTCCACGTGCCAGCGGTCGACCTGATGCATGTCGTTGTCAGCGCCTCGATTGTATCCGGACGAAGAGCCGCCGTCGCACCCGTGATGAGAGAGGCCGTGGTGGTCCCCGCAGCGGGACCCGATGAAGCCCCAATCGGTGCGTGGCGCCTCGCCCCCCATGTACATCGTGACCGCCCGGCGATGCCCACAGGCCGCCGCGAGAACGCCGATGTCGAGGAGCATCCGCGAGTACTCGGCGACCTGTTCGGCGCTTCGTGCTCGCTCGGTGTGTCCGGTATAATCCTCGCTCGGGTCGGGGCAGACCTGAGTGGGAACCTTGTCGAGGTCTCGCTCCACTGCGCGGAGGGCTTCGGTGTATGCGTTGAGCTTGTCCCGGTCGGTGCTGCTCAGGCGCCGGTCTCGGAGGTCGCAGAGCTCACCGTGGACGTAATCGAGGATGCTCTTGCCTCGCTCGATCCGATGGAGCTGCCGGGCCTCCGCCTCCGAGGGGCGGCCTACGATATCCGCAATGGCTTCGAAGGCCCGCGCAGGCTCTCGGATCCCGTACACGGGATTCCCGCGGTCGTGGGTGCCGGTTTGATATCGGCTCGCGTTGGGCACGCCCCCGAGGAGGACGAAGGGCGAGGCGCCGGGCTCGGTGACCCGAGCGATCGCGGTGTCAACCGAGTCCGCCTGCCCGGCGTTGCCGGCATCCGAGCCGACGCCTCGCCAGGGGTGGCCGCTGAGCAGGGAAGCCACCGCTTGATGGTGGTCGCAGCCGCCCGCGTGCGGGACGTTGTCGAGTCCACGGGCAAACAGGAGCCGGTCGCGATGGGCCGCGAGTGGCGAAAAGACGTGCCCCTCTGGAAAGGAGCTGGCCGTGAGGGGACCAGCGGGGCCGTCCGGCCACCACCCGTAGGTGGCGGTCCCGACGGCCTGAACGATGGTCAGGAGCCCTGCCGAAGGTGGGGCCGCCTGTGCCCAGCTTTCCCGGGGCCACAACGAGGGGAGCACGGGGAGCGCGACAGTTGCGGCGGCGCTCCGTAAAAACGCTCGTCGGGGTCGGCCCCGCGGCGAGGGTTGGAGCTTCATATCCAGAACGTACAGAGGCTCTGGGCTCGTAGTCCTCCGTAAAGATGTGGAGGGAGATTGTCTCATTGCGTCAATCTCAGCTCGAAGAGACTTGCAATCCCGCCCTGCGGTTCTTTTGTTGAGTTTTGTGTAGCAGCCCCAAAAACCGTTTGCTTTCGCGGATCCGTCGCTACTTAGCGCTCCTTGAGGCCTGATACTCTAAGGTCAAGACAGTCACGTTCGCGGACGGGCGCGTCCTTCTTCCCTGCGGGCGCCTCGATCGTCGCTGGGGGCCTCATTGGAATTGCTAGGAGAGATGGCTGGAAACACGCTCTATCGATCGAATGAATGAGATACGTCGGGATGAGCGAATCCGACGCTGCCGTCGAAGCGGGAATGAATAAGTTACGCCGGGATGAAGAAAGCTCGGCCGGGTCGTCGTGCTGATGCGAGCGCGCCCCCCGCGGGGAGCACCAGAGGACCTCACGATCCCTCCGACGGCAGCGATCCCGGAAGGGAGGACCAAATCAACGAGCTTCTAGGCTTCGCTGAGCAGAGAGGCTATGAGTATGTCTCGCGTGGGTGAGCTGGCTACCATTCAGGTCGTGGAGGACGATCCCGTCCTTGCGGACGACATATGCGGGAGCCTTCGTGAACTCGGTTACTACCCCTTGCGGCCGGTGCCGAGCATCACCGATGCGCTCGTGGCCTGCGAGCGAGAGAGGCCCGACGTCGTTCTCATCGATATCATGCTGGCCGGGGAGGGTGATGGTATTGAACTCGGCACCCTGCTGAAGCAAAAGTATAGCCTCCGCATCATCTACCTTACGTCCCTGCGGGACCGCGAGACGATTCATCAAGCCACCCAAACGCAGCCCGATGGGTACCTGATCAAGCCTGTCGGCCGCGACAGCCTCTTCGCCACCATTGAAGTTGCGCTTCAGAGGGGGGGCGCCAGCGTCGAGGAGAGTGATCGCGGCGGCCACCGAATGTCCCCACGCCTGAAGCG
>JBCBRU010000081.1:0-20758 GCA_039819565.1 Myxococcota bacterium | reverse complement strand
CCTCCGACGTCGACCCGGCCCTGGTCATCGAAATCCCGCATGGGGCCACGGAGGAGGCCGACTTTACCCAGCTCGCGGCTCAACTCGAGGGCCCTCATCCGGAGGGCCTCGTCGAGTTCTTTCACGTCAACACGGACGTGGGAGCGCCCGAGCTCGGGCAAGCCTTGGGACGGCAGTGGATGATCCGCCGGCCTACGGAGGCGGTGCTCATCCTTCGGTGCCGGGTGCCTCGCACCTTCCTCGACTGTAACCGGCAGTGGGGGGCCGAGGCCGTGGAGCTCGAGGACTCGGCCCTCTCGGGCCGCTCCGTGACCGGGCGGGTGACCCCGGGCATGATGCCGTGGGTCACGAGCCCCGCGGACCAAGCCCTGCTCTTCGAGCGCTACCGGGCCTATCAGGACGCGGTGGAAGCGACCCGAGACCGTCTGCTGCCGCAGGCCCTCCTGCTCCAGCTCCACAGCTACGCTCCGCGCTCTCTGGACGTGGCCGTTGACCTCGACATCGTCACCTCCCTTCGCGCCGCGTACCGGCCGGAGCGGGTGGAGACATGGCCGCTGCGCCCACCCCTGGACCTCATCCACCGCCTCCCGGACGGGCGCTCTCTGGCCCCCGAGGGGCTCATCGAGGCCCTGAAGACCGCCTTCGAGGGGGTCGAGACGGTGGCGGATGGAGCGACCTACCCCCTTCACCCGGCCACGACAGCCCATGCCCACGCTCAGCGATACCCGTCCCGAGTGGCCTGTCTCGAAGTCCGTCGCGACCTCCTCACCTCGGAGTTCGTGCCGCTCCGACCGGTGCGTATCGACGCCGCGCGGGTCGAACGTATCGCCGCGCCGCTCGCGGCCGCGCTCGGGGCCCTGTTCGGCGACCGCTGAGGCTTCGTCGCCCCCGTGGTAACCTCCGGTCCGGGGAGCGCGGAGGCGATGACCACGATGGGGCCCACGGCGATGGACGCGCCCGAGGATCCGCTCGAGGTGACGGAAGCGGAGCTTCGACGCATGGTGGAGCAGCAGTTTCCTGAGTGGGCAGGCCTTCCCCTCGAGCGGGTGGGGGTCTCCGGCACCGAGAATGCCCTCTTTCGTCTCGGGGCCGAGCTCGCGGTGCGGCTCCCGCTGTCCCGCGGAAGCGCTCCCCAGGTCGAAAAGGAGCGACGCTGGCTGCCGTGGCTCTCGGTGCGGCTTCCCCAGTCCATCCCCGTACCTGTGGCCCTCGGGCGGCCGACTTCGACCTATCCCTCTCCTTGGTCGATCTGTCGCTGGATTCCCGGGCGGTCCCTCCGGAGCCGCCCCCCCGCCGACGAGGAGGAGCTCGCCCGACAGCTGGGGCGATTCGTCCGCTGCTTGGCTCACCTGGATGCCCGCGAGGGGCCCGCCCCGGGAGCTCACAACTTCTTTCGCGGGGTTGCTCTCGCGGATCGGGACCGGCTCACCCGCTCCAGCATCCAGGAGTGCGGAGCTTTCTTCGATCCCGCGGCGCTCCTCGGGTGTTGGGAGCGGGACGCCCGCGCGCCGGCTTGGACGGGAGCCCCCGTGTGGATCCACGGCGACCTCACGCCGGACAATCTGGTGGCGCGGGACGGTCGACTGGCGGGCGTGATCGACTGGGGCGGCCTTGGGGTCGGCGACCCCGCCACGGACCTTCTCCCCGCCTGGAACCTCTTCGACGGGGGGGCTCGCGAGCTCTATCGGGAGCAGCTCGGGGTGGATGACGCCGCGTGGCGACGGGGGCGCGGTCTCGCCCTTTCGGTCGCGGTGGTGGCGCTGCCCTTCTATCTCGGAAGGAACGACGCGCTGGTGGAGAACTCCACCCGCGTCATTGAGCAGGTGCTGATGGAGCACGCCCAGGACTGACGGGAAGCAGGAAGCGCACCCCACCCGAAGCTCTCCCCGTTCGCGAGTCGGCCCTCGGCTCCGGCGTGACTCGCCTCGACGATCGATAGGAGCTCTCCTCCCCCCGGCGAGCCGGTGGTGGCGTGGGGGGCTTCCCTCACGCCAAACCCTCCGGTCCTCGGGGGAGAGGCGAAGCGACGCTCTCAGCTCGTGAGAGGCAGCGCTCGGTGAGGCGGAGGGAGAGCATCGTGACGTCGTCCTCCCTCGTCGGCGACAACTCACGGAGGTGTTCGAGGACGGCTTCGATGACTCCGAAGGGTCCGGCCGGAGCCCGCTCGGCGAGGAGGGAGCGCAGCCCGTCGAGGCCAAACATCCCCTCCGGGCCTTCGTGCTCGATGACCCCATCGGTATAGCCGAGGAGGGTATCTCCGGCTTCGAGCTGGATCTCTCGAAGGGGGAGCATCGAGGGCTGGAGGCCGTCCATGATGCCCAGCCACGCGCCGTCGAGCTCGACCTCCTCGATCTCTCCGGTGGCGAAGCGGTGAATCAAAAAGGGGAGATGGCGCCCCACCCCCTCGAAGCGCCCGTCGCCCGCATACTCGAGGAGGGCAAAGGTCATATAGAGCTGCCGATCCATACGGGCCAGGTTTTGGCTCATGCAGCGATTCAGAGTGCAGTAGAGCTCGGCGAGGGAGATACGAGAGTTGGCCTGCAGGGCCGCCACGAGGCTGGTCCGAGCCATCATCATGGTGAGCCCCGAGGTCACCCCGTGTCCCGAGACGTCGCCGATCGCGATGAAGCGCCGACCGTCCACCTCCAACACGTCATAGTAGTCTCCCCCCACCTCGTCGGCGGTCTCCATGCAGCACGCGATCTCCATAGATTCCATCTTTGGGGTTGTGGGCAGGAGGAGGGTTTGAATCTGCTGCGCGACCTCCATTTCGGCGAAGAGGGCATCGCGCACGGCGGCGAGCTCTCGGCTCCGCAGATGCTCCTTGGCCATCGCTTGGCCGAGGAGGGACATGATCTCGGCGAAGAGAAAGCCCACCATGGCCAGGCCCAGGGCCACGACGGCGTGCCCGTACCCATCCGGCGCGGGGGAGGACACCCAAACCGCCAAGGTGACCAAGGCGATGTAGTAGATCGCGAGAAGTCGCCCCCAGAAGGGACGCTTGGTGACCAAGCCGAGGACGATGGCGCCACCCAGGCTGTTGATCATGGCTCCGAGCCACCACGGGGCCAAAGGGCCGTCGACGAGGATGTAAGAGCCGGGGACGATGACCGCACCGAGCACGGCGCGCGCGATCTCGATCGTATTCGCCTTCTCGACCCGCAAGGAAACCTGACTCAGGACCACATTGGAGGTCAGGAATCCGAGGATGGCGAGAGGGGCGGCGATGGTGCTCGCGCCCGTCCACCAGGTGAAGGTGGCGAGGACGAGGCTGACCACGCAGGCCATCCCGAAGGCCACATCCGTAGCCACCAAAGCCTCGCGGTGAGAATCGAGGAGACGGAGATGTCCCTGACCGTCGGCGCCCATGGTTATGCGGCCTCGAATCTCAGCGCTCGGGAGACGCGACCGCGTCCCCATCCCTCAAAGGTGAGTCGCTGCCACCTCTGCTCGGAGTCGTAGAGGATGATGACCTCCCGCCCCGAATCGAGGAGCTTCTGCGCCGCGTACATAATCACCGCGGCGGAGGTCGAAGCTAGGTCCTCGAGGGCCACGAGATTGAGTTCGACGGGGGTGGCGCCCGGGCAGCCCGTGGTGATGAGGGATTCGAGAAGGGGAGCGAAGTCCGAGAGCGGTCGGTCGTGGCAGGCTCGCCCTGTCCATCGCAGCTGGACGGGAGCCCGCCGGGCGGGGGTCTGCGGGTCTTCATCGACCGGCCGAATGACTTCGATCTCCAGCTCCGGGGGGATGTCCATCGACATCAGCCGCTCGAGGTCTTTGGTCTTCTGAGCGGCTTCGACCGCCCTCTCGATCGTGCCCGAGATCATGACGGTGCGACCCTCGTCCGTGAGATCGACCTGCAGCTGGCATCCCGCCTCGTACGCCAGTCGAACCAGCCCCAGGCCGCTCTGACTCGAGTCGGCATCCTCCTCGGCCACCTCGATGAGGCGGGTCAGATATGCGTCCCGGGGGGAGGGAAAGCGATTGATCCAGTCGACGATGCCGATCAGCTTGCGGAGACTGGCAGCCCCGTCACGAACCGGGTTGGTGACCTCCACCCGCAGCTGACGCTCGTTGCCCCGCATCACGATGCGGAAGGAGCGGGGGTCGCCCTGTTCCCAGTCTCCGTACTTGACCGCGTTTTCGAGAAGCTCGCCGGTCATGATGCCGGACCGAGTCGAGAGCTCGTCGTCATCGAAAGCCGCCGCCACATAGGGCATCACGGTGCGGCGAATGAGATCGACGTGAGTCCACTCCGACGGAATGGGCAGCTCCGCGCGAAGCGGAGGTGCTTCTTCGTCGATGCTCACTCAAACCTCGCGGATCTTGAGGAGCTTGTTGCTTTGCTCGAAGACTTTGAGGCCGTCGAAGCTCAGCTTTTGCCAGCGTAGGTTTCCGTCGTAGAGGACCTCGAGTTCGATGTGCCTCGACTGGCAGAGCTGGATGATGCGAATGAGTGCGGTGATGGTGGAAGAGTTGAAGTATTCGATGCGGTTGAAGCGAAGCTGCAGGCCATGCCCCCGCTCCGCCAGGCTCTCGGTGATGTCCTCGAAGTAGCCCTGGAGTTCGCCCCACGGCTCTCGGGCGCTGCTTCGCCCCGTCCAGTCCAGGCGTAGCCGGTCCTCGGAGCTCCTTGCTTCGATCACCAGCTCGCCGGCCTTGAAGTGGCCAGCGTGTCTCCCGTGGCTGCGGGCGGTCCCGGTCGCACCCATCGACTCCGAACATTCGGCGCCTCCGGACGAAGCTTGAGCGGGACGCCATGCGCCGCGCTCAACCTCGAGTCCGGACGGACGATGACTTGGCCGAGGTCGATCGGTGGACTTCGCGTGGACCCCCCTACAGCGAGAGCTTTACGCCGAGACCCTGAGTTTTGCTCAGGGTCTGAGCGCGACCCTCGACCGCAAACGCCCGCGCCCTTTCGGCCCTGCAGAGTGGGGCGCGGTGGGAAGGCACGGTCTGTTGGGGCTGTGCCTCGCACGAGCCTACGGCGGTATGGAGCTCGACGCGGTGACCACCGCTCGCGTCATCGAGGCCTTCGGTCGAGGATGTGAGGACTTTGGCCTCGTCTTCTCCGCCTGCGCTCACCTGCTCGCCTGCGCCAAGCCGATCGCCGAACACGGACATGACGAGCTCAAAGATCGGGTGCTCGCGCCGCTGGGCACCGGGGAGCTTATCGGCGCCAACGCCATCACCGAAGCCGAGGCGGGCTCGGACGTCTTCAGCCTCAAGACCCGGTATCGGGCTGAAGGCGACGAGGTCTACCTGGACGGAGTGAAGAGCTACGTCAGCAACGGTCCCGTGGCCGACATCTTTCTCGTCTATGCCACCGAAGACCCCAAGTGGGGGCACATGGGCGTGAGCGCCTTCGTCGTGGAGCGGGACCGACCGGGTCTGGTGGTCGGGGAGCCCTTCGACAAGATGGGGCTTTCGACCTCCCCGGTCTCGTCCATCTATCTCGAGGAGTGTCGAATTCCCGCGGCCAATCGAGTCGGGGGACGGGGCGCGGGGGCCAAGGTCTTCTCGTCCTCGATGGTTTGGGAGCGCACCTGCCTCTTCGCGGGATATCTCGGCGCCATGGAGCGGCAGCTCGAGCGCACCGTCGAGCACGTCCGCCAACGAAGACAGTTCGGAAAGCGTCTGTCCCGCCACCAGGCGGTCGCCCACCGCGTCGCGGATATGAAGGTCCGCCTCGAGACGGCCCGGATGATGCTCTATCGAGCGTGCTGGGAAAAGCATAGGGATCCGTCGAAGGCCTCCAACCTCTGGGTCTCGATGGCCAAGCTCGTAGTGAGTGAGGCCGCCGTCCAGACCAGCCTCGACGCCATCCATCTGCACGGGGGTTTGGGGATTGTCGCCGAGTGCGGCCTCGAGCGGGACCTCCGCGACGCCATTCCCAGTCGGATCTTCAGCGGGACCTCCGAGATCCAGAGGGACCTCATTGCCGCGGGCATGGGGCTATGAGGCTCGAAGACCTGCATCGGCTCGCCGCCGAGCGATGGGGCGAAGCTCCGGCGGTGGTGGCGGGAGACGGTCGATACACCTACCTCGACCTCGACCGGGCCGCGAACCGGCTGGCTCGGCGCCTCGCAGCCCTCGGGGCGAGCGAAGGCGACCGGGTTGGGGTTTGGCTACCCAAGGGAGGCCGAGCCGTCATCGCCTTTCAGGCCGTCCTCCGTCGAGGAGCGGCCTACGTGCCTCTCGATCCCACCCATCCTCCGGAGAGGGTCGCGGGCATCCTCACCGCCGCCGGAATACGTTGCGTGGTCGCGACCGAGGCGCTCTGGTCGAGCCTCCCCGACCCGACGCGGGAGGACCGAGCGGTGTTCTTGGTAGATGGCTCCGAGGGATGGTCGAGCCTCGAGCATGAAGACCCTCGTCCGCTCCCTCGGGTCGCTGCGGATGACCAGAGTCTTGCATATATTCTCTACACCTCGGGCTCCACCGGCACCCCGAAAGGTGTCTGTCTGAGCCACGGAAACGCGCTCGCGTTCATTCACTGGGCCCGCCGCCGCGTGGAGGCGGAGCGACAGGATCGCTTCTCGAGTCACGCGCCCTTTCACTTCGACCTCTCCGTCTTCGATATCTACGTTCCCGCCCTTGCCGGGGCATCTCTGCACGTCCTCTCCGAGGGGGCGAGCTATGCGCCCAAAAGGCTCGTCCGGCATTTGGTGGAGCGGGAGATTACGGTTTGGTA
Organism: Myxococcota bacterium; assembly: GCA_039819565.1. Lineage (GTDB taxonomy): Bacteria > Myxococcota > Kuafuiibacteriia > Kuafuiibacteriales > Kuafuiibacteriaceae > JAHQVK01. Next base: position 14,064 of record JBCBRU010000081.1, on the reverse strand, counting down.
CTCCGTGCCCTCGGCCCTGGTGCTGATGCTCGAGCACGGTGACCTCACCGCGAAGGGAGCGCCCCGGGTGCTAGTCTTCGCTGGGGAGCCCTTTCCCATCGACCCCCTTCGGCGGCTGCGCGCCCTATGGCCCGAGAGTCGGTTCTTCAACTTCTATGGGCCCACCGAAACCAACGTCTGCGCAGCCTACGAGGTCGAGAGGGTGGCTCCGGAGGCCACCTCCGTTCCTATCGGGGGCCCCGCCTCTGGCAATGAGCTCTGGGCCGAGACCTCGTCCGGGCTTCGTGCTGAGACCGGGGAAGACGGCGAGCTGGTCGTGCAGGGGCCCACCGTAATGATGGGATACTGGGGAGATTCTGCGAAGACCTCAGATATCTATCGCACCGGCGATATGGTGCGAGTGCTCGAGAATGGTGAGTATACCTACATTGGTCGCCGCGATGGGATGATCAAGCGCCGCGGATATCGGATCGAGCTGGGGGAGATTGAGTCGGTGCTTTCGAAACATCCCGACGTAGGACACTCTGCGGCCACCGCGCTCGGGAGTGGGCTAAAGACCCAGATCGTCGCGTTCCTCGTGGGGAACTCGCCCGTGCGTCCCTCGAATTTGCAGCTCCGAAGCTATCTTTCGCAAGGTCTGCCTGGGTACATGTTTCCAGATAGAATGCTATGGGTCGAGGCGCTTCCGCTCACCAGAAATGGGAAGGTTGACCGCGGGGCGCTCGCGAAGTGGGCGGGGGCCGAAGAGAGAGAGACAGACTATGACTCGAACTGAAATCTCGGAGCGACTGCAGCGCTACATCGTTGAGGAGCTGCTCGACGGAGACGGGCGAGATCTCACCCCGACGACCCCGCTTCTCCAATGGGGCCTGCTCGATTCGATCGGCATCGTGAGCCTGCTCAGCTTCATCGACGACAACCTCGGGGTAGAGGTGCCGGATGACGCGGTCCGGCCGGAGAACTTCGAGACCCTCGAAAAGCTCTCCCTCATGCTCGACGACATCGTACGTAAGGCAGCGTAACGTGGAGGACGCCGACGGGGAGAGCTCCGCGCCAAAGGACTATGATGTCATCGTCGTAGGCATGGGGCCGGCGGGGGCGGTGTTAGCTATCGGCCTCGCCCGAGCGGGGTACCGCGTGCTCGGTCTCGAGCGGGAGCGCTTCCCTCGCTATCACATCGGGGAGTCACTCACCGGCATCGCCGCCGATGTCATCACGAAGCTGGGTCTCGAGGCCGAAGTCGAGGCTTTGGGGGCCCTCCCCAAGCCGGGGGTCAAGGTCGTCGGTACCCACGCGAAGTCGGAGTTCTTCGTGCCCGTGGCTCGAAAGACCTGGCAGGTCCGCCGTGCGGGCTTCGACGATCTTCTCCTGCGTACCGCCATCGCGGCCGGGATGGAGCACCAACAAGGGACGGTCAGGAACGTTCTCCGCGAGGGAGAGCGAGTGGTGGGGGTGAGTTTTGACGATGCGTTCGGCGAAACCCATCGAGTGCGGGCCCGCTACGTGGCGGACTGCTCGGGTCAGTCGAGCCTTCTGTGCCGTCTCAACGTCGCTGGTCCCCGGCGCATCGCCATGTCCGGCAAGCAGATCGCCGTCTTCTCCCAATTCGAGCACGCCGAGCGGGATCCGGGCTTTCAGGGCAATGCCACCTGCATCTTCTACTCGAAGCAGTTTCACTGGGCTTGGTTCATTCCTGTCTCGGACACCACCACCAGCGTGGGCTGCGTTATCCCCACCCAAACCTACCGAAGCGTCGGGGATTCCTCGGAGGAGGTCTTCGCTTGGGGGACCCAGCACATCAACCCGGAGCTCAATCGGCGTCTGCAGGGGCGAGAGCGCGTCGAGCCGGTGCGCACGATTCGCAACTTCTCGTACAGCATTGATCCCTACGTCGGCCCGGGGTGGGTTTGCGTGGGAGACGCCCATCGTTTCACGGATCCTATCTTCTCCTTCGGAGTCTCCCTGGCCATGACCGAAGCCTCGGCCGCGGTCGAGCTCATCGCCGGGATGCTCGAGGGGGTCCACGAGACGGAGGCCCAGCGTGCCTACGTCGATTTCTGTGAACGAGGCCAGAGCGCCGTCCACGATCTCATCCGCTACTTCTGGACCTTCCCTTCCTTCTTTGGCTATCTCACCCGGGGATCGCTGCACGCCGACTTTCAGCGGCTCTTCGCGGGAGATGTCTACGGGGACGAGCCTCTCGAGGCGCTCGTAGCCATGCGCAAGAGTCTCGCTGAGGTCCGGGTCGACCCGGAGCAGAGCTCCAAAGGTGAGGCCATCGCCCGTCGCCTCCGGGAGTCGCGCGACATGCTCGAGGCGGTGCGCTCGGCCTATCTGGAGTACTCGGAGGACGGGATTCGGGTCAGCCTCTTCCTTCGACACGAGGACCTCGATGCCTTGGACCACCTGCGGGCCTTCGAGCGGCGGCTGATCGGTGAGTTCGGTCGTGAAGACCTCGCGGTGGTGGCCTATCCCCCCCGTCTCGCCCAGTCTCTCTTCGGCGCGGACAACACCACGGATCTTCACATCCCCGGCGGACGACGAGTCTTTCTTCGAGAGGCGTCATGAAGCGTCCGTCGCGAATCTTCGTCGAGCGCCTCGCGTGCGAGACAGGCCGCTACCCCCTCGCCCACGCGGCCCTCGGGGAGCGCATGCGGGGGCGGCTCGAAGGTGTGGATGGGGCGGAGGCGCTTCGCAAAGCGGTCGCGCTCGTCTTCGCTCGGGCGGAGATCCAGGAGGTCCATCACGAGCTCGGCCCCGATACGGTGGACCGAGTCGACTGGCGGCAGGCGGTCAACGAGGCCGCTGAGGCTCTATCGAGAAGGACGCTGGCGCGGCTCGAGGGGGATCCCGGAGCCTGCGACGCCTTCGTCACCGTGTCGAGCAGTCACGCGGGCTTTCCGAGTCTCTCTCGTCAGCTCCAGGAGCAGGCCGGCTTTCCGCTCGACGCCCGCTGCTTCGACCTTCACGGGGCGGGGTGCTCGGGGCCCGCGCAAGGACTCCAGCTCGCCGACCTCCTTCTGAGGACCGGCGCTGCCCGGCGGGTGTGCGTGCTGTGCGTGGACGTCATGGGCTCCTACGGCCAGCTGCGGCGCTTCTCGCAGCCCCCGTCGATGGAGGAGCTCGTCGCGCACTGCCTCGCCTCCGACGGTGCCGCCGCGTTGGTGATGTCCATTCAACCGGGCCCTCATCTCTCCTATCTGGGGCTGAGCGCCCATGAGCGGCTCTGGTCGGCGTCTCTAGATCAGAATGCCCTCGCGGCCTCCGCGGACAACCAACCCTACCTCGCGGTGGGCAAGAACATCCGAACTCGGCTGGTGGAGGAGACCTCAGGATGGTTTGCCGAGCGATGCTCGGACGAAGTGGTGCTGATGCATCCCGGGGGCGCGGCCCTCATGGCCCGGGTGACTGAGGCGCAGCCCGACCGAGCCGCGAGCGTGGACATCTCCCGCACCGTGCTCCGAGAACACGGGAACCTCGGGGCGCCCTCCGTGCTCTTCGTGCTCAGAGAGGCCCTCGCTCGTCGCCTCCCTCTCGGCTCCCGACTGACTCTGTTCGCCCTCGGGCCCGGCATCGTGACCACGGCGGTGACCCTCGACGCTCTGGAGGGCGCGGCGTGAGCGCTGCGGACCTGACGCGGATGCGGACGGCGCAGCAGGCGTGGTCGCAAGCCTCTGCGCACCGACGACGGGACGTACTCGTCGAGGCGGGGCGTCGCCTCGCCGCCCGGAGGGACGAGCTCGACGAAGGTCTTCGCTCCGACGGGCTCAGCCGCAAGCTGGCGCGGTTCTATGGGGACTGGATCGTCCACCAAGGCACCCGAGATCTCCTCTCCCGGTACACCGAGGACAGTATCCGCATCTATTCGACCGGGGAGGGGGCCGAGGTGAGCGTGCGCCGGCCGGACGGCGTCGTCTTCGTCGTCACTCCCGCCAACTCCCCGACGATCAACTCGGCCGTTCTGTTCTCCGTTCTCCTCCCCGGAAACGGGGTGGTGATGAGGGCGCCCCGCAACGACGGCGGACTGCGCTTCGTGGCCGAGGATATCATCGGGGGTACGCTGGTGGACTTCGGCTTCGAGCGTGAGCTCATCCAGATTCACACGGGGAAGAGCCGCCCGCTCCTCGATATCTACCTTGCTTCGGACGACGTCGACTCGATCGTGTTCTTTGGCAACTCGGTGGCGGGCCGCTCCGTGTCGGAGCGAGGCCACGCTCGGGGCAAGAAGGTCGTGCTCGAGCTCGACGGTAGCGACCACATGATCGTCTGGAAGGATGCTGACCTCGATGCGGCTCTCGAGAGCGCGGAGCACGCCTTCGACTTCTCCACCCAGCCCTGTCCCATCCCCAAGCATCTCCTCGTCCACGAGGATATTTACGATGCTTTCGTAGCGGGCCTCGAAGCCCGTCTCCCCCGGATCTCCCTCACCGTCGAGGCGGATCCCGAAGAGGGTAACCTCGTTCCGGTGGCCCGCCCCGATGGGTTTCACGCGGCCTTCGAGGAGGTTCGTCCGCTGGGGACGGTGGTCTCGGGGGGGTACCAAATGAACGCTCGCGGGGAGCGCGACGACGAGGGGCCCTACGTCGCTCCCACCCTCGTGAGTCTCGAAGCGGAGACGGTGGCCTCTCGCAAGCTACTCTGCTTCGATGAAGAGCTCTTCTTTCCCCTCATTCCGGTGGTCCGGTTCCGAGGACCTGACCCCGCGGCGCTCGATGCGATGGTTCGTCTCGTGAACGGCAGCCCCTTCGGACTCCGTTGCTCGGTGTGGTCAGAGGATCCCCAGGTTCTCTCCCAGTGTGCGCGAGACCTGTCCTCCACCGGGCTTCTCCTCTTCAACGACGACCACGCTCAATGTCCCTCCTTTCTCTCGCCCTGGGGGGGGCCACGGCGCAGTGGAGGGGCCCACGGCGAGAGCCACTTCTTCTGGGAGAAGACCAGTCGGCTCCAGGGGGTAGGAGGCCGCCGGCTGAGCCCCCCCCAGCTGAATGCCGTTCTCGAAGGGCTCGGTCGTCCCGACCTCGTCCGCTCCGCGCCTCTCGCCTTAGCCCCCGCCGTCGGGAGCCTCGTTCGGTGGGAGCGTAGGGGCAGCCGAGTGGACGTGACTCTCCAGCGGCCGAGCGCCCACAACGCGCTGAACCGAGAGCTCATCGAGCAGCTCGGGCGGGTCGTGACCCTCCTCGAAGAAGATGAGGACCTCTCCCTCGTCGTGATTCGCGGGGCGGGGCCGTCGTTCTCGAGCGGAGGGGACCTCTCCGAGTTCACGACTTTCTCGCCGGAGGGGGCGCGCAGCTTCATGAGCGCGGCCACGCACGTCTTTCGAAGGCTGGGCGATCTTCCTGTCCCGGTGGTGGCCGCGGTTCGCGGCTATTGTCTCGGAGGGGGCCTCGAGCTCGCGCTTCACTGTGACCTCGTGGTGGCTGAGGGCGCCGCGCGGCTCGGATTCCCCGAGACCCGTCTGGGGCTCGTGACCACCGCGGGTTCGGTGCAGCGGCTGCGGCGCGCGGTCGGAGATGCGGCCGCGAAGCGCATGCTGCTCCTCGGACACCAGGTCCTCGGGATCGAAGCCCATCGCCTGGGCCTGGTAGCGACCCTGTGCCCGGACGGCGGGCTCGACGAAGCCATCGATCGCTGGGCGCAGCGGGTCGAGAAGGCGCCGCGGCAAGGTATCGCCGCCATGAAGGCCATCTTGTCGGCAGGATCTCGGGAGGAAGATGCCGCGTCGTGGGCGCGAGAGCTCGAGGCTTTCGAGCGGATCTTCCCGGCGGCCCAAAAACGCATGGAGGAGAAGAGCGCATGAGCACCCCCGAACCCCGGGTCGCCCTGGTGACCGGCGCATCTCGCGGCATAGGACGGGCCACTGCGATCGCGCTCGGAGCTCAGGGCGTCCGCGTGGCCATCAACTATCGCTCCCAAGAGGCGGCCGCGCAGGAGACGGCGTCGAGCGTGGCGGCGGCCGGAGGCCCGGCGCCTCTTCTCGTCCGCGCCGACGTAGGGCAACCGAAGGAAGCGCAGCGGCTCGTGGCGGCGGTGCTCGAAGGTGCGGGGCGCGTCGATTACTTGGTGAACAACGCCGGAATCCAACGCTCGGCCATGGTGCACAAGATGTCCGATGAGGACTGGGCCCAGGTCATGGACGTGAACCTCGGAGGGGTGTTTCAGGTCTCTCGTGCGGCCCTCAAGTCCATGCGAGCCCAAGGATTCGGACGGATTGTCCACGTGGGCTCCGCCTCCTCGTCGGTGGCTCAGCCGGGGGTCGCCAGCTACGTGGCTTCTAAGCAGGGACTCATCGGGCTCACCAAAGTCATGGCCCTCGAGAACGCCGCCAAGGGAATCCTGGTGAACCTCGTCGCTCCTGGTCTGACCGAGACGGACATGGTGGCGGAGCTCCGTCCGGAGCAGAGGGCAGGCCTCGAGAAGATCATTCCGCTGGGGCGGATCGCCTCCAGCGAGGAGGTGGCGCGAATGATCGTGTTCGTGCTCACCGGAGCCACCTATTCCACGGGCAACGTGTTCCACGTGAGCGGTGGTGTCGCTATGGAATAGTGACCTCATCGTTGGGGAGGATATATGTCAGGAGAAGATCGAGTCATTATCATCGGCGGGGGGCCAGCCGGCTCCACCATGGGTTGCTACCTATCGAAGGCGGGCGTCCCGAATACGATTATCGAGTCCGCGGTGCATCCCCGGCCGCACGTGGGCGAGTCCCTCGTGACCTCCACCACCCGCATGTTCGATGAGATCGGCTTTCTCCCCACGATGGAGTCCGAAGGCTTCGTCAAGAAGTTCGGTGCAGCCTGGCATCCCCCCCAGAAGACGGGGACCTTTGGTATGGAGTTTAGAGAGTTTCCTCAGCCGGGCGTCCATCAGGATCATAGCTATCACGTCGACCGCGCCAAGTTCGACATGTTGCTCCTCAAGCACGCGGAGAAGCTAGGCTCGACCGTCATCCAGGGTACCCCCGTCAACGAGGTCCGCTTCGACGGGGACCGGGCGGTGGGGGTCGCCGCGACGGTCGCCGGACAGAAAGTGAACATTCCCGCCCGGGCCGTGATCGATGCCTCGGGTCGCAAGACCCTTCTGGGACGCCACCTCGACCTCAAGGAGAAGGATCCGGTATTCGACCAGTTCGCTGTGCACGCTTGGTTCGAAAATGTCGACAAGGGCGAGGCTGCCGACGAGGACTACATTCATATCTATTTCTTGCCCACCAAGCGGGGATGGGCATGGCAGATCCCGATCACCGAGACGGTGACCTCGATAGGGGTGGTGGCCGAGAGGTCCGTGTTCAAGGAGATGGGAGGATCCGTCGAAGCATGGTTCGAGTCTCACTTGGAGAGCGCTCCCGATTTCGCGCGAGCGATGAAGAACGCGCGCCGCGTCAATGATTTCAAGCGGGAGGCGGACTACAGCTACGCCATGACCCGCTTTGTGGGGAACGGATGGATGCTCGTGGGCGACGCGGCCCGCTTTGTCGACCCCATCTTCTCGTCGGGGGTCAGCGTGGCCATGTCGAGCGCCAAGTTCGCGTCCCAGACCCTCGTGGAAGGCTTGGCTCGAGGGGATATCTCGGAAGCGGCCCTCACCCCGTACGAAACGAAGCTCCGCGGTGGGGTCAACGTTTGGTACGAGTTCATTAGCCTCTACTACCGGCTCCTTCCGCTCTTCACCGTCTTCATCAACTCGAAGAAGCACCGGCAAGGCGTTCTCGAGCTGCTCCAGGGCGAGGTCTTCGACCGCGAAGACGTGCCGGTTCTCGACGCGATGCGGAAGTACATCGAGACCGTCGAGAAGTCGGACTCGCACGTCTTCAAAGCCTACTTGGATGACGTAGCCGCCTAGCGACCGGCGAGGCGCTGCGGGAGTTTTGGTCAGCGTACTCGCTCGCACGCAGCCTGCGCGCCGTCTCGATCTGGCTCGAGTTTCACCGCAGTTTCTCAAAGGGTCGACGTCTCCGTCGAGAGGAGTCGAGAGATGTCGCGCTCCCTTCCTCGTGGCTTCGAAGCCGAAGGTCTGCTCCGGGCGATGCCCTCGGCGGTGGCCCTCTTCGACGCGGCGGGGAAGTGTCTATGGGAGAACGACCCGGCCGAGAGGTCCTTCGCCGACGATCCTCGCGGCCGACCAGGACTGGTGGAGCGCTGCGCGCGAGCGGCCGAGGGGCGGAAGCTTCTCGAGGACACCCAAGGGGCTCCGCGCCTGCGCCGAGAGATACTCCTCGAGACGGCGGACGGAACGCGGTGGTCCCTGCTCGACGTGGTGCGCCTCCCCGGAGGGGAGCTTCTCGTGAGTCACCTCGATATCGATGTCTGGAGGCGGGCCGAGCTCGCGTTGCGCGAAGCGAAGGAGCTGGCGGAGCGGTCCAGCCAGGCCAAGACCGACTTCCTCGCCAACATGAGCCACGAGATCCGAACCCCCATGAACGGGGTCCTCGGGGCGGTAGAGCTCCTCGCTCGCTCCGGCCTCGGGCGGGACCAGGCCCGTCTGGTCGACATCGTACAGAGCTCGGCGGGGCTCCTCATGACGGTCCTCGATGACGTCCTCGACCTCGCTCGGGTCGAGGCGGGGATGCTCAAGCTGGAGCGGACCCCTTTCGACCTCGGCGAGATGCTCGCTTCGGTCCTCAACCTCCATGCCCACCGGGCGGAGCGGAGCGGGGTGCGGCTTCTTCGGGAGTTCGATCCAGGTCTGCCCGCTCGCATCATGGGGGACCCGCATCGGCTCGCTCAGGTCGTCGGCAACTTGGTGGGCAACGCGCTCAAGTTCACCGAGGAGGGGCAAGTTTACCTTCGGGCGGAAGTTCTCACGCTCCGGGAAGACCAAGCGGTGATCGAGGTTTCGGTGGAGGACACGGGATGCGGGATCGACGACGCTCAGCTCTCTCGCATCTTCGTCGCCTTCGCCCAGGCGGATGACTCCATCACTCGGCGATTCGGCGGGACCGGCCTCGGGCTGACCATCTCCCAGAAGATTCTCCGTCTCATGGGGGGAGGCATGTCCGTGACCAGTGAGCTCGGCCGGGGCAGCACCTTCAGTTTCGCCGCCACCTTCGATCTCGCTCCAGAGGAAAGCGAGATCTCGGAGGCCGAGTTGTCCGCCCCGAACCCCCAGTTTCGGGGGGCCCGCATACTGCTCGTGGAGGACAATCCCGTGAATCGCGAAGTGGCGCTGGAGATGCTCCAGGTCTGCGGTCACGAGGTCGAGTGCGCCGAGAACGGAGCCCAAGCTCTAGTAAAGGCCCAAACCACCACCTACGATGTCATCCTCATGGACTGTCAGATGCCGGTGCTGGACGGCTACACCGCCACTGAGTTGATTCGTGACGCGGAGATGGGCTCCGGCCAACACGTGCCCATCGTGGCCCTCACCGCCAACGCGATGTCCCACGATCGTGAGCGCTGCGCGGAGTCGGGGATGGATGACTTTCTCGCCAAACCCTTCGCGCTGGATGAGCTCCTCGACAAGGTTGCAAAATGGGCCGACGTCGGTCGCAGCGACGTGCGGGCTCGGCGGCAGCCGTAGTCGATACGGGCCCGCTCGCCGGCACCGACCTCGATCGCGGGCTGGATCGGGTTCGCAAGGCAACATGCGTGGGCAAGGTCTGAGACGGCTACGACCTCTTGCGTATCTTTCGCTCCACGTAGGCTCGGCTCAGAGCTTGGGCCTCGGGATCCGCCATCGCGGCCAGGAGGGCGTCGGCGTCGGCGCGGGCATCATAGCGGCCGCTCCGCAGCTGCTGGAGCTGGCGTTTGGTGGCTCTCAGGCCTACGGCGGGGCGCTCCGAGAGCGCGTTCACGAGCGTCTCGGTCTCGCGCCCGAAAGCCTCGGATGTCACCACCCGCGTGAGCAGACCCGCGCGCAGGGCCTCCTCGGCGTCGAAGCGCCGGCAGGTGAGCACCCAGTCGGCAGCCACGCTTTCGCCCACGAGGCCCACCAGACGCTCGAGTCCCCCCCAAGCCAAGGGGATGCCGGCGTCGAGCTCGGGAATGAGGAACTGTGTCTCGGAGGTAGCCACCCTCAGATCGCAGGCTCCGGCCAGCACCACTCCACCGCCGACGCAGTGGCCGCGGATGAGAGCGACCGAGATTTGCGGCAGGTCGGTGAGTGCCTCGGCCGCGCGGCGCCCCAAATCCGCGACCTTGCGCGGCGAGCTCCGGCCGAAGGCTTCAAAGAAGGCGGGGAGGTCGGCCCCGGCCGAGAAGGTCTCTCCGGCCCCCTCGAGAACCACGAGGCGCACGTCGCTGTCCGAGAGGTTGCGGCAGGCCTCGATGACGGCCTCGAGGGTCTCGGGGGTCAGCGCGTTGAGGGCCGAAGGCCGATCCAGCACCAGGCGGCTCACGCGGCCGTGGGTGGAGACGTGGAGAGAGGTCATGGGGCGAGGCTATCGCACCCCGTCGGGGACGCTAAGCCTCGACGAGGTGGGCCTCGACCATCCAGAGGCGCTGGTCCACGCCGCGGGACACCTCGGTAAAGAGGTCCGCGGTTCCGGCGTCGCCGAGCTCACCGGCCAGACTCTCCGCCTTACGGACCGAAGCCGCGAAGCTGGCCAGCGTCGCGCTCAGGGCCTCGACGTGGGCCGAGCCGGCCTGGATGCCCGCTGGAGCTGGGGGAAGGGTGGTGCGCTGGGCCACCGTGGCGCTCGCGCCTTCGGCGTAGCCGCCCAGAGCGACGGCTCGCTCCGCGATGAGGTCGATGAAGCCCAAGGCCTCGGTGTGGACCTCGTCAAAGAGCTCGTGCAGGGCGATGAAGTTCGGGCCCTTGACGTTCCAGTGGGCCTGCTTGGCCTGCCGGGCGAGATCGATGGCGTCGGCGAGGCGAGCGTTGAGCAGCTCGACGACGCGCTGGCGGGTTTCGAGGGGGAGGTCGTTACGGGTGGGGTTCATCTCGGAGTCCTCTCTGCTCGCGGATTCCATCTCCGCGGCGCCCGGAAGGTGAGCCCCAACCACGCTATCGACAAAGACGAAAAAGCGATTGGACGTATTGGCTGAAGCTATCAGGGAGAGAGCGAGGCCGGGCTCGTCGGCGGGGCCCCGTCCGCAGCAGACGGCCGGTCGGCGGCATCGATGGCCTGGGAGGCCACTTGAACAACCTCCTCCTCGGTGATCATGCCCACGATGTGGGGCCCCTCGACGACGGGGAGGGAGCCGATGCGGGCTTCCATCATGATGCGCACGGCTTCCCGGGTGGGCGTGTTGGCGGTGACGGTGATGAGGTCCCGCTTCATGATCTCGGAAACGGGGACCTCGTAGGGAGCGTCGTGCCCGTCGGGTTTGAGGGCGCCGGAGAGGTGCCGCAGGACGCTCCGGTAGGACACGATGCCCACCAAGCGCCCGTGGTCATCCTCCACGGGTACGTAGCGCACCCGGGTCCAGGCGATGAGCTCGGAGACGAGCTCGATCGGATCGTCGGGCCCCACCGTGTCGAGGTCGGTGACCATCAGCTGAGACACGTGCTCGTAGGCGGCCTCGGTGAAACGGTCGTCCTCGAGGGTGGCGAGCGGCCACTGGGCGACCGGGGCCCGCGCCTTCTGCTGGGAGAACATGGCCGCGGTGAGGGCTCGATAGCGCTTCCCGGGGCTTCGATGCCGACGCATCTGGGCGAGGGACTGCCACGCCCATGCCGACCCCGTACGCAGCCCTCGGACGCGCTCCTCGAGGACTCCGAGATAGCGATCCGCATCCTCTTGGGCCACCCCGGCTCGAGCGAGGCCCGCCCCCGCTTTGGGCAGCAGCTCCTCGAGAATGAAGGGTTGGGCGAGGACTTCCTGGCCATCGAGCCAGGTGAGCCGGGCCCGTAGCCCGTCTCGGGCGGCGTTGTACAGGTTCACCCGGGCGTCGTCGTGGTTCATCCGCCTAGGGATGTCCTCGAGCTGTTCTCCGAGCTCGCGCATGAGGCCCAGCCAAAAGGCGGCGCTCGCCACCTCGTCCACGACGGTGGGACCCGCGGGGAGCACCCGGAGCTCGATACGCAGGTGGGGTTGCCCGTTGGAGGAGATGCCGTAGCAGGGCCGGTTCCACCGATAGATAGTGCCATTGTGGAGTCGGAGCGCCTTGAGGTCCGGGACCTGTCCGGCCGCGAGGGCAGCGGTGCCGTCCACATCGTTGAGCTCGGCCCCTACCAAAGGACGGAACCGACGGATGTTCTCTCTGAGAACGTCAACGAGGCCTCCTTCGAGCCAGTCGCTGCCAAAAGAGACCCGTCCGGGCGCGTCCCGCTGCAGAAGACCTGCGGTGCGGATGTCGCAGGACTGTTCGAAGAGGGCGATGCGAGTCTCCGCCCACAGCCGCCGTCCGAAGAGGACGGGGGAGTTCGTCCCGGCCGCGAGGACCGGTCCGAGGAGAAGCTGCGAGAGGTTGTAGTAGTGAGCGAAGCGCTCGGGCTCGGCGAGCTGGAGGTGCACCTGAAAGCTCGCGTTGCAGGCTTCCACCATGACCGAGTCGTGCTCGAGGGTGAGGTCGTCGAGACCCCGGATGGAGAAGTCGAAGGCCTTCCCGCGCGCTTCCAACATCACTCGGTTCAGGGCTTGGTAGCGCTCGGAGGGCACCATGTTCTCGAGGCCGAGATCGGACTTCTCGAGGGTCGGGAGGATGCCGGTGAGGATCGGGAGCACCCCGATATCCTCTCCGGCCGCCCGGGCGTCGTCGTAGAGCTTGCGGAGCTGATCTTCGAGCTTCGAGAACCCCTTGCCCGTGAAGTCCTGGGGGTCCGCGTTCATCTCCAGGTTGAACAGCCCGAGCTCGGTGGTGTAGCACCGCGTATCGTCGAGACGCTCCAGCAGCTGGAGCGCCGACGCCGAGGGGTTGAATCCTCGATCTACGAGAAAGATCTCTTGCTCGGCGCCGAGGCGCCATTTTCCGGTCTCGAAGGCGCCGTCCTCAAAGAGGATCTCGAGCGCCCGGAGCTGATCGAGCAGGGCGCGATAGTATGCGCGTCGCTCCGGACCTCGCAGCCCGCCTTCCACCTTCTTGTGCGTACGGGTCGTCTCCATGTCTTAGCCTCTTTTAGGATGGCTCGGTCCACTCGCCGAGATATTTGGGAACCATGGCCCTCCAGGTGACCCAGTCGTGGTGCCAGTCGGGGCCCCAAGGGTCCACCCAGTTGGGTATGTTCTTGCCGCCAAGGACGCGGGCGAGATTCCAGCTCTCTTCCATGTTCTCCCAGCGTCCACCGCCGCTCGCGATGTGGATGTGGCGGGAACGGAGCATCTCGAGATGCCGCCCGTGGATATGGGGCACGAAGTAGAGGGGGGACGCGCGCTTGAAGTCGTCGGTGGGATGATCCGACTCGATGAAGCGCATCAGGTCGTAGCTGCCGCTCATGGAGAGGGCGCGGGTGAAGACATCCGGGAAGCGGCACACCAGAGCGGCGGCGTGGAAGGCCCCAATGGACGCCCCAGCCGTCCAGATGGGGAGCTCACCGTTGCAGTCATTCCAGATGGCGGGTGCCACCTCGTGCCGGACGAAGTGGTGAAACTGGTTCTGGAGCCACATCCGGTACTCGGGGCTTCCGTGCCGGCCGAACCAGGCCTGCCCAGCGACGCTGTCGCAGGAGTAGATCTTGATCCGGCCCTCCGAGAGGAGCGGGCCGAGGACATCGATCATCTGCCAGCGCTCGATCTCCTCGGCGTCTCCGCCGGCCGTGGGAAGGAGCAGCACGGGTTGCCCAACCACGCCCCATCGAGCCACGGTGACATCGTGCTGGAGGCGGTGGGAGTGCCAGCGGGTCTTGAGAAACATCAGGCTTTGGCCTCGGCGTCGCGGCGCCAGGTCTGGGTGCGGTCCCAGAAGAGCTCGGTGAAGGCCTCGACCTCTCGCTCGGGGAACAGGGAGGCGACCTTCTTGCGGATGGTATCCTTCCAGTGGTCGGTCCCAAAGTATTCGTAAATGACTTCGTCGAGGTGGCCGAGGTGGTTCGCGCAGAACGCCTCGAACCGGTCCTTCTCGAAGCGCTTCTCGGCGATAGCGGCGTACCGGTCGAGCTTCTCGGCATAGGAGAGGTCGAGCGCGGCCACTTCATAGAAGGGGTCCCAGTCCAGGTTGCGCGGCATCTTCCGCTTCGTGGAGATCGAAG
>JBCBRU010000080.1:0-20804 GCA_039819565.1 Myxococcota bacterium | reverse complement strand
TGGGCCTCGATCGGATATTGGCCCTCGGCGAGGACCAGGACCTTGTCGAGCGGGTAGCGGAGGAGCCTGGCGGCCCCAAGCATGCTCCTTTGCTCGAGCCGCCGACACGGCTGGGGCCGCCGCTAGCCTCTCGTCGCGGTTGCCGTTCCGGGCGCATCCCCGCACCATCCGCCGCGGATGGCGGACCCGGAGGATCCAAAGAACCCCGAAGCATGGTTCGGCGAACCCAACGTCTGCGGAAGCTGCGTGGCCTGGAAGCCGGAGGGGACGGCCGAGGAGGACGATGTGGCCATCGGCCTGTGTCGGCTGCGTCCCGAAATGCGGAGGGTCCCCGCAAACCTCGGGAAGTGTCCGAAGTACAACCAGCGCGGAGGCTTCACCTACCGTCCGCAGCCGACCCGAGAGCCGAGTCGACGCCGCCGCGCCGCCGCCGCCGTGGTGAAACGCCGCAATGACGCGGGAGAGCTGGTCGACGTCACGCCCCCTCCCAAGCCGCGGAGCCCCCGAGCCCCTCGGGCCAAGCTCCCGAGTCGCTCGGACGTCGAAGCGTCGAGGGCGACCGGAGAAGCTCTCGCCTACGTGCCGCCGCCGCCGCCGCGCTACCGCCCTTTTCCGGAGCGGGAAGGTCGCCCTGCGAGCGTCGACGTGGGAGATGCGACGGCACCCTTGGTGCACGCGGCCGTGGCCGAGCTCTTCGCTGAACTGGTGCCCGGCCGGCGCCGAGACCTTCACTCGAAGTTTCGTCAGGGAGGCACGGTGACCGTCACCGACGCTGAGGGGCGGTCGCGGACGGTCCCTGCTCACCGATTCTTCTCGTGGCTGGAGCGGCTCGCGAAGACGGTCGATGTCCTGGAAGAGGCGCTGGATACTCACGAGAAGCTGGCCGACGAGGCGGAGGAGCTCCTGGGCCACGTGCGGCGGATCCGCGGGACCTTCACGACTTTCAACCTCCTCTTCGCGGATCGTCAGGACTACTTTACGGGCAAACTCTGACGCGAGAGGGCCACGTGGACGCGCCCGCCCAGGATCGCGTACGTTGTCGCCGCCATGCCCACCCCTCGCCGCGGACCTCTCGCGCTTTTCATCGCCGCTGCCCTCGCCATTGCCGCCTGCTCCGACGACACCGGGCTCTCGCCGGTGGCCGATACCGGACCTTCCCCCGACCTCGGTGCCGTCAAAGATAGCGGCACCGAGGCTCCCGACCTCGGCCCTGCAGACTCCGGGGTCGCGGCGGACGCCGGGGGCACGCCCGACGCCAGCGCCGAAGACGGAGGGGTGTCCGTGGACCCCGAAGCGGTCTGCGCCACGCTCGGGCTGGCTGCTCGACCGATGGCTTCTGCGAGCCCCACCCTCGAGTTCGGCGACGTCGCGGGGGACTTCACCGTCAATGAGCTGGACGGCGGGAGCTGGAGCCTTGGGGATCGATGGTCGGGCTGCGGCAGCTACCTGTTCGTGAGCTTCGTGGCTTCGAACAACCCGGCCCTCACGGATGCCCTCTGGGGCTCGTCGGTGGAGCCTCTGGTCGCGACCTCGGTCAACCACCACTTCTTCTTCCTGTCTTGGGAGACGACCCCGGCCGAGCGTCAGGCTCGCGTTCGCACCATTCGAGATCGGGTGGAAGCTGCCTTGACGTCTGCCAATCTCAGCGAGGAGCAACTCATCCTGCAGCGCGCCCGCTTTCACTACGTCACGGACGCTCCTCGCGAGGTTTCGGGCAGCGTGGGGGCTTGGTTTCAGGACTACCTGACCTACTTCAACAATCCGGCCAGCGTCGTCGATCTGGGGGAGCGGGGACCTGCTCCTCCGCCTTTCCCAATCGCGGTGGGGATCGACCGAGAGCAGAAGTGGGACTCGGTGGGGAGCCTCTCCGAGGCCGTCGGAAGGCCCTGGGACCTGCGCATGGTGAGCTACCTGCCGGCCTTTTACGACCACAAGGCCCAGCTCCGCGACCGCCTCGAGTCCGAGGTCGGCGTCGAGACCCACGTGCTGCTCGACGCTGCCGTCACGGACCGCATCTTCGTACGCAGCGCCACCCTCGCGGCCTCCCTGGACGCTTTTGACACCCTCGAGGTCGACGTGGCCGTGAACTGCCGGGAGCGGAACGTCTTCGCCTGTTCCGAGTGGGACCGCATCGCTCGAGTGCAGGTGTGTCTGGACGGGGCCAACTGCGAAACCCGCCGCGAGCTGGTTCGCTGGATCACCCCGTACTGGCGCCGGGGAAGCCGACGCTGGATCATGGACGCCTCTGCCCTCATGGGGCTGGTGGCGCCCGGGGGACTTCAGTACTTCCGCATCGAGATGGGGCCGGGTTGGGAGCGTAAGACGCAACGCGACGTGCGGGTGGCCTTGCGGTTCTCGAACCAGTCGGTGGGCCTCCGGGCCACCACGGCCACGCGCGCCTTCACCGGTGGCAATCTAGATTTCGACTACAACCGCCGGGATCCCTTCCGCTTCACTCCCCCTAGCGGTGCTCAGAAGGTGGAGCTCGTGGTGATTTTGAGCGGTCATGGTCAGGACGCGAACACCAACTGCGCAGAGTGGTGCGACCACCGCCATCAGTTCGTCGTCAATGGGACCGCGGTGCCCGAGATTCGCCACACCGGAACCATTGGGTCCTTGGGCGGCTGCGGTCCGGCCGCGGCGCGCGGGGCCTCACCGGGACAGTATGGGAACTGGGCGCCGGAGCGGGCCTATTGGTGCCCTGGGGTGCCGGTGGATCACATTCGCATCGACATCACCAACCTCGTGACGCTGGGCGCCTCCAACGAGCTGACCTACTCCGCCAACTTCGAGGGGCGGGCGTTCCTCGGGGGCGGTAACGCGAGCCTCAGCGCCTACGTGACCTACGCCGAGTAGCCGCCCCGCGCTTCAGAACGGTCGGGGATTCGGAAGTTCGAGGGTAGGGGCTTCGTCGAGGGCCGGGGGACGAAGCCCGAGGTCGCCCGCCTCGGCGCGCGCCGAGGCGCCGGCATCGGCGATGGCGGCCAGCGGCGCCGGCGGGGGCGTCTTGGCGGACACGAGATAGGGCGCGGCCGTGGCGAGGGCGCCGATGGCTACGGCGGCCGCCGCCACCCCAGCACGACGCCAGTCGGGCGCCCGCTCGTGGGCTTCCCGGACTTGGCGTCGACGCTCGAGCAAGGTCCGCTCGATCACCTCGAGGAGACCGAGCGCCTCGTAGGCGCTTTGGGGGCGGTCCTCGGCCCGGGGCGCGGCGAGCTTCCGAATGAAGGCGCGAATCTGCGGCTCGAGCTTTGCGGAGCGCCCAAGGCGGGCTCGAGCCGCGATCTTCACCGCGAGGATCTCGTCCGGGCGCCCGCGGAAGGGAAGCTCGGCGGTCAGCATGGCCTCGAGCGTGGCCCCCACCGCGTAGAGGTCGGAGCGAGCGTCCACGGGCTCCCCCCGGGCTTGCTCCGGCGGCATGTAGGAAGGGCTTCCCACCACGCTCCCGGCGACCGTGTCACAGGTGTGTCCTGACACGTGTGCCACGCCCAGGTCGGAGAGGCGGGGCACCACGGAGCCGTCCGACTGCGGGTGGAGCAAGATGTTGCCTGGCTTGACGTCGCGATGAACGACGCCCTTTTCGTGCAGCGCCGCGAGCCCGGTGAGCACCCCTCTCAAGATTCCGAGGGCCTCCTCCGTGGACAGCGGCCCGTCCCGGAGAATGCGCTTCTCCAAGCTGCCCCCAGGAGCGAGTTCGAGAATGAGAAAGGGGTGGCCGCCGGGACTGACCTCGTCGACCGCGCCGATCAGGTGGGCGTGATGGAGGCTGCGAGCCAGCCGCGTCTCGAGGGCGAAGCGGTTCCGCATCACGCGGTGATTGGCGACGTCCCCGAACTGGGTCTTCATGGCGTAGGCGCGCCCGGTGGGGGCGTGGATCACGCGATAGACACGGGCCATAGCACCATCACCCAAGAGGGCGACGACCCGGTAGTCCTCGATCATGCTTCCCACCACCGGGTCTCGGTCGGTGGGGTAGAGTTCGGCTCCGTCGCGGCCACAGTAGCCGGGTCCGGTGCGATACAAGGCCCGACACTGCGGGCATACGTGGTGCGGAGCGGGCAGCGTCGGCATGCCTGGCGTACCAGCATGCTCCGTGCCAGCTGGAAGCGCCGAAGGCTCGGGGCTCGCGGACGTCCGCGTGATCGGACGCTGTCTCCTCTGGAGAGCACTCGAGTCGGCAGATCGTGAAAGGTCCACGCACAGGATGGTTGCCGCCCGAGGATCCGCTCACGCGCGTGACCCTTCCTTAGCAGACGTCGTTGCCGGAAGGCCGGCCAGGACGTCTGCTAGGAAAGGTTGACTGGGCGGCGACCGCCGAACAAAACCCGCGCGGTGATTCCGCGGGAGAAGGACAATGTCGTCTACATCGACTCGGACAGTGCCCCCAGAATCCTCCATTCTGGGGAGGATTTCCTGTACGAGCAGCTCCCGCTGGGCACCCGGGTCATCTACCCGAATGCCCCTATCAAGGGTTTGCCCCATGCCGACGCTGCGATTCGCTATGCCCTGAATCACCCGGAGGAGATGGAGCCCCTCTACGCGCTCCTCGAGCCGTCCATGAAGGTGACCATCGTCATGGACGACATCTCGCTGCCGCTTCCGCAGATGCGGACACCGGACGTCCGCGAGCGGGTCCTGAGCATCGTCCTCCAGATGCTCGCCGATCACGGCGTGGACGATATCCGGCTGCTGATCGCCAACGCCCTCCATCGCCGCATGACCTCCGGCGAGATGAAGAGGATGGTGGGCAAGAAGATCTTCGAGCGCTTCTACCCCAAGCGCTTCATCAATCACGACGCCGAGGACCCGGACGCGATCGTGACGATCGGAGAGACTGAGCTCGGCGAAGTGGTAAAGACCCATCGCTGGTGCGCGGAGGCGGACCTCACCATCTACATCAACGTGAACCTCGTCCCCATGGATGGCGGGCACAAGTCGATGGGGATTGGCACCACCGACTATCAGGGGCTCAAGGCTCATCACAATCCAAAGACCATGCTCGAGGTCGACGGCTACATGGACCCGTCGAAATCGGAGCTCGCCCACAGCGGAAATCGCATCGGTCGGGTCATCGACGAGCACATGAAGGTCTTCCACATTGAGACGGCCCTGAATAACCGGATGTACGACCGGCAGATGGGCTTCCTTGCCAAAAACGAGGACGACTTCACCGAGCTCGACCGGATGGCCTTTCAGTCGCTGCGCTGGACCCTCAAGCGTCTGCCTCGCTCGGCGAAGCGTGAGGTCTTTCACCGGGTGCCCTCGCCCTACGAGCTCATCGCGGTCCACGCCGGAAAGACGGACCCGGTGCACGCGAAGATCCTCGAGAAGAACTACGAGCAGTACTGCGTGCCGGTGAAGGGTCAGGCCGACGTGATGATCACGGGCATCCCGTACATCAGCCCCTACAACGCCAACAGTATCCTCAACCCTCTACTCGTGCAGGTGATGGCGCTGGGCTATATCTACAACCTCTACCGCGGGTCACCGCTGCTCAAGGACGATGGGGTGATGATCATTACCCACCCCCTGTTCGATGAGTTCGACCAGCGCTTCCACCCGAGCTACATCGAGTTCTTCCACCGTTGCCTGACCGAGACGACGGACTCCTTTCAGCTCCATCGCCGCTTCGAGAAGGAATTCGCTACCAATCCCACCTATATTGAGATGTATCGGCGCGGCAACGCCTTCCACGGCGCCCATCCCTTCTACATGTGGTACTGGGGTGACTCCGGGCGTGCCCGCGTCGGCAAGGTAATTTGCGTAGGGGCTGAAAACGAGCACGTGCCTCGCATCATGGGGTGGGAGCGCGCCGCCACTCTTCATGACGCTATCGAGCGCGCCAAGGACCTCACCAAGCCTAACCCGGAGATCAGCATGCTCCACCTGGCCCCCATCCTCATGGCCGACGTGAGCGTCTGATGACGATGCGTCAAGCGAACCTTCCCTGGCGGGGGATGGCCCCGGCGCCGGACGGCCAGCGCCGAGCCGCCTTTTACGACATGGACGGGACGCTGGTGAGCACCAACCTGGTGCATAGCTATCTGTTCTTGGCCCGAAACGAAGGCACGCTGTCCCGTTCAGTCCTCAAGACGGTGGCGGGGGTCGCCAAGCTGCCCGCCTTCTTGGTGGCCGACCAGCTGTCCCGGGCCCTCTTCAACGAGCTCCTCTACGCCGGCTACGCAGGGGCCTTCGAAGACCGTCTGTTGGAGCTGGCCGAGGAGCATTTCGAGGAAGTGCTCAAGCCCAATATCTTCCCTGGGGTCTACGAACTCGTCGAAAACGCCCAGAAGAAGGGCCTCCGTCAGGTCATCGTGTCGGGAAGCCTCGACGTACTCGTGGCCCCCCTGGCGCGCCACCTCGGCATCGACGACGTCGTAACCAACCGCCTGGAGATGAAGGACGGTGTGGCCACCGGCAAGCTCGTGAAGCCGATCGTGGCCGGGGCCGTGAAAGCGCGACTCATTCAGGAGTATGCCCGGTCCTTCGACGTCGACCTCCTGGAGAGCTACGCGTTTTCCGACAGCTTCTCGGACTACTCGATGCTCGCCGTGGTGGGTCGGCCTGCCGCCGTCAATCCAGATCGCAAGCTCCGCCGCGCCGCCGCGGAGCTCGAGTGGCCCATCCTCGACGTTCGCTGACCCCAAACCCGCTCAGTCCTGGGCAAGACGGCGTCGGACTTCCTCCATCATCGGTTCCCGAGCATCGAAGAGCGGCAAGCCGTACCTCTGAGCGACTGCCGCGACGTTCCCATGACGCCAGAAACCGCGCGGACACGAGACGAGAATCTTGCCCGACCGCGCGTGAAGGCCGAGCTCCAGCAGCGAGACCGGTGATTTCGTCCCTTCGACCAGATGCAGAGCGATGAGGGTTGACCGTTCCAGACCCTCGAGCTCCCAGTCCACCTGCTCCCGAAAGCCGGAGCTGTCGTAGGTAGACGGCCCGGACCAGTCCCAGCGATCGCGACGGGGATTGAGGATGGCCACGTCAAGATCGGCCAGGTCGTGCTCGCAGCGTCGCTGCCAGTTTTCGGCTTGGCCCAGCTCGATGGAGCCCGCCAAGAAGATGCTAGGGCAGGCGCCGATGGCTTCAAAGGGGTCGGGGGGCTTGAGCACGTGCATACGAGTCCTTCAACCGAAACTCGAATTTCGATTCGGCCTAGGGGTCTATAGCGCCGTGTCGTGTTTATCAAACACTAAGAGCCTGGAACGGCTCTCGACCAAAGGCAACTTCAGTACGGCGAGAGAAACTCGGGCGGGACGCGGTCCGTCAGCCAAACTCCGTTGTCCGAGAGGAAGAACGTGTATCCGGCCTCGTGCATGGCTCCGGCCTCGACGCCGAGGACGGTGGGCTTTCCGTGACGCGCCCCGACGTTGACGGCCGTGTTGCGCTCTCTCGAGAGGTGGACGTGCTGTCTCGACATAGGGCGAAGACCCTCACTCATGATGAGCGAGAGGAACCTAGTGGCGGTGCCGTGATACAGCTGCGGAGGTGGTGGGGTCGCCTCGAGGCCGAGGTCTACCGCCACTGAGTGTCCCTGACAGGCGCGTATGCGCCCCTCGCGGATGACGAAACGCCGCTTGTCGTTCTCAGCTACGACCTGCTCCAGCTCGGATTGGGTCATCCTCCGACCCGCGCTCTCGAGGCCGCGGAGGAGCGCCGGGACAGGCACCCATCCCCCCGAGTCTAGCTCGATATGGGCGGCGGACGGTTCGTGTCTGAGGACAAGACTCAGGAACTTGCTCAGCTTAGCGAGTCGCTTCTCCAGCATCGGTGCTCTCCGCAACGAGCACCATGATCGCGCCGTCTGTCCGGACCGGCAAGCCGCGGGCCCCACCCGTCCGCGGTAGGTGACGTTGCTTATCGAGAGGTTGCCTTCGACGGGAACCCCGAACCACCTCTGGGGGGACCCGACGACGCTCAGGCCGAATTGTTCGCCGAAACGGGCCGCGAAAGCTTCCGGGACCAGGGCTACGGCATCTATCTCCACAACCGCGAAGGGGATCGCATGAAAGAAGGGGTTGAGAGTAAAACCGTCAGCTTTCTTTGTAATGACTGCCCGCCGGATCCCGCCCATCGAGTCGCCCAAGGGCTCGTTCGGGAGCCGCTGACGTCTTGCTTCGCTCGACTCGAACGTCTCTGGAGGAGCCGGTGGCCTCAAGCACGCTCCCTTGATCTAGCCGCCGACACAGCTGAGGCCGCCGCTAGCGGCTGCTCACTGGCTCTAGGGGGAGCCTCGGACTGTCCCGCTGGATACTCAGAGAGACTCCACGAGCGCGGTGATGGCGTGGAGATGAGTGCTGAGGAGCGTAGGCGCGTCCTCTGGGCGGTCGAGGCCCGCTCGGATCAGGGGAGCGCTGGTGGCGACGATGTATTTCGCGGTGGTGTCGAGATCTGCATCGGTGGCCTCGGGCCGTAGGCGACTCAGGAACTCGAAGACACGGTTCACGTAGTCCTGAGTGTCCTCGTGGTCGCGCGCCCGAAGACTCTGGTCACCCTGGATTCCCGGCCAAAGCTCTCGTGTTACGGGGTGATCGGCGTAGAAGTGAAAGGCGGCATCTTGGAGGCGAGCAAGGGACGCATGAACGTCCGTAGGATCTGCGGCCCGGAAGGCTGGCTCCAGCTCCTCGCCGAGCTTCCGATAGTACTTCTCGACGATATATCGAGTGATGGAGCCGCGGCCGGGAAAGAACTGGTAGATGGTGGCGATGTTCGCTCCGGATCGGCGTGCGATTTCCCGAACCTTCAGTCCCGTCAGTCCTTTCTCGAGCATCAGCGCTTCGGCCACCTCCACGATAGCCTCCAAACGCTCTCGACCACGCGCCTGAGCCGGTTGGCGCCGCATCGCGAGACGCGTCTTCGAGGTTTCGTCTTTCGCCACTTGCGCGTGCTTATCACGGCTTTGTTTCGTTTCTTCGAGAAAACCCTGCTTCCCCAAACATAAGCATACGTCTATTTTTGTTCCGTCGCGCTGCGGCGGCCCACAACGGCGGAATCCCGGGGATCGCTCGGTGCTCGAGCGCATGTAGTAGCGGGCTGCTACCACTCGACGAGCTTCCGGCTTCATCCTTCTTTCCGCGTGTGAACGAGGAGCAAACGAACGATGTGCAAACTATTTATCGGCGCAGATCCGCATCTGTGGGCGAGCACGAGCCGGTCCATGCGTTTCGACGGGATGGTGAGTAGCGTTCGGCTCGAGAACTTCTTCTGGAACACGCTCGAGGAAATCGCGAGCCGCGATGGCCTCACCGTAAGTAAACTCATCAACCGCCTATACTTCGAGAGTCTCGAAGAAGGTCGTGACGTCTCCAATCTCAGCTCTTTCCTTCGGGTGTGTTGCCATCGCTACCTCGCTCTGCAACTCGCTGGCTTGATACCCGTCTCGTCCGGCGTGCCCATTAGCAGTCTTCCGGTCGAGCAGATTCTCGAGAAGGAAGCTCTTCAGCTGAGCATGAGAGGCGTCGCCCGGAGATAGAAGAATGTCCAACGTCCATATCGACAAGCTCTCCCAAAAACGCGTTCTGATGGTTGCCTCCAATTCGGCCACCTCCCCTGTGACCGGTTGGCCGGTGGGGTTTTGGTGGGCGGAGCTGACGCATCCCTACTTCAGCTTTGTCGAAGCCGGCTACGAAGTCGAAATCGTCTCTCCGGAAGGCGGTACTCTGAGTGGAGACGGGTATAGCGACCCCGAGGATGCCAGCGGCTACTCGTCCGACGACCTCATCTCGCTCGGCTTCAAGAAGTCGCCTCAGCACGCGGCGCTGCTCGCGGACACGGCTCCTCTCAGCTCCGTAGATCTCGAGCGCTTCGACGCGGTCATGCTGGCTGGAGGCCAGGGACCCATGATCACCATGTACGACAACCCTGAGGTCCACGCCTTCGTTGCTCGCGCCTACGAAGCCAAGAAGGTGGTTTGCGTCATTTGCCATGCGACCTGCGTCCTGCTCAAGACCCAGCTCTCTACGGGCGAGCTTCTCGTTCAAGGCAAAACCTGGACCGGGTTTGCAGACGCCGAAGAAGACTTCGCAGACCAGGCGGCGGGGACGAAGATCCAGCCTTTCCGGATTCAGTCCGAGGCTCAGAAGCTCGAGGGCACCAACTTTATCGTGTCCAAGCCCTTCGACCGTTTTGCGGTGAGGGACGGTCACCTCATCACGGGGCAGCAGCAATACTCGGGCGGCGCGGCGGCGCAGCTCGTGATTGACGCACTCGGTCGGTAGCCCACCATGGAGAGCTTCGCTACCAACCTTGCTCAGGCGCAACGTAGACCTCTCAGCGAGCAGCATGTCGAAGCTCTCCGCGAGATATCAGACGAACTCGGCTGGCCCGCCGGACACGTCGTGATCCGGCCGGGCGAGCCTCTCGATAGCTTCGTCTACATTCTGGAGGGTGCGATCGAGGTCTTCGACCTGAGGACCGGGGAAGCCTATCTCAACGCTCACCTCGGGCCGGGCCAGTTCACGGGGGAGATAGGATTTCTCAACGGTACGGCGGCGACCCTCGCGCTGAGGACGAAGGAAGATAGTCGAGTCTTGGTGGCCCCGCGGCCATCCGTGCTTCGCCTGCTCTCTCGGGTCCCCGAGATGAGTGACATCGTCCTGTCCGTGCTCGCCGGTCGACGACGGCGCCAGGTCGAGTCGGGGGATGGAAACCTGACCCTTGTGGGGGCCGCCGAGAGTCGCGAGGTCCGAGCTGTCGAGAGCTTTCTCAGCCGCAACAAGATCCCTTATCGCTCGCTGTCTCTCGAGGAGCCTGAGGCTCGCGTTCTTTGCGAGGGCGACGTTTGCCCGGGCGTGGTCTTCGCCGAGGAAGGCCTCGTCAAAGCCCCTACGCCACGGATCATTGCTGGCCTGCTGGGCCTGGACCAAGGGCTCGAGGCACGGACCGAAGTCGACGTTCTGGTCGTGGGGGGCGGTCCGAGCGGCGTCGCCGCGGCGGTGTACGCGGGAGCGGAGGGCCTGTCGTCCATCCTCGTCGAAGAGGTCGCGGTCGGCGGCCAGGCAGGCACCTCCTCGAGGGTAGAGAACTATATGGGGTTCCCTACGGGGATTGCAGGCGGAGACCTGGTCTGGCGAGGTGAGGTCCAGGCCATGAAGTTCGGCACCCGTTTCGTTCGACCGCGCCGGGTGACGGAACTTCGTCGAGCGTCGGAGGGCCGCTACACGGCCAGGCTGGATGACGAGACGGAGGTGGTCGCTGCGGCCATCGTGATCGCGACCGGAGTTCAGTATCGCCGCCTCCCCTGGGACCGGCTTACAGAGTTCGAGGGGAGCGGGGTTTACTACGCCGCGACGGAGACGGAGGCACGGTATGTCTCCGGGGAGACGGTGGTGGTCGTGGGCGGTGGAAACTCCGCTGGCCAAGCCGCGATGTTCCTCAGCCGGAGCGCTCGGCACGTTCACGTGATGGTGCGTGGGCGTTCTCTGGCCGCGTCGATGTCGGACTATCTCACCCGTCGGCTGGAGTCGGACGAGGCCATCACTCTACACTACGAGACTCAGATCGAAGCCCTGGATGGGGATTCTGCCCTTCAACAGGTTGTCTACCGCTCCCCCGCGGGTTCGACGCGCATGGATGCCCGCGGCGTGTTCGTGATGGTGGGGGCTGCGCCGAACACACGCTGGCTCTCAGAGGTGGTCCGGCTCGATGCCAAGGGTTTCGTGCTCACGGGCGAAGACGGCGGAGGAAGGTCGCAGTACGAGACCTCGGCCCCGGGGGTCTTCGCCGTGGGCGATGTGCGGTGCGGTTCGGTGAAGCGTGTGGCCTCCGCCGTGGGGGAAGGTTCGGTCGTGATATCGAGCGTCTGGAAGCACGTTCAGGAGGTCAAGGGCGCTCTCAAGAGGCCAGGATGAGGGCGCCGGCGTGGCGGAGAGGAGCGATCCTGCCGGTGCTGGGTACTGGGTTGGGGCTGGTCTGGATCAGTGCGGCGCTCGCGAACACCGCGCCCGAGGACCGGGCTGACGCGGCCAATGACCGCTCGGTGACCGACGTTGAGAGTCCTCAGATCGGCCGCTTTCCAGACGACGCGATCGTACGCACCGGGACCTTTCCAGGTTCGCTGGCGATTCCCGGCACGGGGGCATCGGTGCGTCTAGGCGGCTTCGTGCGGGCCGATGTCACGAGCGACCTCGATGGGTTAGGTTTTCCCGATGTCGTAAGCAACCGAACGATACCGCTCGATGGGGAGAGCGGAGATCGCCGAGGCCAGACCAACTTCAGCGCTCGGAGCAGTCGCATCAACTTTGACGTCCGAGCTGAGACCCGTCTCGGCCCCGTACGTGGCTTTATCGAGGCGGATTTCCTCGGAGCCGGAAGCTCCCTCAGCTCGGGGTATGCCTTTCAGTTGAGACACGCCGCGGCGCAGGTCGGCAACCTGTACGTCGGTCAGTGGTGGTCGAGCTTTGTCGATGTGGCGGCGCTTCCGGAGGCCGCCAACGCGCCGCTAGGGAGTCCCACGCTTCGTCAGCCCGGCGTGCATTACGCGGCGAACCTGGGCCGCTCGGGGTGGAGGATGGGCATAGGCGCTGAGAACCCCGCCGGCGATCTCTCCGGGTCAACGTCTGTGCCCTTAGCTTCCGAAGTCATTCCAGACCTCACCGGCTATGTCCAGCTGAGGCAAACCGTCCTGCGTGTTCGCGCCGCGGGACTCCTGCGTCGACTGGAGACCGCGTCGGACGATGCATGGGTGGGTGGTGTCAATCTCTCTGGCCGGGTTCGGCTCCCCTTTCTTGGTCCACGTGACTCAGTGTCCTTTCAGGGCCAGTTCGGGACGGGGTTTGCGCGCTACTATCTCTCTTTCGTGGGGGCTGGACTCGACGGCTTCGTGAAGCCGGACGGCTCGATTGCCGCGACGGAGGTGCTTGCCGGCTACGTCGCCCTCCAGCACTGGTGGAGCGCTCGATGGCGAAGCACCGCCGCGGTCAGCGCGCTTCGCTTCGGCCTCGATGCTTTAGCCCCCGACGGATCCTTTCGGGCCGGGGAGTTCTATTCAGCCAATCTCTTTTGGTCGCCGGTCGATCGAACGACCTTTGGGGTCGATGTCATCTATGCCACGAGGGAGACGGCGAGGGGCGATAGGGGTTCGGGACTGCGCATACACGCTACGGCTCGGGTCGATTTCTGGGCGGGCCCTTGAGGGTGTCCGGTCCCAGGCCCCTCACGGTCCGACATACGCGATCGGCTAGGTCCTCGAGGTCCTCGACCTTCTCGACGCGTTGGAGCAAGTGGCTCGGGAGGCGCGCCGCGCCGTTGTGAGCGCCCCATATCCCTCCCGCCATGGCCCCAATGGTGTCGACGTCACCGCCTAGCTCGCGGACCGAGTCGAGCAAGACCTCGAACGGATCGGTGAGATGATGAAGAGCGAGGTAGGTCGCGGTCACGCAGGAGTCGACGGCGAGCATCCCGGCTCCGAGCTCCGTGCGAACCTTCGCGGGATTCGGAGACGCTCCGTCCCGAAGCCAGGACCGAGCGACGCTCCACCGCTGCGCAAGCTGCTCGTCCGTCACGGCCGCGGAGGCTTCTTCGATGACCGAGCCGGCGGCCCGTCCGAGCAGGGCTGCGAAGGTGGCGAGACCCACCAGCGATGAACCCTGGAGCGCCTGTTCGTGAGCGTGAGTTATCTCTGCTACGCGGCGCGTCGCCTCGATGATGTCCGAGAGTTCCGAGTCTGCCGTCGCCGCGACCAGAGCCACTACGGGGGCTCGCATCGCACCTCCGTTGCCGTAGCTCCCCTCAGGATAGACGGTTCGCCGGGCGGACCTCCAATCCTGACCCTTCCGAATGCGTCTCAGCACCCTCGCCGCCCCGGGCCCGTAGCCACGGCTCCATCGATAGCTGGCCGCGAACCGGACCGCGAGCCGATCTTGGTCGAGGCCCCCGTGGGTGAGGTAGGTCTCGAGCACGTCGATGGACATTTGAGTGTCGTCCGTCCAGCGGCGGCGACCCTCGCGATCGCGGCCCAGCACCTGCCAGACCAAGCGCTCGAGGGGGCCGCCCTCAAAGGGAGCGCCGAGGGCGTCGGCTGCCGCCAGCCCCAAGAGCACGCCTCGATACTGGTCCTCGGTGGGGAGTCCGTCGCGAGTAGGCCTCATGCTGTTCCTGCCCATCCTTCCATCAGGGTTTCGCGACCTCGCACTGGGCTTCCGAGGACCGGACCGTGTCCCGTGGTCTTCAGGTCAAGCGTGGCTGCGCTTTATGCCGTCACCGTCCCTGCCAGCGGGGCGGACGTTTCTCGAGGAAGGCGTCGATGCCCTCACGGGCATCTTCGCTGTCCATGTTGCAGGCCATCCTTTCGCTGGCGAAAGCGTAGGCTTCGCCCAGCGGGAGCTCGAGCTGTCGGTAGAACATCTGCTTGCCGAGCTGGATGGAGAGCGGTGTCTTGGTCGCGATCTTCTGGGCGAGAGCTCGGGTCTCGGCCTCGAGGGTGTCGGAGTCGGCCACTCGATTGATCAACCCCCACTCTTCGGCGGTCGCGGCGTCGATGAAGTCACCGGTGAGAAGCATCTCCAGGGCGCGCTTTCGCGAGAGGTTACGTGACAGCGGAACCGCGGGGGTGGAGCAGAAGAGGCCTACGTTGATGCCGGAGACGGCGAATCGTGCCTGAGTTGAGGCGACGGCGAGATCGCAGGCGGCCACGAGCTGACATCCGGCCGCGGTGGCGAGGCCTTGCACTTGAGCGATGACCGGCTTGGGCATGGCGGTGACGGTCTGCATCATCCGCCCGCAGCGATCGAAGAGCTCCTGGTGGGCCTCTTGCTCAGAGATCCCTCGCATCTCGCGAAGGTCGTGACCCGCGCAAAATGCCTTGCCGGCGGCGGCGAGGATGACGACCCGTACTTCCGGGGTGGTCGCGGCCGCGTCGAGCGCCTCCTGAAGGGCGACGAGCATCTCCTCCGAGAGCGGATTGAGACGGGCCGGCCGGTTGAGGGTGAGGGTGAGGACGTGGTCGGTGTAGCTCGTGGTCACGAGGGGGTCGGGCGAGCGCTGGGGAACGGGTGTGGTCATGAGGACTCCTCCGGAACCTCGAGAGTATCAGAGCACCTTCTCGAAGAAGTAGTCCGGGTAGGGGTCTTCGTTGAAACGCTCGATCTCCCGCCAGCCCGCGCGCTGGTAAAACCGCACCGCCTCGGGGAGAGCCGAGTTCGTGTCGAGGCGAAGCACGCGAATCTCGAGGTCCCGGGCTGCCTCCTCGGCCACCTCCATGAGTCGCCGAGCCAAGCCTTGGCCGCGGGTCGAAGCATCGACCCACAGTCGCTTGATCTCCGCGTAGCCTTTGTCGGTGCCCTTGAGACCTACACATCCCACCGGCCTTCCGCTCATGCGGGCCACGAAGAAGTCTCCCCGAGGACGGATCATGTCTTCGGCGTCGGGATCCGCAGACAGGTTGACGTCGAAGCCTTGAGTAAATCGACGATTGAGTTCGGCGTAGTACTCGGTGAGGCAGTGGAGCGCGTCCGGGGCTCGAGGGTCACAGCGCTCGGTGGTGAAGGGGGCGTCCATCGGAGGACGCCATTGTTGCCGAGCCCTGCGAAAAATCGAAGCGGCGATCGAGGGAGCCGAGGCCCCCTCCGCGTTCGACGAGGGTTCACGCTCCGAACCTCGCTCCCTTGCCCTCACGGGGGAAAATGCGCTTTCTGATGGAGCTCATCACCATGGCGAATCTCGGCGCCGTCAGTGCGAACGCCCTCGTAGTCCTCGAGGTTGTTCTGGACGAGAAGCACGCAGGTCAGGCTGCGGAGCGTCTCGGCCTTTCCCAGGCGAGACGGTGTCTCGCCGCCGAACGCGTACGGCTCCGCCGGGTCATTCGCGAGGTCGCGGAGGAACTCTAGGGATGGCGGGCGCTCATCCTGAGGACGCGAGAGCGCTGGCGGAGCGGGATCTATCTCGGCTGAGGGCGGCGACCTACGAGCTGAGCTGGCTGCTCAGCCGGGGCTACGCCGACGGTGCGGCGCTGTCCCTCGTAGGCAACAAGCACCAGCTTGGCCAGCGTCAGCGGATGATGGTGCGGCGCTGTTCGGCGACTGAAGCTGAAGTTGCGGCGCGACGGTCCCGCCGCGTCGAAGATCCGTCGGGCTGGGAGGTGGCCGTGGACGGCTTCAACCAGCTCGTGACGACGGAGCGGGGCTTGGCTGGAGGGGCGGTCTTGCGGGGCCGGGATGGCGTGGTTCGCGACGTGGCCAGCGTGCACGGCACCTGGCGGCGCTCGGAGCGCACGGACGCTGCTCTCGATCTCCTCGTGGAGGGTCTGCAGTCGGTGCGCCGGGTGGTTTGGATCTTGGATGCGCCCGTCTCCAACTCCGGTCGTCTGGCGGGCTTCATTCGCAGCCGTGGGGACTTCGAGGTGCGACTCGAGGCCTCCGCGGATAGGGCGTTGGCGAGCACCGGGTGGGTGGTGGCCACCAGCGACGGCCCCCTTATCGAGAAGTGCCCAGGCTATCTCCCCTTGGCCGAACTCGCTCTTCGCAGTCGCGGCATCGAGGCGGTGGATCTCGGCTCAATCGGATAGCTCTCGCTCGGGCGAGCCCAACCCGGGAAACCCGGCATACGCGGGTAGCGCCGGTTGGCCGCCGAGGTGCGCGTACAGCACCCGTGAGCCGGGAGCGATGGTGCCGTTGCGCACCAGCCCGATGAGACCCGCCATGGACTTGCCCTCGTAGACGGGGTCGGTGAGCATCCCCTCCGTGCGCGCTGCAAGCTGGATGGCGGATACCGTAGCTCGGTCCGGGACTCCGTAGGCCGGGCCTTCGTAGCCCGGCACGACCGTGATCTCGTCCTCCCTCAAGGGGCGTCCGACCCCGATCTTCTCGGCGGTCTGGTTGGCGATGCGGGTCACCTGTTGGCGCGTTTGCTCCAGGGTCCCCGACGCGTCTATGCCGACCACCTTGCGGTCCTCTCGTCCTTCGAGGGCGAAACCGGCGATCATCCCGGCGTGGGTCGACCCGGTGACGGTGCACACGATGATGGTATCGAAGAAGACCCCGAGCTCAGCCTCCTGCTGGGCCACCTCGCGCGCCCATCGCGCGAAGCCGAGCCCCCCGAGGGGGTGGTCGGAAGCACCGGCAGGAATCGGATAGGGGCGCCCTCCGGCCACCTCTACCGACTCGAGCGCACGTTTCCAGGAGTCGCGGAGGCCAATATCGAAGCCCGCTGGATCCACGCGAACATCGCCTCCCATGATCCGCGTGAGCTGGATGTTGCCCACCCGGTCATAGGCCATGTCGTTGTAGTCGACCCATCCTTCCTGAACCGTGACTGCCTTCATCCCCAGCCGGCACGCGACGCCCGTGACCTGGCGGGTGTGATTCGACTGAATGCCTCCGATCGAGACCAGGGTGTCACAGCCAGAGTCGAGAGCGTCGGCGGCGAGATACTCGAGCTTGCGAACTTTGTTTCCCCCAAAGGCGATGCCCGAGTTGCAGTCCTCTCGTTTGGCCCAGATCTCGACCTCTCCGCCCAGAGCTTCAGAGAAACGAGGGAGGGGATGGATCGGCGAGGGGCCGAAGAGCAGAGGCTCCCGTCGAAAGTCATCAAGACTCATCGAATAATCGTATACGATCTTTGGATGTCCACTGTCGAGTATGTCCAGGCGGCCCTCATGACGGCCCTGCGCCGCGGCGATCTGGCCCCGGGAAGCTGGCTGCGCCAGGACGACCTCGCGGAAGGGCTGGGGGTGAGCAAGATCCCGGTCCGAGAGGCTCTCCAGCGTCTCGCGGGGGTGGGGCTTCTCCGCTTCGAGCGCAATCGCGGGGTCCAGGTCCCCGAGCTCGCCCCTGACGACGCCGAGGAAATCTTCGAGCTGCGCCGGGGTGTGGAGGTCGGGCTCCTAACCCGCGCTCTGCCGCGGATGACGAAGGTCGATCTGGCGGAGGCAGAGTTCGCTCTAGAGAGCGCTTCGGACGCCATGACCGAGGCGAACTGGCTCTTTCACAGCGCTCTGTACCGAGCTGCGTCCTGGTCACGAGGCCTGGCCTGGGCGGAGATTCTTCACGCCGCCGTGGCGCCCTACGTGCAGCTCTACGTCGAGGCGCTCGGTGGAGCCGATCGCTCCGAGGCGGAGCATGCGGCGCTGCTGAAAGCCTGCCAGCGCGGCGACGTCCCGAGCGCGGTGGAGACTCTCCGCGGTCATCTCGACCGGGCGGAAGCAGCGCTGGTCGACGGCCTCCGTCAATCCCGAGACTGAGGTTTCACCCCCGAGCGGGGCTCGGTGGGTGAGGTCTCGGAAGGGGCCGGGCTCACGCGCCCGTCTTGGAGCTCCCGCTCTAGGTGCGTCCGCACCGACGGAGGCGCATTGGGTTCCAAAGCTAAGGTGCGATCCAGCTCGGCTGAGCTCACGCCGGCCTTCGCCCGCCACGCCGCCTCGCGAGCCGAGGCTTTGCGCATCTCTTCGAGCATCCCCTCGAGGTGCGTGGGGAGCGGCTGCGGAGGGAGAGGGCCGCTCTGGGCCAGGGCTTCCTCCACGCGCTCTTGGTGGCGGGCGTAGAGCGCGGGGATGGGCGTCGTCGGCGGCAAGGCCTCGACCTGAGTCCATGGCGGCTGGTCGAAGGGGTTGCTTTGGCCGGAGGCGTTCGTGTTGATGTGATGATCCGCATCGAGCTCGGTCTCGAACTCGATGAAACGGACGTCGCTGCGGCCGCTGAGCCACATGGCCCAGGAGGCGATCCCGGCCAGCTTGATCTGCGCCACGACCGCGGCCGTGCTCCGGTCCGCCGTGACCATGAGGCGGAAGAACACGGTCTGCTCTGGATGTAGGACCTTGGCTGTGAGGTCTTGACCATCACCCACGAGAACGAAGCCCAGTCGCTCGAGCTCGGCTTGACTCTCTCGGTAGAAGGCTTCGCTGAGCGGAGGAAAGAAGTCCGAGGCTTGGACCGGCCCGAACTCTCGACCCTGAGCCATGCCCCCTAGGCTGGCCGAGATCTGCCGGGCCGCGCGGCGTTGGAGCCAGCCTTGGTACGGACGCCGCAAGCCCTCGCCTACCAAAAGCGCGAGCACGATGGTCCAGAAGCCTCCTCCAAAGAGTACATAGGCTACGATCGCGGGCGCAAAAGTTAGGAGGAGGGGAAGGAGAAAGGTCAGGCCGAACTCGTTCACGCCTTGTGCTTAGAACGGGCCTTCGCGCGTCGAAACTCAGCTCCGCAAGTCTTTTCACCGACCGTCCATCGGGCGCACAATCGGTGCCCGCGGACGCCTCTCCACGTAGCCTCTCCGGCCGGGGGGACGCCGAAGACTCCACCATGACTTCTCTTTTCATCGATCCCGGCGCGGCTGCTCTGGCCTCCGCTTTCGCCCTCGACGTGGTCCAGCGCTCCTGGCCGTCGGCGATGCACCCGGTGGCTTGGATCGGACGCGGCGCAGCTCTCCTCGCTGCCAAGCTCCAGGATCCGAAGAGGCCTCCATCTCACCAAATCGTGGCGGGCACGGTGCAGGTGGTGCTCGTCACGACAGCCGCGGTGCTGGCCGTCGCGGTCGCCCGGGTGCTCGCCGGTCGCGTCTCGCTCCAGTTTGCCGTGGACGTCTTCGTCCTGGCCGCATCCGCGACGTTGAGCGGGCTGCTCAGAGCCGCGCGCCGGGTTCAGTCGGCGCTTCGCAACGGTGATCTCGAGAAAGCGCGGGAAGGCCTCCGAAGCCTTTGCTCGCGCGACCCGCGCGAGCTCGATAGCGAGGAGCTCGCTGCGGGTGCTGTCGAGTCGGTGGCCGAAAACACTTCCGACAGTTGGGTTGCGCCCCTCTTTTGGTATGCCGTCTTCGGTTGGCCCGGTGCCGTTGCCTATCGAAGCGTCAATACGCTGGACGCGATGTACGGGTATCGAGACCATCGCGAGTGGTTTGGGAAGGCCGCAGCTCGCCTGGACGACCTGCTGAACTTCGTCCCGGCCCGCATCACGGCCTTCCTTCTCTGGACGGTCGGTCCCGCCGGACGACGTCGGAGCGCATGGCACATCTTTCTACGAGACCGAGGCCACACCGCGAGCCCGAATGCCGGGCAACCCATGGCCATGATGGCGGGCCTCCTCGGGGTTCGGCTGACGAAGCGGGGCTGCTACGCACTCGGCGACCCGGAGCGGAGCTGCGACGCCGAACGTCTCTCCGAGGCCATCCGCATTGCGAGGCGCGCCGGCGTGGCTTTCGCGGGGACGGTCTTGGCATTAGAAGTCTGGTCATGACGGAGCACGGCGGAACGCGCCCCGCGGAGCTCACGGCCTTGGGCCTCACCGAGGCCGACATCCTCGATCTGTCCGTCAATGTCGTCCCCTTCGAGGTCCATGCGGGCATTCGCGCGGCCATGGCCGCTTGGGATCCACGTCCGTATCCAGATCCGGACGGCTCCGAGGCCCGAAGCGCCATCGCGAAGCGATTCGGACTCGCGCCGTCGCGGGTCATCCTCGGCAACGGAGCCACCGAGCTCCTCTGGACGCTTTTCGATGCGCTCGTGCCTCGCGCGGTGCTCGTCCTCGAACCCACCTTCGCGGAGTTTCGAGCGGCCGCCGAGGCGAAGGGCGTTCCGGTCCTTTCGGTTTTTGATGCTGAGGCCGCCTGGCCCGAGATCGAGGGCCACCTTCGTGAGGTCGACGCCGTCTATCTCACCCATCCCAACAATCCCACCGGAGCTCTCGCTCCGCTTGATCGCCTGGAGGCTTGGGCCCGGCGCCATCCCGATGTCCTGTTCATTTTGGACGAGTCCTTCGTGACTCTCAGCGAGGCGTACCCGGACCTCGATCGCGTACCCCACTCGGAGGCCCGCGAGTCCGTAGTCTTTCGTGAGTGAGCGCAAACGAATCACGTTCTCGGGAAGGACGCGATCGAGG
>JBCBRU010000079.1:0-21154 GCA_039819565.1 Myxococcota bacterium | reverse complement strand
GATCGCAAAGGCGGCGAGGCCGAACATGCCCGCGAAGATGGACACTCCGAGCACCGAAGAGACTGAAAGGCCGCCCAGCCAGAGAACCGTGGTGAGATTGACGGCGGTGTAGAGCACGAGCCAGTAGACCGACATGAGCATTCGCACCCCACCTCCGTAGCGCTGCTCCAAGAACTGGGGCATCGTATAGATCTTGCGCTTGAGAAAGATGGGTAGGAAGTATCGGGCGACGACGAGAAGCACGATGGCGGCCTGCCACTCGTAGGCTGCGATCGCGATGCCGGTGACGTACCCCTGGCCCGACTGGCCGATGATCTGCTCGGCGGAGATGTTCGCGGCGACCAGGGACGCGCCGATGGCCCACCACGGGAGGGCTTTTCCGGCGAGGAAATAGTCCTCGGTGCTCGACTCGACCTCGTCGCCGCGCCGAGAGACATACAGCGCGATGCTCAAGAGGCAGGCTCCGTAGAGGGCGATGATGACCAGATCCGCGGTGGCGAGGTCCATCACTAGAGCTCACAGTCAGGGGTGGGGGGCCCCCGGACGACTTCGATCGCGGAGATGCGGAGCGAGAGAGGTCCCCTTGACCTCAGCGCAAAAGGGGCCGTGACTTCGGACAGGTTCGCCCCAGCTCCAGCGAAGCAGGCGAGGCTCAGCGTGACGGTCTTGAAGCCTTGATTGAGCATGCCGTTGAGGGCGTCGGTGACGTCGAGGAAGCCCTCGCAGGCCTGGCCCTCACAGCTCACGCCGAGCTCCGTACCGCCGACCTGAGCGCCGTTCGCCTCGAGCTGAATGCGAAGCATGTCCCCCCGCTCGGCCCGAGCTTCGTAGTCCTGGGGCTCAGCAACGACCAAAGACAGAGCAGCGTCGCCCGTCCAGGTAAAGCTTCGTGTGTCCTCCTGGGCCACGGAGTCGGACGGGGCGGTGGCGAGGTGCCCGCGGGGGCTCGTTCCCCGCGGCGTCTCGAGAACTCGCGCCCCCCCCTCGTCCGCCAGGACCACCCGAACTTCAGGAGGCACGTCGCCGCGGCGCACCAGCACCAGGCTCGAATCGGTCTCGCGCTCGGAGGCCGAGTCTTCGGACACGTTGGTCACGCGGTCGGTGCGGGCGTAGGTGAGGCCGTAGCCGAAAGGAAAGAGGGCATCGTCGGGCCCTTTGGGCCCCCCGCCCTCGGCGACGGCTGGCCAGGAAAACCCGAGCTGTCCGCGGAAGTCGTGGCGGGGCGTGCCGTCCGGATGGGCGACGAGAACGTCCGCCACCCCGGCCCCCTGATCTCCGGGAAGCCACGCCGCTACGAAGGCATCGGAGGCGTTCAGCTCGGGGTTCACCCAGAGGGGGCGACCGGAAAGGAAGATGGACACCGTCGGGATCCCGGCGCTGTGAAAGCGTCGAAGGATATCGCCCGGGCGCTCGTCCCCGAAGTCGAGGTTGTCCCGGTCGCCCTCGAACTCGGCGTAGGGCTCCTCGCCATAGACGACGACGGCAACATCAGGAGCCTCGGAATAGGTGCCGTCAGGGCTGAGGATAGCCTCACCGCCGTGCTCAGCCAGCGCCTCGCGAAGTCCGAGATAGATGGACTGACCATGGGGGAAGTGCTGGTTGCGGTTCCCGGTGCCCTGCCAGGAGAGCGTCCATCCTCCCGCCTGCTTGGGGATGTTGTCGGCACCATCCCCCGCCACCAAGACGCGCGCGGTGGGGGAGAGGGGAAGGACGCCGCCGTTGTTCTTGAGAAGCACCAGGGAGCTTCGGACCGCTCGCCGCGACAGAGCCTTGTGCTCAGGCGAAGCGAGGGTGCCAAAGTCACCGGCGAGAGGTCTCTGGGAGGGCTTTGGGGCATCGAAGAGCCCCATGCGCAGCTTGACCCTGAGGATCCGAGATACCGCTTGGTCGAGTCGCTCTACAGGTATCTCTCCGTCGCGCACGGCGGCCAGGGTGTTTTCGTAGAGCGGCTTCCAGGTGCCCGGGGCCATGTACATGTCGACCCCCGCGTTGAGGGAGGCGGGACAGTTCTGGGGGGAACATCCCTCGACCTGACCGTGACCGTTCCAGTCGCCCACCACAAAGCCGTCGAAACCCATCCGTCCCACGAGAACATCGTTGAGCATCGGCCGAAAGCCGTGGAGCTTGCGGCCGCGATAGGAGTTGAAGCTGGCCATGATGCTCTGAGCTCCGCTGCCGATCGCGGGATAGTATCCAGCGCCGTGGACGTCTCGGTAGACCTCCTCCGAGGCTTGGTTGTCGCCCTGGTCGCGGCCCCCCGCGGTGCCGCCGTCGCCCATGAAGTGCTTCGGCGTGGCCAGGACCCGCTCCGCACCGAGGAAGTCGGGCGCCCCGGGGGCGCCCTGAAGTCCCGTCACCATGGCCGAGGCGTACTCGGCCACGACTCGGGGGTCCTCCGAATAGCTCTCGTAGGTTCGCCCCCAACGGTCGTCCTGAGCGACGGCCAAGGTGGGAGCGAAGTTCCACTCGATCCCCGTGGAGCGGATCTCCCTCGCCGTGGCGCGCCCGATGTCTCGGACGAGGTCTGGATCGTGGGCGGCGCCAAGACCGATGTTGTGAGGAAAGACGGACGCGCCGAGCACGTCGTGGCCATGCACGGCATCCGTCCCCCAAATGATGGGAATGGCCACTCTCCCGTCGGACCGGTCCATCGAAGCCTCCCAAAAGGCATCGGCCAGCGCGAGCCAAGCCTCCGGGGGCGCCCTGACGTCGCCCTCGGGGGCCGAGTTTCCGCCGTTCAGGATGGATCCGAGCCGGTACCGCCGCACATCCTCAGGGGTGACCGACCCGATGTCGGCTTGGATGATCTGAGCCACCTTGTCCTCGACGCTCATCCGGCCCAAGACCTGCGCGAGTCGCGCCTCCAGCACGGGGCTTCGGCCCACGGGGGAGGTCTGGAGGGGCCACGCCTCCGGATGGATGAGGGCCGGGGCATCGGGCGAGGCCGTCTTCGTTTCCCCTGCGCAGCTGGAGCCCGCGCACGCGGCGGACCCGGCCACCGCGATGACCAGGCCCGCCCACGCCGGGACGAGAGTTGTGCTGTTCATTCCCTTTGTTCGTCCCAACTCGTCTTCAGTAGGTGAGACGGATCCTCCCCCCGATCATCCGGGGGTCGTTGAGGAACCGTAGGTTGAGGTTGGGCGAGACGAGCGCCGTCTGCGCGTAACCCACGTTGGTGAGGTTCTTGGCGTAGGCTTCGATCCGGAGGAAGGGCACGGGGGTATAGGCCACTCCGAGGTCGAAGCGAATATACCCGTTGACGATATCGGAGGCAGAGCCAGCCGAGTTGCGAATCGTGTTGCGCAGGTTCTCTCGGGCGGCCTCCTGCGCCTCGGCGAGGGATTGTCCATCGGCGGGCGTGACGTTCTCAAAGGGGAAGTTCGCAGCGTTGACCTCCGGAAGTGAGCCGTTCCCGTTGAAGATCGTCAGGTAGTATTCGCTACGGAAGCCCATGGAGGCGCTCCACTCGAAGTTGCCGATCCCGGTGGGGATCAGCTGCGCCAGAGTCACCGCGCCTGACCACTCGGAAGCTTTGGGGAGCTGGTTACCCACGGGATCGAAGGGGATGGTGTCGTCGGGTCCGTTAGGGAAGTTGAAGCGGGTGTCCACGAGGGCGACCGAAGAGTTCGTGAACTCCGTGTTCAGGTACTGCAGGTTGGCTCGGAAGCGCAGGAAGAGAGGGAGATTCTGGGTGTAGTCGACGTCGAAACCCAGGATCCGGGAGTCCCCCACGTTCTGGCGAAGCGAGACCAAGCCCCCGTTGCCGCCCATGCCCGTGTTCATGCCTTGAACGGCGGGTGCGAGCACCGTGAACTGCTGATCCTCATAGGTGTACCAAAAGGCAGCCACGTTGAAGAGCGACTGGTAGCCGCCGATGTCGAACTTGTTTTTCGAACCCACCTCGGCCACGAGGACGGTCTCGATATCGAACTCCGGTGAGAGGATACCGCTCGGGGTCTGCACCGCGTCGTTGAAGCCGCCGGAGTTCGTACCGGTGGACAGCCCGAGATAGATGAGCCCGTTCTTGTAGGGGTTGGCTTCGATGCGGGCGCGCCAGTTGATGAAGTTGTCGTTGCGGGAGGCGTCATTGGGGGTGACGCTGGAGATCTCCCGGCCGTCCAACCCGAAGCCCGACTGCGTCCGGCCCTCGGTGAGGAGCAGCTCGATCTGATCGTCGATGTCGTCCTTTTGGCCGAACTGACGGATACCCGCCCGAAAGAGGGCGGCTCGGCCATCGGGGGTGCCGATGTCGACGTCGCCGTGGAAGACGGTCCGGTCTCGGCCGGCGAAGTCGATGCCCTCGGTTCCAAAGCGCTGGTTGTTGCAGCAGCTGAAGTTGAAGGTGTCGGGCGGGTCCCCACTCGTGTCGGTGGGGAAGAGATAGAGATAGGTCGCCCCGAAGCCGGATCGAGAGAGCGACTCGTTGGTGTAGCGGGCGCCGCCGGTCACCCGGAGCCAGCTGAAGATATCGAAGGTGGCATCGCCATAGAAAGCCAGGCTCTCACGGGCCACGTCAGGAAACGCGAACTCGACACCGGCGAACACGTTGCCTTTGTCGGCGGTGGTGTTGAAGAAGGAGATCCCGGTCTCCCGAAAGAAGAAGGCGCCGGCCGTCCAGCGAAAGCGCTGGTCCGAGTTCGAGAAGACGCGGAGCTCGTGGACCTGAGAGTCGAAGAGCTGATCGAAGCGAGTCCGACTGAAGTTGTCGAAGAACGCCACCGTATCCGGATTCATCGGGTCGTTGATGTCGACCGTCCGCGTGTCGTTGCTGAAGAAGTCGTTGAAGCCCGGGAAGAACGCGTCGGTGGCGGAGCGATCGAACACGAAGTCGACGCTTCGGAAGCTGCCGAGATACTCCAGGGTGAGGTAGTCGGTCTCGAACCGTGCCTCCCCGCGGACGCCGAAGATCCGCTGGTTCTGGGTAGGCTGCGAGCCGAGCGTCACCGCGCTCCACGGGTTCTCCAGGTCCTGCACCGTGTTCTGGATGTTCAAGCTCGTGTCGTTGGGCCCGAGCTGGGACTGGAAGTAGGGGAAGTAGTCGAGGCCGCCGTAGCCGGTACCCTCGGAGTTCAGAAAGTCCCCCACCACGAGGAAGCTCAGCCGATCCACGGGCTCCCAAAGGGCCGACGCGCGAAAAGCGAGGTCGTCAGTCTTTCTGGACTCATCGAGATCGGTGAGGATACCCACATTCTCGATCTTCGAATCGTTGCCCTGGTAGTAGCCAGCTACGCGGAAGGCGAGGTTGTCCAAGACGGGGATGTTGATCGCCCCCTGGAGCTCGCGGTTGTTGAAGTTTCCGTAGCCTGCCTCGATGTAACCTCCGAAGTCGGCAAAGTCCGGCCGCTTGGAGATGATGTTGAGGGAGCCGCCGGTGGCGTTGCGCCCGCGCAAGGTGCCCTGGGGGCCGATGTTCAGCTCCACGCGATCGAGGTCGAAGAAGAAGGCTCCGAGGCCCCGCGGGCGAGAGATGTAGACGCCGTCGAGAAGAACCGCAGACCGCGGCTCGGAGAGCTCCGTGTTGTTGTCGTCGCCGATGCCGCGAATGAAGATCTCCACGTTGCCTTCGCGGTTGCCGATGTTGAGCTGCGGCAACGCGATTGAGAGATCCGTGAAGTCGTCGATGCCTAGACTGCGGAGTTCGTCTCCTCGCACCGCCTTCACCACCGCCGCGACGTCTTGGAGCTTCTGACTCCTTCGCTCGGTGGTGACGGTGATCTCTTCGGTGTCCTCGTCCTTCGATGCTTCGGATTCGGTTTCGTTCTGGGTTGGGGGCGTTTCGGAGTCAGGGGCCGTAGATTCGGGCGTTTGGGCGTGGGCTTGGGAGCCCGCGAGTAAGGCGGCAGCAGCGATGAGCGTAAAAATGCGATGACGCACGGTTGATATCCTCCCTAGACCTTCATTTGGCATGCTTGGTTGATGCAATCAACTAGCCCAACCAGAAGAAATTCGAGAGAAGGCGAAAGGAGTCGAGCCGCGTCGCCTCGGAGTCGGCGAGAGCCTGGCTTGCCGAGGCCGCCGTGAGGTCAGACGGAGTTGCAGCAATGACCCGGATCCGGCGAGCGAGCGGTTGCATCACCGACTTGGTGCTGCTCATTTCTGCGAGAGGGGCGCCCGGCTATGTTAGGACAGCTCCATGGCGACGGAGGTCATCGCTTCCCGTAGCGGCGCTCGGGTAGCTCTCACTATTCTCCGAAACGATGGCCCGATCCTTCGGACGAGGCTCGCGCCATGAACTCGCTCCTCACCGCGCAGTACAATACCTCGCGAGTGCTCCGTCAGCTGTGGCTCGAGCCCGGCGTGAGTCGCGCCGAGATCGCCGACCGTCTGGGCCTCAATCGATCGACGCTCACCCACATCATCAAGAGCTTGGGTCAGCAGGGGCTCGTTCGGGAACTCGATGGGGGAGCCACGGGTCCCCTCGGGGGTCGCCGCAACGTGAGGCTCAGCCTCAACCCCGACTTCGGATGCTTCGCGGGCCTCGACGTTCGGGAGGACGTGACCCGCATCGTGGGCCTCAACGTGACCGGCGACGTCATCTTTCGAAAAGACATCAAGGTTCGAGCCACCGGCCGCAAGCTCTACGGCGCCGTCGAGAAGGCCTACCGTTGGTTGCGCTCCGAGACCGAGCGGCAAGATCTCTCCTTGCTGGGCGTCGGTTTAGGAGTGGCGGGGGTCGTCGACCACGAGGCGAGGGTGCTCGTCCAGTCCAACCCCCTGGAGGTGATGGAGCCGCTCCACCTCGGAGAAGAGCTCTCTCAGCACATTTCGGAGCCCGTGCTCGTGGACAACGACGCCAACTGCTGTTGCTGGGGAGAGATCATGGCTCGCCGCAAGAGCGAGCCGTCGAGCTTCCTCTTCGTCTTTGGGACCTGGCGAAAGGTCAGGACGCCCGCTCCGCTCCACCTCACATCGATAGGGATGGGGATCGCCATCGAGGACAGCGTCCATCGCGGGCGCCACTGTTCGGCGGGGGAGTTCCGCTCCATCAAGTGGAAGCCCGGCCGCCATAGTCAGTTCTCGTTTTCCGATGAGGAGATTTCGGCGGCCTATTCGGATCGTCGTTCGTTCCTGAAGATCGTTCGCGAGCTGGCGCGCAACACGGCCCTCCTGGTGAACGTACTCGACCTCGACGATCTCTATCTCGCCGGCTTCCTCGAGGACGGCGAGGCGGACATGCGAAGTATCTTCCAGGACGAGATCCAGAAGAACTGGCACTACCCTAACCAGGCCGCCTGCGCGGTGCGTTCGGCGAGTCACGGGGAGCTTTCGGTGGCTCATGGCGCGGCGAGCATGTTCTTGGCGCGGGCCTTTGGACGCAGCCAAGATCTTGTTTTGGCTGGGGATCAGGCGGGTATCAATCTCATGAGCCCCTCCGCCTGAGTCGAAGGAGCGCCTCATCTCGAGGCGGGTGCGCTGACTTGACCGCCACCCAGAGCTAGAGACTTCAGATTGCGCCTCCGTGGTCCGACGATGACTCTGAGGCGTGCCCTGGGCGCGGCCTCGAAGGACATCCGTGCTCAGCCCTCTCGAAATCGTTGTTTTTGCTTCCCTCGTGGTGGGCGACCTCCTCGTGCTTCGTCCGTACCTAGGATGGAGCGGAGAAGGACACCTCGGCCGCCGGTACCCTCCTCGGAGCTTTTGGATGCACGTCGCAGGAGGGCTCGGTGCCCTGGCTTTTGGTCTCCTCGCGATCGGGGGCTTCATGCTCGGAGCCACCGCTTTCGCCGCCGGGGCGGCGATCCTGCAGGGGCTGTCGGTGGTGGTCTT
The DNA here is from genome assembly GCA_039819565.1 of Myxococcota bacterium. GTDB lineage: Bacteria > Myxococcota > Kuafuiibacteriia > Kuafuiibacteriales > Kuafuiibacteriaceae > JAHQVK01. The sequence continues at coordinate 13,387 of JBCBRU010000079.1, read as the reverse complement.
CGCCGGGACCTTTGCGCTTCCCCTCTCTCGGCACACCCTGGGACTCAAGGGCTTCAACCTCGTGGGCTACGTGAGCTACACCCTCATGTGGATCTTCTCGGGGCTCCTCCTGCTGAGCACGCCGACGCTGTCCAACGCCTACGCCTGTTTCGTGCTGACCCATGCCTATCTGACCTGCCGTGTCTTCGTGGCGGGCCTCCGCTGGGCTTGGCCGAAGTTGGCGGGCGAACGGATAAGTCCCGACCTCAACTACTCGATCGCAACATCTGTTGCATCCATGATCCCTCTCGTGCTCGCCTGGGGCGAGGTCGGCTTGGCGCTGTTCACGGCCAGCATGGTCTTGGCTCTGGGCCTGCACGCTCTCGGCTTCAGCAGCCCTTGGCACGCCCGCTATCGTCCCGAAGAAGATGACGTCGAGGTCTTCCCGGAGGTCTCGGCCGATCTTCGGCTCGCCGTGGTCACCGCCACCATCGATCTCTCCTAGAGCACTCCAGGCGGCCCCTAGATGCGCCCGGGGCGAGCGTTCGCCCCGGGGGGGGGGGGAGGACGACGGAGGCGGCAGATCAGGCCCGGTAGCCGGACCGGGTCAGGGGAAGCTCAGTGACCGGGGTCCCGGTAAGGGCGAAGAGGGCATTGGCCAGGGCGGGAGCCACCGGAGGCACGGCGGGCTCGCCGAGGCCCCCGGGCGGATGGTCACTGCCCATAAAGAAGACCGTCTGCTCAGGCGCCGTGGCGAGGCGAAGCATGTCGTAGTTCGGAAAGTTAGACTGCTGGACCTCTCCCTTGGACATCGTGATCTCTCCGAGCAGGGCCGCGGTCAGGCCGTAGATGACGGAGCCCTGCACCTGAGCTTCGCCGGCGTTGGGGTTGATGAGACGTCCGCAGTCGACCACCGAGGTGACCTTGTGCACCCGGATTTTACGGTCCTCAGTCAGGCTCGCCTCGACGACGTGGCCCACGATGCTCTCGAAGCTCGTCACCAGGGCGAGCCCACGAGCCCGCCCCGAGGGCAGAGGGCTCTTCCACTCCGAGACCTCAGCCAGGCGCTCGAGCGCCGCCTTGCGTCTCGGATCCGTGGTGTGGGCCAGTCTAAAGTCGAGCGGGTCCCGGCCCGCGGCGTGAGCCAGGCGGTCCATGAAGGTCTCGTAGAAGAACCCCATTTGCGTGAAGTCGACGCTTCGCCACGTCCCCACCGGCACCGGGCTCTCCCAAAGGGCCCGACGGATGCTGCGGTGGGGGACGTCGTACTGAAAGGCGAACGGGCGCTCGCTGTCGGGCATCCCGGAGCGCGCGTCGATGTAGCGATGGGAGAGGGCGGTGATGCGCCCTCCGGTCACCGCTCCCTCGAGCTTTGAGACCACGGCCGGGCGATAGAAGTCGTTGGTCATGTCTTCCTCGCGGGACCACACCACTTTGACCGGTACGCCGACCTTCTCCGCGATAAGAACCGTCTCCAGGACGTAATCTAACTTGCCCCGTCGACCGAAGCCGCCTCCCATGAGCTGGGGGTGCACCGTGACCTGCTCGGGGCCGAAGCCCAGAGCTCGGGCCGCGGCGTTGCGGGCGAACATTGGGTTTTGATGGCCCACCCAAATGTCACAGCGCTCGTCCCGCACCCACGCGGTGCAGTTGATCGGCTCCATGTTGGCGTGGGCGAGGTAGGGCACCGAGAGCTCGCTTTCGATCCGCTTGGACCCCCGAAACCCGTCCTTCAGGCTACCTTCCTCGTCCACGGGATCGAGCTCCTCGGCTTCGAGAGCCCCGCTTTGGGCGGAGCGGAGCGCCTCGCTCGAGGTCTTCTCGTGCCCTCCCTTCCAGTCCACTTCGACCTGGGACAAGGCCTGGGAAGCCTCCCAGTAGGTGGGGCCTACCACCGCCACCGCGGACGGAAGCTCGACGAGCTGAAGCTCCTTGGAGCCCTCGACCGCGGGACCGGGCCGCACCGCCTCGACCTTGGCTCCGAACACCGGCGCGTGTCGTATGGCCGCGGTGCGCATCCCCGGGACCCGGACGTCGAGCCCGAATTGGGCGCTGCCGTCGACCTTGGAGGGGATGTCCAAGCGCGGCTTGGGCTGGCCGACGATGGTATAGCGAGCGGAAGGCTTGAGCTCCGGCTTCAAGTCGGGGGCATACCGGGCGGCATCGCTGGCGAGGGCACCGAAACGCACCCTGCGCCCACTCTCGGCGTGGGTGATCACCCCTTGCGCTGCCGAGAGACTCGCGGGCGAGACCTCCCAGCGCGCGGCGGCGGCCTGGACCAGCATGTCCCGGGCTGCGGCCCCCGCCCGACGCATGCCGTATTGACCGGTGAGGCGGATGGCGGTGCTTCCGCCCGTCATCTGCCCCACCATGCGGCTGGCGAGCTGGAGGAAGGTGAAGTCCAGGGCGCGATACATGAAGGCGGGGATCGCCGCTCCCTCCCCGACGATGTATCCCCGGCCGAGATCGCTATTGGTGTAGGTCTCGGTGACCGGCGCCTGAACCACGCGGATCGTCTCCCAGTCCGCGTCCATGTCCTCGGCCAGCATCTGGGCCAGCCCCGTGCCCGCGCCCTGTCCCATCTCCCCGTGTGGGACGAGCACGGTGATGAGGTCGTCGGGGGTGAGCTTCACCCAAGTATTCAGCAGGACTTCGTCCTCCCCGAGCGCGGAGGGATCCGACATGCGAAGTCGGTTCGGCGCGAAGCCGATGCCGAGGGCGAGACCTCCCCCAACCAAACCGGTCGACGCGAGGAGGCTGCGGCGGGTCCAAGTCAGCGCTTTAGCGCCCATCGAGCTTTGGCTCATCGCAGGCCTTCCTTTCGGAGCGCCGCGGCGGCGTGAACGGCGCCGCGCACACGGGCATAGGTTCCGCATCGACAAATATTGGTGATGGCTGCGTCGATGTCTTGGTCTGTGGGCTCGGGGTTGCCGTCCAGGAGCGCCTCTACGGCCATGATCATCCCGGACTGGCAGTAGCCGCACTGGGGGACTTGGTGCTCGACCCAGGCTCGCTGGACCGCGCTCGAGACCGCGCCTTCCCCTATCCCCTCGATGGTGCGGACCTCCGCTCCCGCCACCGCAGATACAGGAAGCACGCACGTGCGGGTGGCCACGCCGTTGACGTGCATCGTGCACGCCCCGCAGGCGGCAACCCCACAGCCGAACTTGCTCCCGGAGAGCTCCGCGTCATCGCGGATGACCCAAAGAAGAGGTTTGTTCTCGGGCACGTCGACGGTGATCGGCTGCCCGTTCAGCGTAAAGGCGATGCTCATGACGCCGCCCGTACTGGCACAGAAAGCGGATTCGAGTCCACTAATACGGACTCGAGTCCATTTTCATGCCGAAGGCGCCGCGGTATGAGCGAAGATCTCGACGAGGTTGAGGAATCGGCTCCGCTCGGCCTCGATCTCCTCCGAAGAGCTCAAGGGGCCGGGAAAAACCAGGACGGTGATGAGGGTGCGGGCCTGATCCCGGGCCCCGTGACGTACCCCGACCGCCTCCAAGAGCACGGTGAAGGTGCCCACCACCCACTCCGCGATGAGCGTATCGGTCCACCACCCGGGCGCGCGGTCTTCCACCATGGCGGTCGCGGTGATGAGGTCGGCGCGCTCAAGCGTGACGTCGATGACAACCCCGGCGAACCATTGGAGGAGGTCCAAAGGGGCTTCGTCGACGTCCCGGTTGCGTCGATGCAGCGCCTCTTCGCTGGCCAGGAAGTCCTTGATGAGGAGGGTCTTGGCCAAGGCCGCCTTGCTCTCGAAGCGCCGGTAGAGGGTGCCTTGACCGATGCCTACGTGCTTCGCGAGGTCCGTCATCGCAATCTCCTGGATCGGAGCGCGGGCCCGGAGGGACTCCGCCGCATCCAGGATGGCCCGGCGGTTTTGCGCGGCGTCCGCCCTCTCGTGCTTCACGTAGCTCGAGAGATCGAGCTTGGGCAGCGAAGGAACGGTGGGCGCCATATCGGTCGGTCCTAGAGGCTGGCGAGGCTGCGGCGCAAACCCAAAGATCTCTCGCCCGAACCCACGTTCACAGCCGTGCCGGCCGAACACGGCCGGGGCCTCCGGGACGGCGAATCAAAGGATCGAGCAGAGATTTCCCCAAACAACAGCTACTCTAGACCGCACCCGGTTCCTAACCTCAACGCATGTCGAGTCCGGATACGATTGACGTCCTCATCGTCGGCGGGGGTCCTGCGGGCCTCTCGGCCGCGCTTTATCTCGGTCGCGCCCGTCGCTCAGTGTGGGTCGTGGATGCGGGTCAGCCGCGCCACGCGGTCTCGGAGGGAGTGCACAATTTTTTGACCCGGGATGGCCTGCCCCCGGCCGCCCTTCGCGAGGAAGCCTGGGCTCAGATGAAGCCCTACACGTCCGTGCGTGCCTATTCGGCCCGGGTCGAGGGTTTGGAGGGGCCCTCGGATGCTTCCCAGTCGTGGCGAGCCCACCTCTCCGACGGCGTCCACGTCCGGGCGCGGGCGGTGCTGCTTGCCACCGGGGTCATCGACGAGCACCCGAAGATCCCCGGTTTTCAGGAAAAATGGGGTCATTCCATCCATCACTGCCCCTATTGCCACGGCTTCGAGCTGCGCGATCGGCCCTTGGCCCTGCTCGCGGAGGGCGAGATGATCCAGCACATGGCCCCTTTGCTTCTCAACTGGAGCCAGGACCTCGTGGTGCTCTCCCACGGTCAGCGTCTCGACGGTGAAGTGCAAGATGAGCTGCGGAAGCGGGAGATTCCCCTTCACTCCGCGCCCGTGACGAGTCTGGAAGGACCAGGGCGCGAGCTTGCTCGGATCCGCCTGGAGGACGGCACCACGATTGAGCGCGCGGGGCTCTTCGTGCAAGCCAAACAGCGGCAGGTGCCGCTCGTGGCCGGTCTCGATCTCACGCTCGACGAGCACGGCTTCGTGGCGGTGGACGCCATGGCTTCCACGGGGCGTCCCATGCTGTGGGCGGCCGGAGATTTGACCTCGCGCTTTCAACAGGTGGTGATGGCCGCGTCCCAGGGGGCCGTCGCCGCGGGGGCCATCAATGGCGCGCTCTCCGCCCGCTAGTCGGGGGCCTCGGTCGCCCCCCCGATTCAGCAGCCACCTCGCCGCCCACAAGAGCGTGGACGTGATGGAGCTTCGAGGGGCGCACGCGGAGCCTCACGTGGTGCCTCGCGTGCACCCCCACGCCGCTCTCGGCTACATCCTCGCGGGGGAAGGCGTCTTCTGGTGCGGGGCGCAATACCGCCTGGGCGCCGGGGACCTCATCCTCGTGCCTGAGGGCGTTCCTCACTATGCGCGATGGACCGGATCCATCCAGGGACTGGGACTGTCGCTGTGCTTGTCCTGCCTCGACAGCTCCGCGGGAGCTGCATTGAAGGACGCCTTTCATGCCGCCGCGACCGGAGCCCCTGCCGCCCGGTCCATTCCTCCTCCGCTTCGACGCAAGCTCGAAGGAGCGCTCCGCGGGCTCATGGAGGAGCTCCACCGTCCCGCCGGACAAGGGGCCTCAGAAGCGCAGGATTTAGCCGTCGACGGCTATCTCTCCCTCGTCGCTTCGATTCTGATGCGGGCCGACACGGCCCGCCTGGATGCCGCGTCGGGGCCGAGCCTCAGCGCTCGAGCTCTGGCCTTCGTGTCCAGAAACGCCACCGAGGGGATCTCACTCCTGGAGGTGGCTGAGCACGTGGGACGGACCCCCGCCCATACGGCCGCCATGGTGAAAGCGGATACCGGGCGGACCGTACTCGCTTGGATCTCCGAGGCGCGCATGGCCGCCGCACGGCAACTTCTATTGCGGACTGACGAGACCGTAGAGACGGTGGCCCAGCGGGTGGGCTTTGCCTCCCCGTCCCACTTTCATCGCGTGTTTCGACGGGGCCACGGCGTGACCCCTTCCGCCTGGAGAGCGGCCCACGCTCACGTCCGGCAGGCACATCCCGAGCCTCCCGAGCCTGTCTAGCCAGCCTCCGAGTTCTTTAGCCGCCCGTCTGGTCATCTCTGGCCAGGACGAGGCACAGTGATGGGGATGGCCCCTGGAGCTGGCTTCGATCGACCTTCTGGACCTCTGCTCTTGATCGCGGCGCTCGCCGCTGCCTTCGCGGGCTGCTCCCCGGAGACGTTCTTCGATGACCGATTCGACGGGGTCGTCACCCAGGGACGGGGTCGCTGGTCGGTGCAGCTCGGCGGAGAGCAGCCGGTCCGTCGCCGCTTCCACGTGCGTCTCTTCAACCACTTCCTTCACCCGCGGAGCGAGATCTCGACCCTCATTCGGATCCAAGGGGACGTGGGAGATCCCGCGGAGCTCATCCTCGACCGCTCGGTGTCGATCGATGATTTCCTGGCCAGCCCCCGGCTGGATCACCGCCTCGAAGATGAGCTGCGCTTCGAGGTCGCGAGCAGCGGGAGGTCGAGCGTGAACGTCCTCCTCGAGAGCTCCCATTTCGTCGGCCAACCGGTGCCGAGCGCCACCTTTGACGACCTGGCCACCTTCGAGGTGCGGATCGACGAGCGCGAGCCGGACCGCTTGGTGCTCGGAGCCCCGCGCCATCCCGAGGAGCCCGGGGATCGGCGTCCTTTCCCCGCGCCGACTTCGACCTGCGCGTCGAATGTGCCTCGGCCGATCCTGCCTTCGGCCGAAGGGCTGGGGCTCAGGGTGGAGGACGTCGCGGGATCCTTCGTGACGCTGGCCGGGGCGGGGCTCGACGCCTCTAGCGAGGTCCAGTTCTCCCTCGGGCCGGAGGGGGAGTTCGCGGCCGCCCTGGAGGTCGAGGCGCTCGGTCCGGAGCGGGTGCGCGCCCGTGCCCCCATTCTCAGCGCCGGTCCGATCACCGTGGCGGTGCGAAGCGGGGCCGGGGCCGAGCGCCTGGTCTCCGGGCTTCAGGTCCCCGAGCGGGTGCTCAGGGCGAGACCGATGCCCCCGCTCGCGGCGGTGGTTGCGGCCGTCGACGACGGCCAGCGTCGCTTCGTGGCTTCGGCCGACACGGTGCTCGAGGTCACCCCGGACGGCTTCGTCCCGGGGCCGGTGTTCTCGAGCCCATTCGGAGTGATCCACGACCTCTCTCTCTCGCGCGAGCGGCCCGGGGAGCTGTGGGTCGCCGCTTCGCAGGGGCTCTTTCGGGCCGTCCCGGACGGGGCGTCTTTTGAGCGGATCCTCGCCGGCGATTTTCGAACCACACACGAGCCGCGTCCCGGACTCGTGGTGGCGGGGGGCCGCCCCACCCTCGCGCTGTCCTTCGACGAGCACTCGAGCCTTCGGACGTGGAGCAACGACATGATCATCGAGCGTCTCGCGTTCGTCGGCGACGGTTCCCAGCCGGTGGCCCTGGCGGTGTCCGATCGCAACGAACTCTGGTTAGGGCAACGAGGAGGGCGTTCGCCTTGGGCGCAGCAGCGGCTTTCACGGATAAGGGACGTGGCGGCGAGCCCTCGCACCTGCGGCGTCCTGGTCGCGGTGGGAGACGGCGGCGCCTACGAACGGCGGGATGATGAGGTAGGCTGGGCTGATCTCGCCGGCCCCGCTCGACGCCTGGTCACCTCGGAGACCCGCGTCTTCGCCCTCTCGGCCACGCATCTGTGGGAGTGGCTTCCCGGCCGCTGGTCGAGCCTTGCCGAGCTTCCCGCCGACTTCCAGCTGAGCGCCGTCTCCCTGAGTCCGGACGCGCGCCGAATGGACATCTACGGGGTCACGGGGCGAATCCAGCTCGAGGCGCTCCTCGAGGCCCCTCCATGAGCGCGTCAAGTTGCGGGCTTTTCGTGCGACGCGGTGCTTACTGAGGGTCGGCAGACCCTCCTTCAAAGTGAACCCAAGCGGCCGATGGACATGAGGCGGCGGCTTGCGCCATCTGAACCCCTCACGGTCCTGATGCGTTCCGCCTTGGTACATACCCTGCTGATCCGAAGCCTCGCTTGCGGCACGGCGAGTCTCTGTGGCTGCGGCGCCAACGTGGTCGACGGCACCCTGAACGCGGACGCGTCTCCGCCGTCCGAGCTGGACGGGGCGGCGCTGTACACTGAGCAGTGCGCCGTTTGCCACGGGGCGCGCGGCGAGGGCGGCGGAGCCAACCCTCCGCTGGCGAACGGAACGGCCTTCGCCCAGCGCTATCTGGGGCTTCGCGCGTTTCCTGCCCTCGTACGCTACAACGAGGGGGCGATGCCCTTTGGCCAGGCCGGCCGATGTGAGGGCACTCGGCCGGGCACCTGCGCCTTCGAAGTGAGCCGGTTTCTCTTCGAGAGCTTCCTCGGCACCTCGGTCGACGAAAGCCTCGTCCTCGACGATCAAGGCCAGCTGATCGAGAGCGCCGTCGAACAAAGCTGCGAAGGACCTTTTCTCGGTCGGCGGCAAATCAAACTGCTGTCCCGCGCAGAGCTTCGGCGCACCCTGGAAGAGCTCTTGGGGGTGGTCGGTGACGTCACCGAGGCCCTGCCCAACGACGCCGAGCTCGACGGCTTCGATAGCCAGCTGCGAGCGGCTGCCACTCAGGGACACGTGCAGGCCTACTTCGATCTCGCTTTGGAGGTGGCGACCGATCTCCGCAATCGGAGTTTCAGCGGCGTGTCGGGCCTGAGCGCGGACTGCGCTGAGGGGCGCGCGACGGATCTTGCCGCCTGTCAGGCCGAGCTTCTCAGCGGCCTCGGAGCGCGCCTTTTTCGGCGTGAGCTGACGTCCGACGAGAGGAGCGATCTGGCTGAGCTTCTTCCGCTGGCCCATGGGGAGTCGCAGACCGTCCTCGAGCTCACCCTGGCCGCGCTCCTGAACGCTCCCGGCTTTCTGTACCGCACCGAGCTGGGGGTGCGGCGCGCCGAGCTCGATCCCGAGGGGCTTCCCGCGGACGTAGCCGCGCTGCCCCCTGAGACGTTCGTCCTTACCGGCGACGAGCTCGCGGCGTGGCTGAGCTACGGACTCACCGGGGCGCCCCCCGACGAGGTCTTGAGCCAAGCCGCAGCTCGAGGAGAGCTGTTGTTCACCGACAACATCCGCGCCCAGGCGGCTCGCCTCCTTGACCGCCCTTCGGCGGCCGTGCACATGGGGGGCTTTGCTTCGGATTGGCTCGAGGTCGGGGCGATCTCGAGCGCGGGGAAGAGCGCGGAGCTCTTTCCGGAGTTCGACCGCGAGCTGCGCGCCGATTTACTCACCGAGGTCGAGACCACGTTTCTCGAGGTGCTTTACGGCGGCCAAACCGTCGAAAGGCTCTTCGTCTCCCCCACCGTGCAGGTGAACGCGCGTCTCGCCTCCTTCTATGGGCTCGACGCGCCGCTCGCCTCGGCCGGGTTCACCGCCGTTGACGCCGGGCCCCATCGCGGCGGCCTGCTGCAGACGGGCGCCTTCCTGGCGGTCCACGCCGGTTTCGAGGAGAGCTCGCCGATTCAGCGGGCGGTCTCGATTCGCCGTCGCTTCATGTGCCAGGACATCCCACCCCCCGGAGATGCGATCGTCACCAGCGGGCGAGACGACGCGCTCGCGGCGGTGTTCGCAGACTACACCCAGCAGGAGATCGAAGCCCTGACCACGCGAGAGTTCGTGGAGCTTCAAACCTCTCCCGAGGCTTGCGCGCAGTGTCACGCCACGATGATCAACCCTCTCGGGGTGGGGCTGGAAGCCTTCGACGCAGTGGGGCGCCATCGGGCCACGCAAAAGGGCAAGCCCATAGATGCCCGCGGAGCCCTCATCGGGGTGACGGACATCCTCGATACGAGCGAGCGCCTGGAATTCGACGGCGCGCGAGAGCTCTCGGAAATCTTGGCCGCGCAGCTCGAGACCAGCCGCTGCCTCGCCGCAAAGGCGCTGACCTACGTCGCCTCCGTCGAACCCTCCGCGGCGGCCGAGTGTGTCGTCGCCCCTCTCTCTGAGCGCCTTCATGAGGGCGCTCCGCTCCGAACCCTCTTCGAGGAGCTCGGCACCCTCGAAACGGTGAGGTTTAGGCAATGAGACGACGCACCCGCCGAGACTTTCTCGCTACTTCCGCGCGAGGGGCTTTGGCCACCCTCGGGGCGAGCCTGCCCGCGCAGCTCGGGTGGATGCGCGCGGCCTTCGGACAGGCTACCGCCCCCTCTCGGGTGGTGATTGTCTTCGTGGCTAACGGAGCTCCCGAGGAGGGGTTTTTTCCGGACGGCCCAACCTCGACTTCGGCGGCCTTCCCCACCATCAACGCGCCCCTCGAGAGGTGGCGAGATCATCTCCAGATCGTCAGCGGCGTGCACACCCACCTCCCGGGCAGCAACGCCACCGCCGGGGGCCACGGCGGGCCCTACCGCATGCTCAACGCTGGGCGCTTCGGAGAGTTCAAAGACACCTTCGATACCTCCCTCGGACGCCTATGGGGGATGGACACGCCCTTCGAGAACCTCCTCGTGGGGACGATGATGGACAGCGGCCCGAGCTACGCCCTCACTACCCGGGCGGGGGCTCCGCAGTACTACGAACGCAGCCCTCTCCGGGCCTTCTCGGCCATGTTCGATGCAGGCGGGGCGGTCGACACGACCGACTTCGATCGGAAAAAGAAGATCTTGGACGTCGCACGGACCCAGGTCCGGAGGTTTCGAGCCGAGCTCGGCAGCCTCGAGCGCGCGAAGCTGGACGAGCACGCGGAAGCCATCGACCGGGTCGATAATCTGATTCGCCCCCCGGCCGGGGCGGGAGCATTTTGCGACGCACCGACGTTCAACGAGATGGGCTTTTCCGGGGACGTCAACCGCGCCGATCAGTTCGAGGCCATTACGGACCTCCATATCGAGCTCATGGCCCTCGCGTTTAGATGCAACATGACCCGGATGGCGACCTTCGCGCTGTGCGGAGACGAGGGCGAGCCGAGTATCCCCAGCGTCCTTCCTCAAGGCTTTCACGGAGGCTCTGTCCACGCCGACCGCGGTCGCTATACCCAGTATCGTCGCTACTTCGCTTCCCGGGTGGGCGCCCTCTTGGACAAGCTTTCAACCACTCCGGACCTCGACGGGGGCAACCTCTTGGACAACACTCTCGTGCTCGTGACGTCGAACATGGGCGACGGCTCGGTTCACGGCAATCCCCGCGAGTACGTCAATCTGCCCATCATATTGGCCGGAGGCCGCAACCTCGGAAACCGGGTGGGCTACTATACGAACCTCGGCTATGACGCTTCGGATCCTATCCGCTATCTGGGTGACGCCGCCTCCCGCCGCTACGTCCATGGCAACCTCATGGACACCGTCGCGGCCATGGCCGGGGTCGACGTCAGTGCGCCGTCTTGGCCTCGCTACGGCGGAGACCTCGAGCCCATCTCCGACCTCATGGCCTGAGGCCGCCGGCCGAGGCTAGGCACGGAGGGCGCGGAGGCGCTGGACGCGCTCCGTGGTGCTCGGGTGGGTCGAGAACCACTTGCTCACGCCCCCTCCGCCGAAGCTGGCGTGGGGAGCGTCGGTGCCGCCGAAGGGGTTGACGATGAACATGCTCGCCGTGGCTGGCTGGGCCGGGCTCGGCATGGCCTGGACGCCGCGCTCGAGCTTCATCAGGGCGCTGGCCAGGGCCTCTGGGTCGCCGGCGATACGTGCCCCGGTCTCGTCCGCGAGAAACTCCCGAGAGCGGGAGATTCCGAATTGGATGAGGGTGGCGGCCATCGGGGCCACGAAGGCCAGAGCCAAAGCGGCCAGAGGGTTAGGGGCGTCCTCGTCGTCCGAGCCGCCGAAGAGAGGAAGCCACATCAGCAAGTTGGCCACCCCGCTGATGCTGGACGCGATGACGGCGGCCACGCTTTGAAGCAGGATGTCGCGGTTCTTGATGTGACCGAGCTCATGAGCGATGACCCCGCGCAGCTCGCGGCGATCGAGGATGCGGAGAATGCCGGTCGTGACCGCGACCACACCTTTTTCAGGGTTGCGTCCGGTAGCGAAGGCGTTCGGGGCCGGATCTTCGATGATCGCGACCTTCGGCGTGGGCAACTCAGCCTTCGTCGCGAGCTCTTCTACCATCCCGTAGAGGTCGGGGGCGGAGCTTCGATCTACGATCCGGGCTCCGTTCATGCGGAGCACGATCTGGTCGGAATAGAAGTAGGCCCCGACGTTCATGAGCAGCGCGAAGAAGAGCGCGCCGTAGAGGTACGTAGGCCCGATCGCTCCCCCGATTCCCACGAAGAGGGCGGTGAGCCCTCCGAGGAGAGCCAAGGTCTTCAGCTGGTTCTTCACGAGCGAGAAGCTAGGCACGCGCGCCCGAGAGGTAAATGACGCCCGGAGGCCGGGTGTTCGGATGGTTCAAGAGAGCACATCTCGCTTCCGAGGCGTCGATCGCGGACAGTAGGCGTATGAAAGACGAGAGCCTTCACGGTGGATGCGCGTGCGGCTACGTACGCTTCGTCATGCGGGGCCCGCCGATGATGGTCCACTGCTGCCATTGCACGTGGTGCCAGCGGGAGACGGGCACGGGATTCGCCCTGAACGCACTCATCGAGCGGGACCGCGTGGAGTGCTTAAAGGGGGAGGTGGAGGTCGTCGACACTCCCACCGCGAGCGGCGACGGTCAGCTCATCGCCCGCTGCCCGCGCTGCCGCGTCGCCGTGTGGAGCCAATACGCGCTCGGGAGAATCCGGGACCTGGTGTATTTCGTGAGGGTTGGGGCGTTGGACACTCCGAGCGCGGTGCCTCCCGACATTCATATCTTCACCAGCACCAAACTACCGTGGGTCATCCTCGACGATGGCGTGCCCGTCTTCGAGGAGTATTACCGCGCGGATGAGGTGTGGTCTGCCGAGAGCCTACGTCGTCGGCAGGCCCTGAAGGATAGCTTGACCACCTAGACCACGGACGAGAGCTACTCAAAGGCGAGTTCGATATCGATCTTGTCGAGATAGCTGGCCTCTTCTTCGAGGTCGGCCCGGGTCATGGGGCGGCCGTCTAGCCACCCTTCGGGAAAACGAAGGTCGAGGCGGCGTCGGGAGGCTCGGGTGACCTCGACCGAAGGTTGGGCCTCGTCCGTGCGCTCCCGGTTGAGGAGGATCGAAAGCCGCACGATGACGGAGAGCTGAAGCGCGAGCTCCTGGCGATCCGGAGCCAGCCGCTCGAAGCGCTTGGGTCGGAGGCGGCGGCGCTGGTTTTCGAGGATGGCCGCGAGCATCGTCTGTTGCTCGCGCGAGAAGCCGGGCATCTCTGCATTGCGGACCACGTAGGCGGCGTGTTTGTGGTGGCCGGAGTAGGCAATCGAGAGGCCGATCTCATGGAGCGCCGATGCCCAGTGGATAAACTTTCGGGAGCGCTCGTCCCGCATCTTCCAAGGCTTCTGGAGCTGCTCGTACAGATCGAGGCACGTGTCTTCCACCCGGCGCCCATGATCTCGGTCGGCTCCAGAAGCCTTGGAAGATGCGGGACGAGCGCTCCCGAAAGTTTATCCACTGGGCATCGGCGCTCCATGAGATCGGCCTCTCGATTGCCTACTCCGGCCACCACAAACACGCCGCCT
>JBCBRU010000078.1:0-21185 GCA_039819565.1 Myxococcota bacterium | reverse complement strand
TGCCCTCGCTCGAGACACGAGCGGCCGTCTCCTCGTGGGCGGGCACTTCTTCACCGTCGACCGCTACGGCAACTCGGTTCCGGTCAGTCACCTCGCCCGCTGGGATGGTCGGGCCTGGACGGACCTCGGGGGCGGCGTGAGCGGCGGCGTCGGGGTCTTCGCACCGGGGGTCCTCGGGGTCTACGCTCTCTTTCCCCTCGAGCAGGACGGATTGCTCATTGGAGGGATGTTCCTCCGAGGCGGAGAGACCACCAGTCAGGGCGTGGTGCGTTTCGACGCCCAGGGCTTCAGCCCTCTGGCGGGCGAGGGGCAGTCCTTTCAGGGCGTGTCCGGGTTCGTCGACGCCGTCGCGATCGACGAGAGCGGACGGGTCTACATCGGCGGAGACTTCTCCCAGGCCGGCAGCGCCGAGGTCAGCGACGTGGCCCGCTTCGAGAACGGAGCCTGGGCTCCGGTCGGGGAGAGCCTCGGGGGCTTCGTGGCCCGGGTGGTCATCGAGCCGCAGAGCCAGCAGCCGTGGATCGCAGGGCAGTTCGAGCTGGCGGGGGAGGTGGGCACCGTCGGCCTCGCTCGGCTGCAGGATGACGCCTGGCAGCCCCTCGGCGAGCCCCTGAACGGTGAGGTCTCGACGATCCTCTTTCACAGCTCCGGAGACGTGTACGTCGGGGGCAGCTTCGATCGGGTGGGCGGCGTGGCCGCGAACAACGTCGCGCGCTTCGACGGAACGGTCTGGCACGCGGTCGGCTCAGGGCTCCAAGGCCGCGAGTTCACCTCCGTCAACGACCTGGTCGAGGACTCCGCCGGTCAGGTGTGGGCCACGGGTGCTTTTCGCACCACCGGAGACGGGCGTCCGGCCCGGGGGATTGCTGCCTTCGACGGGGCTCGATGGGAAGAGATGGGAGGCTTGGGGGACGTCGGCGGCCTAGAGGGCCGCGGGACCGACCTTGCCGTGAGCGGGACCGACATCTATCTCGCGGGGACCTTTCCCTCCGTGGGGGGCGTCCCCGCCCTCTCCATCGCGCGATGGGATGGAAGTCAGTGGCACCCCCTGGGCGAGGGCTTCAGCGTCTTCGAGCTCCCCGCGAGCGTCACCTCCATCGAGGCCCTGGGCGGAACCCTCTTCGCCACCGGGGCCTTCGGATTCGACAGCCAGCTCAACCATATCGCCTGGTGGAACGGCACGACATGGATGCCCCTGGCGGAGGGGCTCAGCGATCTGGGCACCTCGATGGTGGTCCGGGACCGCGACCTCTGGGTCGGGGGACCCTTCGGACAAGCAGGCGGCCGCGTGTCCGTCGGCGTGGCCCGATGGACGTGGTAGGGCGGCTGAAATCGTGGTCTTGATGGGGGGTGATGTTCGTCTCTTGCGTCCTGGCCCTCTCGGCAGCTGCGGCCCCCGCGCCGGAGTGGCCGACGCTGAAGGGCCCCTACCTGGGGCAGAAACCCCCTGGCACCACCCCTGAGGTCTTCGCCGCCGGCCTCATCTCCCTCGAAGGCGAGCGGGAGCTCAACTCGGTGTTCTCGCCGGACGGTCGCATCTTCATGTTCAGCCGCGTCGTCGACGGCGTGTTCAAGATGTACTTCAGCGCCCAGAACGCGGACGGGGTGTGGTCGCGCCCCAAGCTCGCGGGCCCCTCCCGAACCTACCCAGGCCACGACGACGTCGACATGATGTTCGCGCCCGGAGGGAAGCGCCTGTACTTCATCTCGAATCGCCCGCTCCCCGGATACTCCCTGGAGCGCCACAACATCTGGTACTCGGACGTGAGCAAGCAGGGGCTCCTCACCCCCGTGCCCCTCGGTCCTCATATCAACGGTCCGGACCACGAGCTCTATCCCATGCTGGTGGGCGACGGGAGTCTGTACTTCTCCACCCGCGGCAAGGATAGCCTGGGCGAGTTCGACAGCTATCGAGCGCAATACCACGACGGGCGCTTCGCGCCGCCCGTCAACCTCGGCCCAAACATCAACAGTAAGTATTCCGAGGGAGACATCTTCGTGAACGCGAAGGAGACCCTCATGGTACACAACTCGAGCGGGCGCCCGGACGGTCTCGGCCGGGGAGATCTATACATCAGCCGCGCTCAGCCGGACGGGACGTGGGGAAAGGACCTCCACCTGGGTAAGGTCATCAACAGCGAGGCCAACGAGTACTGCCCGATCGTGACCCCAGACGGTAAGTACTTCTTCTTTACCCGGGGCAACGACCTCATGTGGGTCGACGCCAAGGTCCTCGACGCCGTCTCCAAGCCCTGACTAGCACTAGCGCCGGCAGTTGTCGCCACCGTGCACATTCTCTACGGTCGCGAGCTTCGCCATACCGTCGAGTACACCCACCCGGTCGAGTGGCAAGACCACATCCTCGCCTATCTCGATAGATACGACCTCTCCGGAATCAAAAATGTTTACGACGCGATGCCCGAGCCCGAGAATGTCGCCTGGCCCGTACCCGGCGACGCGTCTATGACAGACCGGAGAGGGCCTCGTCGAGGCGCCCCACCGTCGCCTCGTTCTGCTCGAGGCACTCGCCGATGCGGCGAGCCGAGGCGGAGGATCGTGAGGCGAGGTCCTTCACTTCGTGGGCCACGACCCCAAAGCCCTTGCCCGCTTCGCCCGCTCGTGCCGCCTCGATGGTGGCGTTCAGAGCGAGCAAGTTGGTTTGCGATGCGATGTCATCGATGACGGCGAGGGCATCCGAGATCTCCTCGCTGGAGCGCATGACCTCTTCCAGCGAAGACTGAGTGCGGCGGACCGACTGGACCCGGGCGGAAGCGTCGCTGCCGAAGAGCACGATCTCGGAGAGCCGGCCCTCCTCGTTTTCGGAGGTGGCGATGAGCACGTCGAGCCAGAGCGAGATCTCGCCGTCGCAGGGCCACTGCACCGTCTTCTGCACCTTCTCGCCTCGCTCGAGCGCTGCGCGCTCTCCCCCTTCGAGGAGCTCGAAGATGCGCACATCGGTGCGGGCTCCACGGAAAGCGGTGAGGAAGGGGCTGCACGTGGGCGAGGCGTCCCAGTGCTTCCAGGTCACGAGGGCCGCCTCGGCTCCGATGGCCTCGAGCTGGGCGATGCGGCGGAGCGCCTCTCGCTTGGTGTCCGTGATCTCGGCCTGAATGGACACGAAGCGCTCCACCTGGCCCGAGGCGTCTTTGACCGGGTTGATGGCGAGGCTGATCCAGTAGCTCACCCCGGACTTCGAGTAGTTGAGGATCTCCTCGTAGAAACGCTCGCCCTGCCTCAGCCTCTCTCGAATGTGAGCGACCGTCTCGGAGTTCGTGTGCGGCCCTTGGAGCACGTCACCAGGCTTCCTCCCCTTGACCTCCTCGAAGGTGTATCCGGTGAGTCCGGTGAAGCCTGGATTGACGTACTCGATACGACCCATGGCGTCAGCGATGACGACGGAGTTGGAGGTCTCATTGGCGACGAGAGACAGCACCTCGGCCCTGCGTCGAAGCTCCACCGTGTCCGTGATGTCGGTGGCGATCTTGGTCACCGACTCCACCCGCCCGTCGGGACCAAAGACGGGGGAGTACTGGGCATGAAGCCACACCACCCGCTCCCCCTTGGCGAGGCGGCGAAACTCTCCGCCCTTCGCAATCCCCTCCCCGAGCTCTCGCCAGAAGGTGGTGTAGGCCGGCCTGCTTGCATCTTCAGGCTCCATGAAGATCCGATGGTGGCGCCCCACCACCTCGCCGGGCGTGTAGCCGAACATGTGCACGAAGGACTCATTGGCACTGAGCACGATGCCGTCCGGCGAGAACTCGATGACCGCGTGCGAACTCGAGATGGCCTCGATTTGCGCGGCCTCCCGGCGCGCGCGCTGCTCTTGCTCGGTGATGTCTTGCGCGATCTTTACGACTCCCAGGACGTCTCCGGCGGCGTCGCGGATGGGCTGATAGACGGCCTGAAGGAGGACCCGCTGTCCGTCGGAGCGGATCCGCGTGATTTTGGCCGACGTACGACGGCCGGCGCGGAGCTCGCTCCAAAAGCGCTGGTATTCGTCGGACGCGGCCTCCGTGGGGTCTACGAAGATCGAGTGGTGCCGCCCTCGGATGTCCTCCATCCGGTAGCCCATGACCTCGAGAAATCCGGAATTGGCGGAGCGGATGGTCCCCTCCGGACAAAACTCGATGCGGGCCGCCGCGGCATCGAGCGCGGCGAGCAAACCCCGAAGGTAGTCGAGCTCTCCTTCGTTCGGTCCGATGTCCGCGAGGCTGGGCGCGTCCACGTGAGAAGCATCGGCTGGGAAGCTCCCATCATGAGGTGCCGCGGCTCACGACCAGGAACACCAGCGCGAACATGATCTGTAGCGCGACGGAAGCGAGGCTGGCCCAGCGTAGCCCGGACGACGGCTGCTTTTCGGGAGGGAGGCTCGGCGAGAACACGGCGCGGTGGTTCAGGAAACAGAGCACCGGGGCGGTCAGGAAGGAGAGCGTGGTGGCGAGGTCCACGAGCCCGCGGAGGGAGCTGAAGAAGAGGTTCAGGATGATCGCGCTTCCTACGACGAGGGCAGTGAGCGCGAACCAATAGGCGCGTTCGGCCCGACCGGTGGTCTCCTCGAGCTCGTTTTCGTCGCTCCCAAAGCGAAGCCAGAGCCGAGAGAGGGCGCGAGGAAAACCGTCCAGAACCGCAAGCGTGGTGGACGCCATGGCCGCGACCGCACACAGGGCGATCACGGGTCGGAACCCGGCGCCCATCACGTCGGCGTACACCGAGATGAGACCTCGGGAGAAACCTCCCGCGGAGCCGGGGAGCGGCGGACGACCGTAGAGGAGACCGGCCCCGAGCACTACGAAGGATAGGGCGAGGAGGGCGGTGCCCGCGTATCCCACGTCGAAGTCGCGCAGGACCTGACGAGGCTCCAGGGCCGCTCCCGAACTCCGACCGGCCTCCAGCACCCACAGCGAGTGCCAGACCGACACATCGGGTCCGGAGGGCATCCATCCCACCAAGGCCACGAGGAAGGCGAGGGGGACCGGCGAGGGCACTCCGGGGCCCAGCGTGGACAGATCTACCTTAGGGAGCACCGCGGCCGCGACGATCAGCGTGGTCAGGCTCAAGGCCGCCACCAAGACTCCCGTGATCCTTCTCAGCCCCTGATACTTGCCGGCCACAAGGACCAGGGTGGCCGCGACGAGGACGAAGGTGCCCACCAGGCCGGGCGACGCGCGGACATCGAAGGCCGCCAACACGAGGCCTGCCGTCACCAGGGTGACGGCGGCCTGCACCGTAAACATGGTGGCCAAGGTGACCCCCGCGTAGAGCACCAGGGCCCAACGCCCGAGCTCTCGGTAGCCCTGGAGAAGCGAGGTCCCGGTGACCGCGGGGCGATGCGCCCCAAACCGAAACGCGGGATATTTCACGATGAGCGCAAGCAGGATCCATCCCACGAGGCCAAGTCCCGCCTCAGCCCCCGCTCGAGTGGCCTGGACGAGGTGCGACACCCCCACCGCGGTGGCCGCGAAGAGCAGTCCCGGCCCGAGAGAGGCGGCCCAGCCCGATTTGGTCATGAGCCTCGTCGATACTCCGCCACCGACTCGACGGGATGGAGCGTCTCGTAGATGCGGGCGAAGTCGACCCGGACCCGCTCATCGGCAAGCCGGGCTTCGGCGAGACCGTACAGCCACGCGGCCAGCCGCTCCGAGGTGGGACTGAAGGGAAACACGACCACCTTCATGCCCCCCGGGTAGTGGGCGCGCGCCCCATTGAGTTCGAGGTCGAGGCGCGGCTCTGCCTTGGCCTGGCCGTGCACGGCCACCCGGCTTCCGAGCAAGCCCTCGCCGAGCGCCGCGAGGGCGGCTTCGTTTTCCCCGAAGGTCTCGACCCCTACGGCGAGCGCGTGATCCAGCAGCTGGTGGCAGGGGGTGAGCACTTCGCGCTTCAGGACTGCGAAGTCGACGATGAAGCCCTCGCGGTCCAAGGTCTCAGCCGCGAGACCGACCTCGAGCTTCCAGGTGTGGCCGTGGACGTTGATGCACGCCCCCGAGTGGCCCCGCACGTGGTGGGCGAAGCTGACGTCGACGCTGCGATGGATTCGGTACATGACCGGCGCCGCGCAGGGTGTTCGCGGTATCCGAGGTCGTCAAGCCCGCATGCCGCTCCGGGCGTCCTCACGCGGGCCTCCGGTGCCCTCCGCCGCGAGCTGAGCTAAGGTGCAACGGTGTTTCTCCGCGCTCCCCTCCCCCTTCCCGGGGTGCGCCATGCCTTCTCCACTCGAGGAGGCGGGGTGTCGTCGTCCCCCTGGGATACGCTCAACCTTGCGTTCAACGTGGACGACGATGCGGAGGCGGTGCACGAGAATCGGGCCCGCTTCCTCCACGAAGCCGAGCTCGGCTCGAAGGTGGCGGAGGTCCACCAGGTGCACGGCCACCGCGTCGAGCGGGCGGCCTCCCCGTCCGATATCGGCCGCCTCCACCAGGTCGAGGCCGACGCCCTGTGGACGGCCCACCCCGAGCTCGCGGTGGCGGTGCGGACGGCGGACTGCGCTCCGGTGTTGATCGCGGCCTATGAAGCCCCGCCCAGCTCTTGGCCCGCGGCCGTCGCCGCCGTCCACGCGGGATGGCGAGGCGCGGTGGCGGGCATCGTCAAAAGAACCGTCGCCACCCTCGGCCAAGCTGGTCTTCAGCCCCACTGGATGCGGGTCGTGGTGGGCCCCGCGATCGGCCCCTCCGCCTTCGAGGTCGGAGAGGAAGTGGTCGAGGCGGCGCGCGCGAGCCTCGGGGGCCGTGCCCCTAAGGTCCGTCCGGGGCCAAAGGGTCGCCCCCTTCTGGACCTCCCCGAGCTCGTTCGCACCCACGCTCTCGATGCCGGCATCCCGGACGATCAAATTTGCGTGCTCGAACGCTGCACCTATTCGGAGCCCGAGCTCTTCTTCTCGCATCGCCGCGACGAAGGGCGCACCGGGCGACACCTCTCCGCCATCCGGATCGCTACATGACCTCACCCGAGCTTCGAGCCCTGACCAGCGACCCGGCCTTCGGAAGGCTCGGGCGCCCTATCGCCCGCTTCGCCAATCACACCCGCCGTCAGCTCCTCGCGAGCCGAAAGCATCGCAGCGTGCTCGAGGAAGCGAACGAGTGGAGCGGGGGCCTGGCTCCTCTCGACGCCACCCCCGAGGATCCGCGGGTGGCGCTGGAGGCGATCGACAAGTTCGCGCGCGTGCACCGGGAGAAGCGGAGCGTGCTCCTCGGCGCCTACTTCGCGCACCACCATCTCCGTACCCAGGCCGAGATGTCGCAGGAGCTCTTGCGGGAGAGCTTCGAGCTCGCCCACGGGCACCGCGTCCGCACCTGCTGGCGCACCTACCGCAACGCGGAGCGGACCCGGCGCGCCTGGGTCTCTGCCCTCCTCGAGCTCTCGGTGCGGGTGGCCTGTCCGGACCTGGACCCCGCGGACTATGTGGCCCTCAACACCGGGGCGCTCACCGACCACGAAGACGTGGACCTCGCCTTCGTCGTGGCCAACGTCGAGGCCCAGCAGGCCCTGTCCCGGGGGTTTGGGCTCGTCACCAAGACCTTCGTTCGCTATGCCTCGAAGATTCAGCTTTTTCTCACCGAAGAGCTGCCCACGCCGAGGGTCTGCGCGCTCGTCGACGAATACGCGGAGCTGAAGGCCCGCCCCACGCGCAGCGTCGTCTCGGTCATGCAGCTCCTCGGCGCCCAGTATCTGTGCGGAAGCCGAGCGCTCCACAAGCGCCTCCAAGAGGAGGTGATCAGCAGCTACTACGCGGGCCAGGGCGAGCCGATCGTCCACGAGGGCTTTCTGCGCTCCGTGATGGCGGAGCTTCGATACTTTCTCGTCCCCTCCACCGTCCCCGGGGTGCTGGCCCCCAAGCGGGAAGTCTACGTACCCACCAAGTTAGCCACGGGCGCGATGCGGGTCGTCCACGGGGTGGTCGAGCCCCTGCCCCCCATGGCTTTGGAGGCGGTGGCGGAAAAAGATCCGGAGCGCCGGGAGGTCTTCCTCAGCCTCGCCGACGCCGCCGTGCAGGTGGAGGTGATGCGGGCGCTGATGCACCTCTACGTCTTCGCCGGAGACGAGCTCCAGCTGCAGGATCCCGCCGCCCAAAAGGCCAGCGCGCACGTCGCCTTGCTCCTCGGTCTCGGCGACTCGGCCCGGAGGACCTCCGCCAACCGCCTCATCGGTTTCTACACCGAGCTGCGCACCCGCGCCCTCTCCGGCGTGGCCACCCTGAGCACCGAAATCTCCCGGCACCTGAACCGGGTCTCGACCTTTCGCCGCATGGTGGAGCGCGGAAAGCAGGTGGAGCCCGGCGCCACCGAGAACCTCGCGGAAAACCTTCTCGAAGCCCTCGAGAGCCACAAGGGCAGCGTCTTTTGGGACGAGGTGGTGGAGCTCATCAGCCGCCAGCAGGAGACCGGCCACCGCTTCGTGGCGGACCTCGCGAGCCTCGATCGCGAGAGCCGGCGCACCCTCGCCACCCGCTACGTGGCCATGATGAGCGAGGACGCCCCGTCTCTCGTCGATTTCCTCGTCTTCCTCGCGGACAAGGACCGAGACCTCGATCCGGTGCGCGCGGGACGGGTCGGCCCCAACGCCCGCTTGTTCTGGAACCGGATGGTCGAGCATCTCGAGAAGGACCCGGGCGCGCTCGAGTCCTTCACCCAGCGCCTCGACACGGAGACGAAGTCCGAGGCGCTCTATCGGCTCGCGAACGCCTTCCCTTCCCGTCACCTGGCCAAGCTCGCGGATCTCATCGAAGACGCCGATCCGACGCCCCGAGGGGCGCGGGTCACGCGGGCCCTGCGGTCCATGCTGGTCCTCGTCCATCACCGCTCGAACGCGGTGGGGCGCGTGGCGCAGCGCGTTCTCGCCCGCACCGGGGAGTTCGTCCAGCGGCTCGGAGACGGGCGGCGACTCCGGGATCTCACCACCGAGATCATCCAGCGAGCAGCCCGGGAGCATCGCCCCACCGAGCAGGTCAAATTGCTGGCCGACGCCAACGACGTGGCCACCCTGCGGGCCGCGATCCAGGGCGTGCTGAAGGCCGCCCCGTCCAGCCAAGACCAAGAGCACGTGGCCGCCGTCGATCAGTTCGTGCGCGAGCTCTTCAAAGCCTACTTCCGGGACGTGCGTCAGCGCTCGGCCATGTTCCAACACTATCGGCCCGGCTCGCGGGTAGCCGTCTTCGCCACCGGGGGCTACGGCCGCGGCGAAGCCTTCGGGAGCGACTTCGATTACTTCGCGGTGGTCGCGGACGACGACCCGGGTCTCAAGAAGTTCTTCGGAAAGGTGCTGCAGCGGGTCTCGGCCACCATGGCGCGCTCCGGACTTCAGCCCCACAACCGCTTCGCGGACATCTTCAGCACCTACAGCGTGAGCTTCGCAGAGCTGAAGCGCTACCTATCCAACCGCCACGACGAGATCTTCATCGACGAGGCCGAGGTCCTCGAAGGGCGCTTCTTCTTGGGGGACCCCCTCCTCGCTCGAAGATTTCACGACGAGGTCCGAAGCTTGGTCGCGGTCACGCACCGCCAACCCTTCCTGAAGGACATCCTGCACGAGCTCGAGGACCGCCGAAGCGTCGAGCCCTTGGGTTTGGACGTAAAGCGTGGGCCGGGGGGACTCCGCGAAATTCATCTGCTCTGGCTGGCCCTGCGAGTCTTCGGAGAGCTCGACGCCCCCTTCGGTCCCGCCGACCTCCGCACCCTGGCGGATCGGCTCGGCGGCTGCGGCGGCGAGCTCAGATTTCTCATGGTGGCCCACGACGAGCTGCGGAGGGCTCGCGACCTGTACCGCCTGATCGTGGCCTTCGACGACTCGATGGAGCCCGAGCTGCTGGTGGAGATCGCCCAGGACCTCAGCCCCCTCGCCCGGGTGGGCATTCGCGGAGACTACGGACATCAACTCCGCAAGCTCATGGAGGCCACCCGAATACGGGTCGACCGCATTGCGGACCGAATGCTGACAAAGCTGGAAGAAGAGGCCCGGGAGACGTTGACCGATCGAACCGATGACCGGAGAAAGCCAGCATGAGCCGCCACCCTCTGGACGACGACCGCATCGACCGAGACCTGCTCGCACGGTTCGCCTTCGATGAGGCCCGGTTTCGCGCGGACCGAGACGCGATTCTCTCCGGCCGCCTCACCGCCGGCAGCCACACCGTACAGGGCCCCATCGAGCCCGCCCCCGAGGTGGCGGTGTACGACGCGGAGGACGAGGCCGCCCGAGCCGCCGGCGAGGCGGCGCTCCGCGCGGGCGAGGTGGCGTCGGTCGTGCTCAACGGCGGCATGGCCACCCGTTTCGGGGGGGTGGTCAAAGGGGTGGTCGAAGTCTTCGACGGAAAGTCTTTCATCGCCCTCAAGGCGGAGGACACCCGACGAGCCGCCGAGCGCTTCGGGGCCCCCGTCCCCTTCGTGCTCATGAACTCCTTCGCCACCCAGGGGGCCACCCGCGAGCATGTTCAGAGCTGCGGGCGCTTCGGCCTGGAGGAAGCTCAGGTGCTGGAGTTCGAACAGTCGATCTCCATCCGCATGAACCCGGACGGCAGCTTGTTCATCGGAGACGACGGCAAGCCCTCTTACCACGCGCCGGGACACGGAGACTTCTTTGCTTGCATCCGCCGTTCGGGGGTTCTCGAGACGCTGCGGGGTCGAGGCGTGAAGTATCTCCTCTTCTCCAACGTCGACAACCTCGGAGCCACGGTCGATCCCTGGGTCATCGGTCGGCACGTCCTGTCCGAAAAGACCATGACCGCCGAGGTCACCCAAAAGCAGCGCACCGCCTCGGGGAAATGGGACAAGGGAGGCGCGCCGGCCCTCCTCGAGAGCGGACGGGTGCAGGTCGTGGAGGGCTTTCGATTCCCCGCTGACTTTCCGCAAGAGAAGCTGCCCGACTTCTCGACCAACAATATGATCTTCAGCGCCGAAGCGGTCGAGCGAGACGTGCCTCTCGACCGATATCTCGTCGAAAAGAAGGTCGACGGACGACCGGCCCTCCAGCTCGAGACCATCACCTGCGAGGCGAGCGCTTCACTCGACCCCGACGGGCGTCCCGTGTTTGCCCTGGGCCTTCTCCGGGTTCCGCGAGAAGGCGCGCGGGGGCGCTTCTACCCGGTGAAGGAGCCGGTCGACCTCGACGCCAACCGCGGTAAGCTCAAGGAACGTCTCGAGGCCGCCTGGTCCTGACCCACGAGCACACGATGGCTCCACGCACCCCGAGAGACGACCTCGATCGAGCCGCGACGCTCGTTCACCGGCAGGTCCCCCCCACTCCGCAGCACTCTTGGCCGCTGCTCCACCGGCGGTCGGGCGCGGAGGGTGCCCCCGTTTCACGACGCCCTCGTCGTGGGGGTCGCGACCTATGCCCTCGAGCTCTTCACCGCGCAGCCTGACCTGCATACGGTGTACAGCCGGTCGAAACCCCCACCGCTCGAACCTTCGCCGACGGCATGGCGGTTCGGATACCCACAACGTCGCCGAAGGGGCCGGTGCAGCTCCCGTCGCCGCCCTCCTGCGGGAGAGAGAGAGGATGGCGGGCAAGAAAGTGGGGGTCATCTTATGCGGCGGAAACATCGACGCCGCGAAGTTTCAGATGGTGCTGGCCGGGGGCACCCCGCCCCCCTGAGGGCGGCGTCGGAGGCGGCGGCTGAGCCCCACCGCGATGGCGACGAGCAGGGCCCCCCAGAGGTCGCCCCGCCCAGCGCCGCGGCATCCCTGTTCGGAGCCGCCCGGTTCGGAGGGCTCTTCGGGAGGGCAGGCGGTAGACACCTCCGTCCTTTCGGTCAACACGGACGTCGCCCCCGGGATCCGCGCTCGAAACCGCACCTGCTCGACGCTCGCGTGGCCGGGCCCCCCCTGCGCATCGCAGCCGTTGTCCGTCCGGTCCGAGCATTGACTCACGGCCAGGTGCGTGAACCCGCTGTCCCGCGTCCAGGTCCCGTTCACCTCGACGTCGAACTGGAACACGCCGAGCCAGGCTCGGGCTTCGGGTGAAAAGTCGATGCTCACCGGCCGCGTCGAGGCCTGCACAGTGTCGCCGCAGAGCCCGCAGGCCACCGGCGTGATCACCGTGGCCGACCTCTCCTCCCCCACCGTGAGGGTGCCGAGGCGGTCGGGGAGTTCGGCCTCGGGTCCCACCGAGAACAGCACCGACAAAGGCTCATGGGAGGGAGACTGACACTCCGGCGTCCACAGCCGCACCTCGAGGATCGCCCCCACGGGAAGAAGCGAGGGGAAGGTCACCAGGGTGGGATCGCCCTCGACGACTTCGTAGGGCACCGGGGTGCCGTCGACGAGCTGGACCTGGAGCGCTTGCTCCAGCGGCGGAGACGGCAAGGTGTCGAGACCGGAGCTGAGATCCGCCCCCAGGCGGAGCGGGATGGCGGGCACGTTCGCGGGCACCGGCCCCCCGCCGAGGACCGAGGAGATCGGGCAAGGGACCGGCGCCGAGCAAGGTCGGGCGGGCGCGGCCCACACCACGACCAGGCTCCCGGCCGCGAGCGAAGCCAGGCACCTGGAAGCTACGCGCCCATTCATGATGTCCTGCATACCGCGTTCCGAGACCGACCGGTCGTTGAGATTCTGAAGCGCTCGCCGGTGACCGAGGATCGACGGAGCGATCTGCGATCGCTCGCCCAACCGAGGCCCTCCACCGGCTCTCGGATACGGTGAAGGCGAACTAGAGCGCGGACGACTCCCACAGGTGCACGCCCATTCGACGCCGCAATCTCACCTGCCATAGCCAGGCTCCCACCGTAGCATCCACCACACCCAATCGCGCTTCTTCGAGCTGGAGCTCAGCGTCGATGAGATCGGTGGCGTCGAACACGCCCTCCTCGAAGCCGCCCCGGACGTTGTCGCGCGCCCGCGCCGCCGCGGTCTCGGCCCGCTGAGACGAAGCCAGACCCACGAGCGCGGCTTCGAGCCGGGCCGCCGCCTCCTCCACCTCGATCCGAATCAGGTCCTCCAAACCGCGGAGGCTCGCGTCCACTTCGCGGGCCCGTGCCTCGGCCGCGTCCGCCGACTTGCTCGCTCGAAAAGCCCCGTCCGGGGACCAGCTGAGCACCGCGGAGAGGCTCCATCGATCTCGAAATCGGTCCCCGGGAGGGACGTAGAGGGGGCTCGGATTTTCGTAGGCCACGAAGGCTTCGGCCGAGAGGCGGGGGAGCAGGCCTCCCCGAGCGGCGGAGGCAGCCGCTCCCGCCGAGCTTCGCTGTTTTCCCAGAGCCCGAGCCTCGTCCCGGTCCTTGAGGGCGCGAGCCACCAGCTCCGAGGGCGGAGCCGAAGGGGGCACCGGCACCCCGCTCAGCCTCGGCTCGAGCGTCGCGTCCGACGCCACCCCCAGCAGGGTGCGGGTCGCTACCTCAGCCCGACGCGCATCGGCGGCCCGCGTGGCTCGGAGACGCTCCGCCTCCGCGCGCCGGGCCTCGAGGCGCAATACGTCCGTCTGCGTCCCTCGAGAGGCTTCGACCCTCGCCTGGGCGGCGGCGAGATTGGTCTCCGCGCGCTCGAGAGCGAGGGTCGAGACTTCGAGCGCGCGCCGGGCGCGAATCAGACCGAGGAGGGCCTCGGTCCCTTCGAGGGCCACCACGTTTCGGGCCACGTCGAGCTCGAAGGAGGCCGCCTTGGCCCCTTCCTCGCGCGCCGAGAGGGCAGGAAGGATTTCGAAGAAGAGCTGCGAGACCGGATAGGCGAGCCGGGCCGAAAACGCGAGCTGATCGCTCGGGACCTGGATGCGCGCAGCGGCCAGACCGGCCAGTCCATCGAGCTGAGCGCTCAGGACGTCTCTAGCCGCCGGATCCTGAATCTGAGCGGCCCCCGCCTTGGCCGCGTCGACGTCGAAACCCAAGTTCACGAGAGGATCATTGTCGATGGGGTTCAGACGACTGTAGCGGGCCACCAGCTCCAGCCGGGGAAGCAACCCCGCCTGCGCGACTCCAACCTCCGACTCCGCGGCCTGGAGCCGAGCACGAGCCGCTTCGACCCGTGGCCCCCGCGCCACCGCGCGACGCGCCGCGTCCTCGATGCCGATCTCGACGGAGGGGGCGGAGACCGCGAGGAGAAGAACCAAAGTATTCATGCGAGACTCCCGGCCGCCTCGTCTTCCGAGGGTGCGCTGAGCGCCCCCGCTACCGGACGCCCCCTGGTGAGAAGGAGGAAGGCGGCAGGGACGAAGTAAAAGGATCCGATGGTCGCGAGCAGCACCCCGCCGCCGATGACGGAGGCGAAGGGGGGCCAGAACCCACCCGGCGAGAGAAGCAGAGGCAGAAAGCCCCCAAAGGTGGTGATGGTCGTAGAGATGATGTGCCGACTCGTCTCCTGGACGACCACCTCGTGAATGGCCTCGGGATCCCCCGCTACGGCCCCTGGATGGGCCCGCAGCGCCGAGAAGATGACGATGCCGGCGTTGATCGCGATACCCACCAAGCCGATGACTCCGATCATGGCGTTGAAGCCGAGGGGGAGCCGCAGCACCGAGAGGCTGAGCAGCCCGAAACCCATGGCCTGAAAGGCCACCACGAAGATCACCGCGGCGAGACGGAAGCTGTTGAGGCTCAGAGCGACCGAAGCCACCATGAGGAGGATCAGGACCGGCACCGAGGCGAAGAGATCCGCGAGGGCATCGGCGCGCTCCGCCGCATCTCCCCCCACCACCATGCGGTAGCCGGGTCCGAGGGGCACGGGATCCGCGTCGAGCTCGGCCTTGAGGCCTGCGAAGGCCGACTCGGGAAACACCCCGGACGACGTGAAGCCGCGCACCACGTTGACCCGTTCGCCCTCCTGCCGAGGGAGTCCGTCGATGACGGGCACCAGCGCGGAAGAGGCCACCGCGGACAGCGGTACCCCCACCGTGTCGGGCCCCGAGGGTCCACCCAGGAGCGGCCAGCCCCGGAGGGCCGCCGCACCTCGGTCCTCAGCTCGAGCGCGCACCCAGACGGGAACCTCTTCCGGACCTTCCACGACGGAACCCCCGGGCACGCCTTCGAGGCCGAGCTGAAGCTGCCCCGCCACCGAAGTCCCGCGCAGTCCCGCGAGCAAGGCGGCGTCCTCGTCGACTTCGACCCGCAGCTTGGGCGTGGACTTCGTGAGCGAGGCGGTAGAGTGGATGATGCTCGGCACCCGAGACATACGCAGCCGCAGCTCTTCTCCGAGGGTACGTAGGATTTCCGGGTCGGGGCCGTGGATCCGATACTCCACCGGCGCATCCACGGGCGGCCCCTGGAGCAGCTCCCGCAGGATGATCTGCGCATCCGGAACCTCCGCGTTCACTTGGCGCTGCACCTCGTCGAAAATGGCGGACACGTCGTCCACGGAGCCCACCCGAATCAAGGCCTGGGCGTAGGCGGGGTTGCCGTCCTGACTCTGGCGCATGTTGTAATAGATGGGAGGAGCGCTCCGACCGATGGTCCAGCTCACCTCCTTTACCTCGGGGCGGGCGCGGAGGATCGCCTCTACGCGATCCACGGCCCGCTCCGTCTCCGCAAAGCTACTTGCGGGCGCCATACGAAGCTCCAGATGGAGCTGGTCACGATCGGCCGGGGGGAAGAACTGCTGAGGCACGGTGAGAGCCCCCACGAAACCGAGGAGCGGGAGGATGCCGGCCACGACGATGGAGAGCCGCGGACGGGCCAGGCTCTGCCGGATGCTCTCCGCGAACCACCGCCCGCCCCGAGGCCAAGAGAAGCCGGCGCTGAAACGCCCTTCCGAGGAGGAGAGGAAGCGCCCGGCCATGGCCGCGACGAGGGTCATGGCCGCGATATAGGAGGCCAGGAGGGCCACGATGACGCTGAGCCCAATGGTCCCCACGAACTCGCCCACGCGCCCGGGGAGGAGCAGGATGGGCATGAAGGCCAAGACCGTGGTCAAGGTCGAGGCGAACAGGGGGACGGCCAGATGGTGCAAGGAGACCTTCACCGCCTCCGGGCCGGACATCCCCTCTCGACGGCGCGCGCCTACCGCGTCCACCACGACGATGGCGTTATCAACGAGGAGGCCGAGCGCCACGATGAGGCCGGTGACCGACATCTGATGAATCGGCACGCCCAAAAAGCGAAGCACCGCGAGCGAAGCGAGAGTGACGAGGGGAAGGGCCAAGGTGACGAGGAACGCCGCGCGCACCCCCAACGTCACGAACAGCACCGTCACCACGAGAGCGAGGCCGGTGACGAGATTCGTCAGCAGACCCGACAATCGCTCCTGCGTGTAGAGCGTTTGATCGAAGACGAGGTCCAAAGAGACACCGTCCGGCAGTTCCGCTCGGAGCGGGGCCACCCGGGCCTCGACCCGCTCCCGCCACAGATCGAAGCGCTGGCCGGCGGCGAGCTGAGCCCCTACGAGGATGCCCGGAGCTCCGTCCACGCGAGCCCGTTCCCGGGGCGGATCCTCGAGCCCTCGCTCCACCTGGGCGATGTCGGCCACCCGCAGCACTCGTCCGTCGGGGCTCGTCCCGAGGGGCACGGCGCGTACCCGGGCCGCCCCGTCGAGCTCGCCGCTGACCTCCACCACCATGCGCTCTCCCGGACCCCGGAGGACACCGGCCGCGACCTTGGCGTCCGCCCCCGCGAGCGCCCGGGCCACGTCCTGGGGCCGAAGCCCGGCCGCGGCCAGGGCGGCGGTGTCGACGAGGACGTGGATGCGTTCCGCCCCGCCGCCGAAGACGCGAGCGTGGTCCGAGCCCTTGACGCCGCGCAGGAGCTCCTCGAGGCGCTCCGCGGTCCGGCGCATCACCGCCAATGGAGGTCTAGTGGTCCCGGCCGGGAGTGCATCCCCACCTTCCCAGCGGAGGCCGTAGATGACGGTGTAGGCCCCGAAGCGCTCGTCGTCGATGATGGAGGGGCCCGCTCCGGTCGGCAGGCGATCCTGCACATCCCCGATCGCGTCACGCACCTTCGAGAAGATGGGAGCGGTGGCCGCCTCACCGATCAAGGTCTCGTCGAGGAGCACGGTGACGATGGAGATGCCGGCCCGAGAGGTCGAACGCAGCTCCTCGATCTCGCGGATGGTCTGAAGCTCTTCTTCGATGCGCTCCGTGACCAAGCTCTCCACGCGCTCCGCGCTCGCCCCTGGATAGGGGGTGA
Organism: Myxococcota bacterium; assembly: GCA_039819565.1. Taxonomy (GTDB): domain Bacteria; phylum Myxococcota; class Kuafuiibacteriia; order Kuafuiibacteriales; family Kuafuiibacteriaceae; genus JAHQVK01. The sequence goes on along the minus strand of JBCBRU010000078.1, from coordinate 4,150 downwards.
TGATGAGGGCGATCCCGTTGGTGATCGTCGGATCTTCCTGGCGAACGATGGTGCCCATCGCGGCCATGCCCGCGACCACCACCAAGAGGGCCGCGATCGCGACGATGCGAGGATTCTCGAGAAAGCGGGTCATGGGGCTGGCTCCTCTCCGGACACCTGCACCAGCTGCCCGGGGACGACGCGGTGAAGGCCGGCCGCCACCACGCGATCGCCGTGGGAGAGGGTGCCCCGCACGTAGGCCTGCCGCTCGTTCTGGTGGATGACCTCGACCGCCTCCCGCTTGAGGCGGAGGTCGGAGTCCAAGGAGAGCACCGCCCATCCGCCCCGATCTCCGGCGGAGAGGGCGGCCAGGGGCAGCCAGGCCCCGCGCTCCGCGAGGCTTCGGGTCAGACGAAGCCTCGCCACCGCTCCCGTGGTCGGATCCGCGTCCTCGGGAAGCGCCACCACCAGCCCGACCGTGCGGGTGCGGGGATCGACCTCATCCACGACACCGACGAGGCGACCGGTCCAGCGCTGTGCGCCGACGGACACTTCCAGCGCCGCCCCTAGCTCCAGAGCCTCGGCCTCGGACGGAGGAACCCCGATGAAGGCTTCCTTGCCGGCCGCCCCCTGCAGGCGCACGACCGGCGCCCCTGCGCCCACCACCGTGCCCTCATCCACGATCCGGTCCGTCACGCGACCGGCAAAGGGGGCGCGCAGCACCGAGTGCTCGAGGTCCACTTCGATCTGAGCGAGCGTGGCGACGAGCTCTTCCACCCCGGCGAGGGCTGCGTCGCGGCCGAAGCGAGCCTCGTCGGCTTGCTGAGCGGGCGTGAAGTCCTTCTTGGCGAGCTCGGCCAGGCGGCGGGCGGTGAGCTCCGAGATCCCGCTTTGGGCGCGGGCCCGAGCGAGAGCCGCGCGCGCCTGCCGACGCCCCGCCTTCAGCTTTCGAGTGTCGAGCAGGGCCAGGCGCTGCCCCGCCTTCACCAGGTCGCCCTCCTCGACGAGCACCTCGTCGACCCGCCCCCCGAGTTGAAATCCGAGGGGGCTGGCCCGCTGACTGCGCACGAGCCCCGCGTAGATACCCTCGTAGCGAAACTCGTCCTGCATGCGGACGGAGAGCACGCGGACGGGAAGGGGCTCGGCCTTCTCCGCGTCCGGTTGGGGGTCGTCCACAACCCGGCATCCGCTCGCGAACGCCAGCAGGGCGACGCCGGAGGCGAAGGCTAGATTGGCCGACCGGTCTATTCTCGAGAAAAGGTATGGGACCGACCGGTTCGTTCTTTCGGTGTGTTGCATGAGCTTTCCTTTCGGTGCTGCCGTGGTCTCGAAGTCAGCGGGGCAGGACGCCGTCGAAGAAGATTTTCAGAGCTTGCTCGAGGTAGCGGTCGGGACGGGCCCCGTCGGGCTCGTTCGGGCCCAAGTCCCAGTTCTCGAAGAAGCATTGGTGTTGGAAGTAGCCTGTCGTGAGCAGGAGAAACCCCGCTTGGATGGTTGAGGCATCTACGTCGCTACGAAAGTGGCCCTCGGCCTGGGCCTGACGGATGCGGGCCAGACCCTCGCGGCAAAGCTGGTCGTGATGCGGATGCTTCATCGGGTCGCCCTCGAGGTGCATCCAGCTCAGCATCCGGGTCGCCCCGGGGTTCTCCTTGTGGAAGCGAAAGGTGAACTCCATGGCGGCGCGTAGAGGGTTCGCGCCCTCCCCGCCGGACCGGACGATGTCGAGCATCGACGAAAAGTACTGCTCGAAGCTCTCCTGCTTGACCGCGTTCCACAGCTCGTCCTTGGCCCCGAAGTGGTGGTGAATCAGGCTCTTGGTCACCCCCGCGGCGCGGGCGATCTCGGACATCGAAGCTCCGTCGAGGCCCTTGTCGACGAACACCTCCCGGGCTGCGGTCAGGATCGTCCTCCGCGTGCCCTCAGGGTCGTAGCGCCGCTCGCTCACGACCTCACGGTGGCGACGATTCGGCCGACCGGTCAACAATTATCGGCCGACCGGTCAAAACTTGGGCGGCGCGTCATGATGACCGAGTGATCGAACGCACCCGCTGACCCAGGCGCAACTTCTCGGATTGGACTAGGTTGGAGGAAGCATGAATGTTCCATGGAGACCGAGTGCGTCCGGAGGCGCCCTGCTCCTTGCCCTCGCGTGGAGCCCTTCGGCGCTGGCGCTCCCGACGGGGCCCGGCGCCTTCTGCGCCGTCTATCCGGACGCGCCGGTATGCGCCGGCGGCGCGCCGTGCACGCTGTGCCACACCACTCCCCCCGCGAGAAATCCCTATGGTGCGGAGGTCTCGGCGGCCCTTTCGCCCGATTTGACCCGCCCCTTGGAGCCGACCGCCTTTGCGGCAGCTCTCGAGCCGGCGCTCCGCGCGGTCGAAGCTTCGGATGCGGACGGGGACGGAAGCGCCAATCTCGACGAGATCCTCGCGGGCACGTGGCCCGGAGATCCCGAGAGCGTCCCGGACACCGGCGGCGGAGACTGCACCGGGGCCGAGGACGCGCCAAGTCCCAATCCGTGCGCTCCGGATCTGGTCTACACCCTCCGAAAGCTGACCCTGGACGTGTGCGGGAGGAGTCCCACGCGGGCGGAGCGCGCCGACTTCGCGGCTTCGGATCCCGAGATCTTCCTGGCCGACACCCTGGCGCGATGCCTGGACACCGAACACTGGAGAGGGCGGGACGGCGTGGTGTGGAGCCTCGCCCACCCGAAGATCAAACCGATCGCCTCCATCAAGTCTGGGGAGGGCGCGGGCGACATCCCCCTAGCCGACTACCTCGATGACTATAGCCTCTTCGTCTACACCCAGACCGACGACCGAGACGCGCGGGAGCTCCTCCTCGCCCAGTACCTGGTCGATCGGACGGATGGCGCCACCACCGAGTACACCCGCGTGGAGCGAGGCGCATTTCAGGACGTCACCACCCGCGGCTTCAACGTCGCTCAGCTCGTCGACACCAACCGACGCGCGGGCATGATGACGATGCGGTGGTTCCTGATGTCGAACACCATGTTTACGGGACTCCCCCGTACCACCGCAGCGCAGGCCTACCGCGCGTATCTCGGTATGGACATCGCCAAGCTCGAGGGCCTCAACGACGTGCCCGGTGAGCCCGCCGACTACGACGCCAAAGGGGTCAAGGACCCGGAGTGCGCGCAGTGTCACGCGACCCTCGATCCGCTCACGTACCCCTTCAGCCGCTACTCGGGTATTGGCGGCGAACAGCCGGGAGCCCTCCCCTACTCCTACCTCGCGAATCGCCCCACCCGTTTCACCCACGTGGACGGGCCGGACATGGCCAATACCCCCGAGGCGGGATGGCTCCTCGGCGAACCGGTGGCGAACCTCATGGAGTGGGCCGAGGTGGCCGCCAACAGCGAAGCCTTCGCTCGGGCCATCGTGCTCGACTACTGGCGGCACTTCATCGGTCGTGATCCCGTCCCCACCGAGCAAGCCACCTTTACCGATCTGGTGCGGCGATTCCGCACCACCCACCAATACCGGGTCGAAGCCATGATCGCCGACCTCGTGACCACGGAGGTCTACCGTGTACCGTGAGCGCCGCTCCGCCCTCCTCGCTCTCTGCCTCGGGGTGACCCTGGCCGCCTGCACCGAGGCGGCCGACTCGAATCCGCCCCCGTCGGAGAGCCCCGACGCGGGGGTCGCCCCGGTCATGGACATGGGGGCCGCGCCCAGCGACCCCAACGACACCGTCGTCACGCGCTCGGCGTCCCCCGCCCTCAAGCGCAAGACGGGCACCCAGCTCACCTCGGATCTCGCGCAGGCCCTCGAGCTCCCGCGGGAGGCGGTGTGCGCCGAGCTCGGCCTCTATCGCTGCGAGGAAGCCCACCGCATCGTGCTCGGAGGGGTCGAGCCCTACTCTCTGCGTATCGATCGGCCCCTCGGCGGGGTGCCGGTCAGCGCCCCTATCGCAACCGATCGCCTCGCGCTCTCGGCCTGCGGTGCCCGCGTCGAAGCCGACTTCACGAGCGACCCTGTCCTCTTCGGTCCGCTGGTGAGCGGCAGCCCTGACGGAAGAGCCCTCGTCGTGGACGCCCTCTACGACCGTTTCCTCGGACGTGCCCCCACCGCCACCGAACGCGCCGAGCTCAGCGCTTTCGCTCCCGACGCGAGCGACCGAGAGTTCGCCCAGCTCGCTTGCTTCGTGG
>JBCBRU010000077.1:0-21250 GCA_039819565.1 Myxococcota bacterium | reverse complement strand
GCCGAGTCATCTCTGGGGATAGTTGCGCAGCCGGGGGACGGGGGTCAACACGGCCCTCAGCTAGGGCTCGTACGGTCCCGCGGTATTAGCCGTCGGCGTGCTCGGGCCAGCCTCGCCTCCCTCACCACCCACGACGACTAATACCGCGGGACCGTACGAGCCCTAGCTGAGGGCCGTGTTGACCCCCGTCCCCCGGCTGCGCAACTATCCCCAGAGATGACTCGGCATCTCCCCGAGAAAGATCGACGCGAGCAGATCTTGGCCGCAGCGCGTCGTTGCTTCATCAGCAAAGGCTTCCACCCCACCCGCATGGACGACATCGCCCGAGCCTCCGAACTTTCGAAAGGCGGGGTCTACTTTCACTTCAAGTCCAAGCAGGAGGTCTTCGATTCTCTCGTCGAGGACGAGTTCGAGAGCAGCATGGGATTTCTCCGGTCGGTGGTGGAGAGCGAGGCTCCCATCGCCGACAAGTTGGCTCGCATCGGCCAGCACTATCTCCAATACTTCAGCTCCGCTCCCGACGCTCCCCGGTTCTTTGTCGTGATGGGAGAGATGTCGCTGCGCGACGAGCGCCTCAGACGGCGCCTCCTGGAGATGCAGACGGCCTACGTCGATATGATTACGAGCCTGATCGAGCAGGGCATCGAAGAAGGTTTGGTCGAGCCCGTAGACGCCCGCGTGGCGGCCACGATTCTCAAGGCCGTCGTGGACGGCGTGGAAGGGATGATCGCGCTCGGCCTTCCGGTGTCAGCTGCGGAATACCTCGATACGGGCGTCCGCCTCGTGCTCGATGGCCTCCGTCGTCGTTAGGACGCCAGAGCCGCTCCTACGATTCCACGATCGAGGAGGGGACGATGGTTCTAAAGATGATTGAGCTGGGCCGAAAGGCCAGCTCGGAGGTCTCCTCGAGGGTGAGGCCGGCTCTTTCCAGCACCTCGAGGACCACCCGGAAGTCGTCGGTCGCGTGGAGGAGCTCGAGGAGCGTGGTCTCGGCGTCCTGGGCCACGCTGCGGTAGCGGCAAGAGGGGGGCCCCGGCTCGGAAGCCCCCGCGGAAGACTCGAAGCTCCCGGAGCCTTCGCCCAAGAATCCGAGGAGGCGCTCGCCGTGGAACACCCTGAAGGTCCGTGGCGGTGCGGGCGGGAAGGCGACTGCGGCTACCATGGGGCTGAGGTGGAGCAATCTACGGTCCAACGGTAGAATGACCAGGAAAAGTTTCCCGCCCCTGCAGTCGATGCACTCAAAAAGGGACACTGACGCATAAGCTGCGTTCAATCGTCACAGAGCATCGATATAGGCGAGGGCCACCCGTCGAACTTCCGGGTTGGGATGGACCACGAGCTCGACCAAGGTGACGGCCGCGAGGGTGGTCGGGCTCTCGGCGATGGCAACCACCGCGGCCTCCCGCTCGGCCGAGGTGCCTTCCAGGATCCGATCTTCTAGCCCGGCCAACGCGGCCGGATGCGAGCTGCCCGTCAGAGATCGAATCGCGGCCAGGCGTACCGGCTCCTCGGGGTCCCGTAGAGCGCCGAGGCGAGCGCGCCAGGCTGCCTCGTCGAAGTGACGCTCGAGGGCCGAAACCGCAGAGGCCCGTACTTCGGGGGACGGGTCCCTGGTCAGGCGCACGAGGGGGGCGGCCGCGCCTTCGAGGTCCGCCACGGCCCGAGCGGCGGCGGCCCGAACCGCGGACTCGGGGTCGTCGAGGAGCCCCATGAGGTTCTCTCGGACCTGCGGGGCGCCGATGATCCCCACCGCCGCGATCGCAGCCACACGCTGCTCGGCGGGCCCCTCGTAGGCCGCACCGAGCATCTCCGGACTCACGCCTCCGCCGGGGCGGCCCTGAAGATAACGTCGGAGGATCTCGGCCCGGCCCGGGCGAGCGTCGGCCATGGCGGACGCGACCGCGGTATCCGCCCGCATGCCGATCGCGGTCAGCCAGTCCCTCACCTGCCGGGCCCGACGGGGATTGGGATGGTCGAGGGCGAACACCAGGTCGGCCAGCTCCTCGTCGGTGGGATCCGTCAGGATGGGCTGCATCAACTGGCGTCGACGGTCCTCGGGCAGCTCCTCGAGGGCGGGAAGAATGAGGTCCAGAGCGTGGCTTCGGGCGCCGCGCAGCCACCCGAAGGCGAGCTCCGCAGATGACAGGGGGGCTTGCCGGTCTTCGAGGACGTTGAGGACGCTGATCGTGCCTCGGGGGAGCAGGGTGAGGGCCGTCAGCGCCCTTCGCGCCTCCTCGGGGGCCCCGCTGCGGGCCAGGATGGCCAAGGCTTCGCTATACGCGGGATCCCGCGTGACTCCAGCCAGCTCGATGGCCGCCCAGCGGACGATCTCGGCCCGATCTCGAAGTCCTCGGGAAAGGAGCGCGCGCTGGGCGTCGCCGCCGAGGTGTTGGGCGCGGACGCGCAGCACCACTTCGCGGACCTCGGGCGAGCGGTCCCGGCGTCGTCGTCTCAGCGCTTGATGGGTCCTTGCGTCCGCGTGCACCGCGAGCAGAGCGGCGAGGCGGGTGCGGACTTCAGGGTCGGGATCCGCGACGCGGGTCATGAGCAGCTGCGAGAGGCGGCGCGGCTTGACGCGGGCCAAGGCCCCGAGCGCAGCCAGCCGGTCCGACGGGCTTCGCCGGCGCAAGGTGCGGCGAAGGAGGCGCGTGGTCGAGCGGGGCAGGGCCCCGGCGAAGGCGGGAACGGCGGCGATCAGTCGCTCCCTGCGGGCCGGATCCCCGTCTCTCGCGAGACTCCGGGCCAGCGCTCTCAACCCGGGCCGGCCGGCCTCGACGAGCTGGGTCTCGGCCGCTCGATCGCGGGTCGAGGCCACCGCCTCCGCGGCCGCGGTCAGGGCGCGGGTGGAGGAAGACGATCCCGCGGACGCGAGGGCGAGGCAGACGGCGAGCGGGAGCATCGCGGCGAGCGTTCGGCAACGGGCGTTTCGATTCGAGTCATTCGAAGGGGGGTGGGGGTGGTCCGCCAGGCCCTCGTGAAAGTTGCGGCGACCCTCCGGAGCTCCCATGTTCCTGGCGTGCGCCCGGACACGCCCAGCGACCCCCGTCCCCTTCGCCTGGAGGTGCCCTCTGGGGTGGCCAGCGTGACGGACGAAGGGGCAGGTCCCGCGGTTGTTTGCGTGCACGGTTTGCCCGGCTCGTCGCGGGACTTTCGGTGGCTGGCTCCCGCCCTCACCGCGCGCGGCCTGCGCGTGGTGCGGCTAGAGCTCCCGGGTTTCGGCCAAGCCCCCGAGCCCCCGCCGGGCGCCTCCTCGACGGTGGCCGCGCTCGGGCATTACGTCAGCGAGGTCATCGCCGCCCTCCGCCTCGAGGCGCCCACCCTCCTCGGGCACTCCTTTGGAGGCACCATCGCCCTCAACGTGGCGGCTCACCGACCTGAAGAGGTCGGACGCCTGGCGCTGGTGGCCTCCATGGGGACGCGCCGCCACCGAGGCTTTCGTGAGTTTGGCTGGGGCGTAGAGCTCGGTCGGTGGGCCGGAGTTCCGGGGCTGGGAGGGCCTGTCGGCTGGCTCCTCGAGGCCGGTTTTCGACGCTTCGGCTTTCGTCACGACGTGGATAGTCAAACCGTGCTTCGGACCATGAAGCTGATCGACAACTTCGATTTCGCCCACCAGGCGGCTGCGGTGGCGCGGCTTCGGGTGCCCACGGCGATGGTGTGGTCGCTCGACGATCCGCTGATCGAGGCCGAGATCGCCGAGCACATGGCTCAACGTCTGCCCGAGGGGCCTCGCCTCCGCTTTCCCGACGGCACCCACAACCCCCAGAAGCACTACGCGGTGGAGATCGCAGACAACCTCGCCACTTGGATCGGCGTCCAGCGTTAGTCCGGTCGCGAGGAGGGACGCCGCGTCCACTGCCTCTTTGCGTGACGAGGTGCATCAGACCGGACCGCGGGCATCTCAAGGGCGAGCCCAACATCCCGAATGCGACGAGCAATGTCGGGCTTCTTCGATAGCAAACACGTCATGATCCACTGGGACGAGGGCGCTGAGGCGGTCACGATTCAGTGGAAGCGACCCGCCCAGTACGATGTCTTTCGCAAGGGGCTCGAGACGGGGCTTGCGCAGGTCGGTGAGCACAAGGCTTCGCGGGTGGTCGCGGATCACAGCCTCCTGAACCTGCAGGATGAGGACGAGGCGCACTTCCTCCGGCAGTGGGTGCCCCAAGCCGGTCGCGCCGGCGTCGGGCGGCTCGCGGTCGTCGTGGCTCGGCAGCGCTACGTACAGATCCCGAAGTCTCGGCTGACCCTACGCCTCAAGAGCGGCGGGCTGACCATGCACTACTTCATGAATCTCGACGAAGCGCAGATCTGGGTGAAGGCCGCGAAGGCGGCCTGAGCGCTCGGCTTCAGGCGTCGTCCTCGTCGAACTCGGTGCCGCTCGAGGTGCGCGCCGAAGCTTCCAGTCGATCCGTGAGAATGGCGAGGGCGGCGAGACGACGACGAAGACCGTCCACGTGCTCGAAGGTATGGGTGTTGTTCTCGAGCAGCTGGTCGACGTCGATCGACTCCCGCGGTCCGTCCTGGCGCTCAGCGTGGGCGTCGAGCGCCGCGCGCGTGGCCCGAACCTGATGGATGCGATCGGTCATGCGGTTCTCGAGCTCGTCCAGCTGCGCCCAGACCGTACGGCGGAACTCCTCGGCCCGGCGTTCCTCCCGCGAGAAAAAGCGGCGCGCCGACTCGGTGAGATCGATGAGCTGCTTCGATGCTGCTTCGCGCAAACTGAGGGCGCTCTGCCGAAGCTCCGTCATCGAGGTGTTTACGCTCTTCTGGAGTTCGTTGAGGGTCTCGCCGCTGGTTTGGATCATGCCCCGCAGCATTTCCAGAGGCATGCGCCGGCTGGCCTTCTCCTGCTCGTAGATGATCTGGGTGAGCGTGACCGAGGTCAGGTCCTCCTTCGACTCGTTGTCGATGATGCGCACGTCCTCGCCCGCTCGGACCATTCTCGCGATCTCGTCCAAGGTCACGTAACGACTCCGCGCCGTGTCATACAGCTTGCGGTTCGTGTACCGCTTGATGACCTTCTGCGGAGTCTCGGGCTCGAGCCGCTGGGTGCTCACCGGAGTGCCCACTCCTTCGGCCGAATTAGCCGAATCCGAGGGCTCCTGGGGAAGCGGGGGTCTATCGTGCATTTCAGACGACATCAGCGGTTCGCCTCCTCCGCTCTCGGACGGAGGCGGGGATCCGACGGTGGGGTCGAGAGGAACGTCGGGCCTAACTACGGGGGTCATGGTGCGTCATCCAGTCGCGGAGTACTTTCATCGTTCCCACGGGCCCGAACTTGGTGTCAACCAGGGCGTTTAGGACCTCCTTGCCCCGGTCCGAACCCCATGCTGCGATCCGTGCCCGCACCATGATCCTGGGCTGTCCACAGTGCGAGACTCGGTTCCGTATCGACGACGAGAAGGTGCGGGCCGCTGGCGTCAAGGTACGTTGCAGTCGTTGTGCGCACACCTTCATCGCGCGTCCCGAAGACGGGGAGCCCGAGCCGCCCGAGCCGACGGTTACGAGCACGCGGCGCGTGGACCCCGCGATGATGATCGCGCTGGCGAAGGAGACCGCCGCGCCGCTCCGTAACCCCCACACCGAGGAGATTCCTCTGCCCTCGGTGCAGGAGGAGAGCGAAGCGCTCTTTCCGGATCGAACCGAACCTTCGGACGAAGGCCGTCTGGACGACCTCCACGGGGTGCTGGGGATGGCCCACGGCGATCCCTTCGACCAGCTGGACGCCACGCCCGAGCATCCGAGCGCCGACGACTTCATGGCGGAGGCGACGGCGCCCGCGCCTGGCTCCGCCCCGAGCTACGACCTGTCGGCGGTGCCCGATCTCGCCGGCGTGTCGGCGGACCTCCCCGCCTCTCCTCCCCAGAGCTCCAGCTTCCTGGACCCGGGCGGGCACCCGAGCCAGGACGTCGGGTTTTTGGACGAGCTCGAGAAGGACTTTTTCCCCGGCGGCAGTGAAGGCTCTCCTGCGGCCCCAGACCACCCCTCGGGTCCTCCGTCCGGGACCTTCGGGGCCTCCTTCAGCGCGACCGGGGCCTCCTTTGAGCCGACCGCCGCGCCCGGTCCGTTCTCGATGTTCGGAGACCTCGACAAGAACGGCGATCTCATCGACGGGCCGGACCCGGATGACTCCCGCCTCGCGCGCATCGACCTCGTCTCGAGCGAGAATACCCACACCCATACCCGCATCGCCTCCGCCACCGCCCCGACGCGGGCGCGCACCACCCGAGTGGTCGTGCCTCGCCCCATCGGGGGCTGGCCCACCTGGTTGGGCCTCGTCGTGGGCGTACTGGTCTCCATCACCTTCTTTCCCGGGGTCGCCCCCGCGCCCTTCGATGGGATCGGGCCGGCGGTGACCGCTTGGCTTCACCCGGCGGCGGCGGCTCGGCTCCCCGACGCTCTTCAGACCGTGCGGAGCGTGAACGCCAGCGCCTTTCCTTACGCGCTCGACAATCAGACGGTGGTCATTGTCCGCGGAGAGGCCGTGAACCTGGGCGATGAGGCGCTCTCCGGTATCTATGCCCACGTGCTCATGCTCGACGGGGACCGCGAGGTGGGGCGGGCGTTCGCCCCGCTGGGCGACGCGCCGAACCCGGTGCAGCTACGCCGACGTCTCCACGGAGAGGAGCCTCCGCCTCCCATCCCCATCTCTCCCGGGGACCGGCTCCCCTTCCTGGTCGTATTTCGGGCCCCGGGCCCCGAGGCCGGCCGATTTCGTTTTCGTGTGGAGTTCACCCCACGCGACTCTTGACTTCTAGGACGGCGAATTGCCTCTCATCCCCTCGTGCTCGGCTTGGGTATTCCGGAGGCCATTCTGGTCATGGCGGTCGTGGCGGTCGCGTTCGGCTGGGGGCGTATGCCCGAGGTCGGAAAGGCCATCGGCCGGAGCTTTCTCAACTTCCGTCGCGCCTTGAACGGGACGGACGAGATCGACGTGACGCCCCGCGAGACCCTCCCGGAAGCCGGCGAAGAGGCCACGAAGCCGGATCCGCGCGCGTAGACGACCGCTCTAGTTGACGACCTGCGTGGCCTTGTCCAAGTTGCCCCGGATGCGCGTTCTCGTGACCGGCGCCGCCGGTTTTATCGGGTCCTCGGTGAGTGAAGCTCTGCTCGCCCGCGGAGACGAAGTGGTCGGCCTCGACAACTTCAACGAGTACTACGACCCCAAAGTGAAAGAAGGGAACGTGGACGAGGTCCGCCAGGCGGCCTCCCGCGGGCCCGGGGGCGAAGGCGCCTTCCGCATGATCCGCGGCAACCTGCTGGACGCGGAGCTCGTCACTCGGCTCTTCGACGACCCCACCACCCGGCCGGACGTCATTTGCCATCTCGCCGCGTGGGCGGGGGTTCGGCCCTCGATCCAAAACCCCTTGATCTACACCGAGACCAACGTGCACGGGACGACGCGGTTGCTTCAGCTCGCTCACGAGCGAGGCATTCGGCCCTTCGTGTTCGCTTCCAGCTCGTCGGTGTACGGCGCGCGCACGAAAGTTCCCTTTCACGAGGAGGATCGGGTCGACGACCCCATCTCTCCTTACGCGGCCACCAAGAAGGCGGGGGAGCTGATCGGCTACACCTATCACCATCTCCACGGCACCCGCTTCGTAGGCCTTCGCTTCTTCACTGTGTACGGGCCTCGCCAGCGCCCCGAGATGGCTATCCATCTCTTTGCCCGAAAGATCATGCGCGGAGAGGCCATCCGGATGTTTGGCGATGGCTCTTCGAGCCGGGACTACACCTTCATCGATGACATTTCCGCCGGGGTGCTGGCCTCCATCGATCGCGCCCACGGTCAGGACGGCTACCGCATCTATAACCTGGGCTGCGGGCGCACCACCAAGCTCTCGGAGCTGATCGGCCTCATTGAGGATGCCGTCGGCAAGAAGGCCGTCATCGAACGCCTCGGCAATCAGCCCGGCGACGTGCCCACCACCTTTGCCAGCGTGGACCGAGCTCGAGAGGAGCTGGGCTACGCCCCCGAGACCCCGCCCTCGGTCGGGATCCCTCGCTTCGTCGAGTGGCTCCGAAGCCGCGGGCTCGATTCGTGAGCGAGGCTCTGACCATTCTCCCCCTCGGGGGCTGCGGCGAAGTGGGGCTCAACGCGACCCTCTTCGTATACGACGGTCAAGCCATCCTGCTGGACTGCGGCGCCTTCCTCGGGCTGCAGGACGCGCCCGGGGTCAACAAGGTGGTGCCCGGCTTCGAGCCCCTGTTTCGGGACGGCCGAAAGCTGCGAGGAGTGGTGCTCACCCACGGGCACGAGGACCACATCGGGGCCCTCCCCGCGCTCCTCGCCGAGCGCGAGTCGCCGGTGTTCGGAACCCCCTTCACCTGCGACCTCGCCCGGAGCCGCCTCCTCCGAGACGAGATCGTGCCGCGCGAGGCTCGTGCTCAGGCGGAGCGGGTGACCGACGTCCCGGTCGGGGGCAGCTTCGAGGTCGGCCCCTTTCGGGTGGAGTTCATCCGGGTCACCCACTCCGTGCCCGAGAGCGTCGCGGTGCTTCTCGAGAGCCCCGCCGGCCGCGTCCTCCACACCGGTGATTTCCGACTGGATCCCGACCCTTGGGACGGGCGCCAAACCGACCTGGCCCGGATCCAGGCCCTCGGCCGCGACGGGCTGGACGTGCTCATGTCCGACTCCACCAACGCCGAGGTCCCCGGCGTGGGGCGCTCCGAGCGGACGGTGGCGCGGGAGCTCGAGCGGCAGATTCAGGAGACGCGAGGACGGGTGGTGGTGACCATGATGGGTTCCCACGTCCATCGCATGGCCGCGGTGGCCCACGCCGCCGAGCGCGCCGGGCGAAAGCTCTGTGTCCTCGGGCGCACGCTGGAGCGTAACTGGGATCTGGGGGTCAAGCATGGTTTCCTCCCCTCGGACCCGCACCTCCGGGTGGTGCCCGACCGCCTCGCAAACCTCCCCCGGAACCGGGTGGTGGTCCTGGCCACGGGGAGCCAGGGGGAGTGGAACGGCGGATTGGCCCGTATCTCCGCCGGGCAAGATGCCTTGCTGCGGCTGCACGCGGGGGAGAAGGTCATCTTCTCGGCCCGAACTATCCCCGGCAACGAGGTCCCCGTCCGCCGCCTCGTCAACGCCTTTGCCCGCCAAAAGGTCGAGATCCTGGGGCCGGACCAAGCGCCGGTGCACGCCTCCGGGCATGCCCGGCAGGCCGAGCAGAAAGAGCTCATCGAGCGAGCGAAGCCCCGATGGTTCGTCCCCGTGTACGGGGAGCGGGCCATGCTCGAGGCCCACGCCCGCACCGCCCGCCAGAGCGGCCTCCCCGAAGAACGTATCCTCGTCGTCGATAACGGCCAGTCGATGTTCCTGGAGGACGGCACGCTCCGGCGGGGACCTCGTGAAGAGGTGTCTCGACGACCGCTGGACGGAGAGGGGCGGGTGATGGACTGGGGCGACATCCGCGAGCGCAACCGCATCGGCCGGGGCGGCATGGTGGCTTGCTCCGTGGCCCTGGATCGCTCCGGCCGCCTCGCCGCCACCCCCGTGATCACGGCCCGCGGCGTGCCTCTCCCCCCGGAGCTGCGCCAGCGCCTCGAAGCGGACGTGACCCGAGCCCTGGACGACCCCCACCTCATCTCTCGGGAGCTGGTGGCCGAGGCGGCCCGCCGCGCCGTGCAACTCGCCTTTCCGCGCCGCGGACCCGAGGTCGAAGTGCTGGTAGTCGCCCTCAACGGGCACCTGGCCGCCGCGAACGGGGAATAGCGGACACTAGGCCGGGAGCGCGGTTCGCTCAGAGGCGGAGGGGACGGCGGTGCCTCTCGACGGGGCGAGGTCTTCGAAGACCCGACCCACCGCTTCGATGAGGGCTTCCTCCTCGAGGAGGGGCTGGTGCTCGGCCTCCTGACGGACGAGAGGTCCACTCATGTGGGGGTAGGGGCTCGCGTAGAAGTGGCCCGACTCGAGGCCGCTCCCGTCCAGGCCATCGAGGTAGCGAGCGGCCCCCATCCTTACCCCATGGGCGCGACCCATCATTCGAAACGTGGGGAACATGACGTACTTCATCATCAGTCCCATCAGTAGGGGCATGTTCTTGGTGCCGTTGGTCCCGGCCGAGGCTCCGGGACTGATGGCATAGAAGCGGTGCTCCGAGTGGGCGGCCGCGAGGTAGCGCATCCAGGCGGTGCCCAGGAGCTTGACCAGTCCGTATTCGGCGAGGGGGTCCGGGGTTTCGCTTCCGAGGTGGTCTCCTCGCGCGGCGCGGAGCACCCGCTCCTCGAGGCTGCCCTCGTGCGGAGGGAGGGCTGCGGGGGCGGCGCCCATCACCGGAATCCCGCGGCACACCTCGCTCGAAGAGAACACCACGGAGGCGCGGGCGCCGAGGAGCCCCCGCGCCAGCAGTCCGTGAAGGAGCCGAACGTGCCCTCCCACGTTCATGGCAAACATGGTGGTGTCACCCTCGGGGGTCCGCGGTAGGCCCCCGTCTTCGAAGGGCGCAACTCCTCCTGCATTCAGCACCACCCCGTCCAGCGAGATCTTTTTGCCCTCGAGGGCCTTCAGAGCCGCCTCGACAGAGGCAGGATCCATGAGATCCAGCGTTACGTAGTCCACTCGGTCGGCGTCGGCTCGGGTCTGACGGCGCAGCTGGGCGACCGCGGCCAGGGCCTTCTCCTCCGACCGCACCGTGAGGAGGACCCTCTCGTCGCTTCGGGACAGGAGCTGCCGCGCCGCCTCGAAGCCGAGGCCGGCGTTGGCTCCGGAAATCAGGGTCGTTTTGTCCATGGCGCCTCAGACCTCCTCGGCGACCGCGATGTTGAGGGAGGAGAAGGCTCTCTCGCGAAGAGGGAGGAGCTCCGCGTAGGCCTCAGAGCCGAACACCCCCTTTACGGCGTCCGCGTCGGGAAAGCGCATCACCATGCTCATGCCTTCGGGCTCGCCCGCGATCCGGTCGGTCACTCTCCCGCGGCTCAGGAGCTCTCCGCCCGCCGCGACGAGCAGCGCCCCGGCGCGGGCGCCGTAGGCCTGCATGGCTTCTGGATCTTGGGGGGTTGCGGTGACAATCAGCAGCGTCATCGCTTCGAGCAGAAACCGGCCCTCTCGCGAAACGCCATCAACAGGGCTGCAGACCTCCTCTGCGAATTTGCAGATCGATACGGAGACCGCCCATGAGAGAGTCTGGGGCCATGACCTCCGAGGCCGACAGAGACGCCCGGGAATCCACCGCGACCCTCGACTGGGCGGGACTTCAAGGGCTCGACGCCTTCGGCCGGACGGGGTCGATCTCGGGCGCCGCGGAGGCGCTGGGGGTCAATCAAACTACGGTCTCGCGGAGGATACGGCAGCTGGAGGAGCAGCTCGGTTGCCGCCTCCTCGAAACGGTGAGTGGCCGGCTCGAGCTGACCTCGGAAGGGCGCCGTGCCGCGGAGGCTTGTCAGCGTATGGGCGGGATGGCGGTGGACATGCACCGAGAGCTGTCCGGCCACGACGCGGAGCTGGAGGGCGTCATCCGCGTCGGCCTCCTCGATCTCCACCTCGACATGTACGCCGATGCGCTGCGCTCGTTCTCCCAGCTCTATCCCGCCGTGAACCTCGAGCTCAGCTCGTCCGGGTCCCGCCTCCACAACCTGGCGGGGCGTGAGGTCGACGTGGTCGTCCGAGTGGCCCGGCGCCCGGGGGACACCTTGGTGGGACGCCGGGTGGAGACGCTGGAGTCTGCCCCTTATGCGTCGGCCGAGCTTCTCTCCCGAACTCCAACCTCCGAGCTGCCTTGGGTAGGGTGGACGTCCTCGGTGGGGGCCGAGATCACGGATCGGTGGATGCAGGATAATCTGCGGAAAGGTCAGTTGCGAGCGAGGGTCGACTCCGGCAGCGCCATGATGCGCATGGTGAGGGCCGGGCTCGGGGCGAGCATTCTCCCCATCAGCTACGCGGAGCGGCACGCGGGCCTGGTCCGCATCGGAGACGCCATCCCCGGCTTCGAGACCGATGTCTGGATTCTCACTCACCGAGACCTCAGCGGGGTGGAGCGCATTCGGCGCTTCATGGCTTTCCTCGCGGACGCGATGAAGGCTCCAGGGCGCTCGGATCCGGCGCCCTGAGCCAGCACGGCGGCGGATTGCCGCCGGCGGCGATCCAACACCTCCCCGAACGCGTTGTCTCTAACCTAAGACTCCCGGCCATGAAGATGCGGCGAAGACGTCTGATTGAGCTCGCAGTTCTGGGCGGGGTGGGCCAGCTCGCGAGCGGAACCCCTCGGGTTCGGGCTGCGCAAGCTTCCTTCCCCTGGCCTCGTCGCTTCGGACGGACGAGGAGCGAGGCGAGGGGCGTAGCCGCCGCCGCCCATGCGGCCCTGGCCGAACACCCCGGCCTTCGGATGCAAGGGCAGGAACAGGTCGGCATGCTGGTCTATCCCGGCATGACGATGTTGGATCTCGTGGGCCCTCAGTACTTCCTGGCCTCCATGATGGGGGCGCAGGTTCATCTGGTGAGCAAGGACGACCGGAAGGTACCGGTCATGGGTGACACCGGCTTCGCGGTTGTCCCCACGTCGAGCTTCAGCACCTGCCCCGAGCAGCTCGACGTCCTCTTCGTACCCGGGGGGACCCGCGGAACGCTCGACGCGATGGGCGATAGCGCCACCCTCGACTTCCTCACGCATCGCGCCCGCACCGCGCGATACATCGTCAGCGTGTGCACCGGGGCGCTTCTTCTCGGACAGGCAGGGTTGCTTGAGGGAAAGCGAGCCACGACCCACTGGAGCGTCCACCATCTGCTTCCCCGCTTCGGCGCGAAGGCGGTCCGGGCTCGACACGTCCACGATGGACGGGTCTTCACCGGCGCCGGAGTCTCCGCGGGGTTGGATCTGGCGCTCGCGCTCCTCGTCGAGCTCCGCGGCGTGCCCTACGCGAAGGTCATTCAGCTTCAGGCGGAGTACGCTCCCGAACCCAGCCTCGACGCCGGCACCCCGGAAGCTCTCGGAGCTGAGTTGGGTCGGCCGCTTCACGAGGCCTTCGCTCCCGCGATCGTCGAGTTCGAGCGCATCGCGTCCGAGCGCCGCTCGAGGGGGCTTGCCGCGCCCTCCCGACCTCCGACGTCCCAGGACGCTCCCTGACCACTTGCGTCGCTCGACTCGAACATCTCTGTAGGAGCGGGCGGGGGCCGCCGCTCGTGCACCGCCCGAGCCCGCAACATCGGTTCGCGCTCCGGCGGTCTTCGGGGAGCTGACCGGACAGCCGTTCCCTCGGGCTCGGCAGGGGTGATACAGGACCTGGGTGGTTGAGCAAGGTGCGCTTCACGTTCCTGCCTCATGGTCCCATCGCGCTGAAATGGCGCCTGAGGTCCCGCCGGGTCGCATCGGCTGGGTGGGCACGGGGTTCATCATCAAGGAGGCCATGCAGGTGGCCGGGGCGACGTTGGGGGCAAGGGTGGGGCGAGTGCTCACCCGGCGCCCTCTGGACAGCATCGAAGGCTTTGACCGTGACACCCTGACCCAATCGGTGGACGAGTTGATCGAGCACTCCGACGTGGTGTTCGAAGCTACCGGGGACCCGCTCCACGCCACCGTGGTCATCGAGAAGGCCCTCGAGGCCGGCAAGCCGGTGGTGACCATGAACTCCGAGTTTCACGTCACGACCGGCTCCTTCTTTCACGGGAAGGGGTTCGTCACCGAGGCTCAGGGCGATCAGCCTGGCGCCACCGCCCAGATGCACGATGACGCCGTGGGCATGGGTTTTACGCCCTTGGCCTACGTGAACATCAAGGGCTTCCTCAACCCCAACCCTCCCAAGGAGGACATGATCTACTGGAGCGAGCGGCAGAAGCTGAGCCTCCCCGAGGTCATCTCCTTCACCGACGGGACCAAGCTGCAGATTGAGCAAGCCCTCTGCGCGAATGGCCTGGGCGCCGATATCGCTCAGGAGGGCCTCATCGGCGGCAAGCGCGAGGACATCTTCGACACCGACCATCTCGTGGAGGCGGCACGGAAGCTGGGCCGACCTATCTCTGACTATGTCGTGGCTCCGGGGGCCCCTCCCGGAGTGTTCGTGCTCGCAGATCACCCGGCCTACGACCGACTCCCTTTCTATGGGCCCTACCAGAAGCTTCGCACGAAGGGAGACTCGGCCTATCTCATCCTCCGCGCGTACCATTTGTGCGGACTCGAAGTGGCCAAGAGTCTCCGCGACGTGCTCATGGGAAAGCGCGAGGTGCTCCTCACCAACGGCCCCGAGCCTCGGGTGAGTCTCGCCGCCGTGGCCAAGCGCAAGCTCGAAGTGGGCGAGACCCTGCACCGGGCCATTGGCTGCTTCGAAGTACGGGGCGCCTGCGTACGCACCGCCGAGCATCCGAATCATATTCCGATCGGCCTCCTCGACGGCGCCACCCTCAAGCGCGCCGTGGAGCCTGAGCAGAAGCTGACCTTCGACGACGTCGATGTACCCCCGTCGAGAGCTCTCGAAATCTGGAACACCCTCCGCGACCGCGCGGTGGCGTCCGCCGCTCAAACCTCCTGAACGCCGCAGGTCAGCCCCTAAGGCTGACCGCCCTCGCGGACGCGCTGCACGCAGTCCATGAACCACTCGATGGTGCTCTGCTCGGTGCAGTACTGGTGCGCGAAGCTGAAGGCCTCATTGGCGAGAGCCTCCGCCTTCTGCGGGTGCGCGAAGAGGTCCTCGATCTGGGCGGCGAGCTGCTCGTCGTCTCCCGGAGTGAACTCGAGGGCGCTCTTGTCGTGAGTGATGTAGTCCTCGAAACCCACCGACTTGGACACGATGATGGGCTTCTTCATGAACATGGCGAGGACCAGGGTGCCGTGACCGAAGGGGAGGTCCGAGGTGGCGAGGGGGAGCACGCTGAAGCGACACGCTTGGGTCAGAGATAGGACCTCGCCAAAGGGAATCTCGATCTTGACTTCGACGTTCGGAGGGATATCCACGCCGGCCACGTGCTCCGGGGACGAGACGATGATGGCGTGACGATGGGGCAGGCGAGCCATGGCTCGGATGAGCACCTTGTAGTCTCGCCGGGTCCGCCCCACGGAGAGCAAGAAGTCGCGCTTGGGGGCGTCGGTCTCTTCGAGAGGTTCCGGGGGGCGAATCCCCCAGTGGAGGAAAGTAATCCGGTCGTCGGGAATCTCGAGATAGTCCGCGTAGAGGCGCTTCTCCATGCTCGAGAAGACGAGGAAGCGCTCGATGTCACGATAGATACGCGTCATGGCGGAGCGCTTGGGTCCCTGGGGGAGATGGGTAAAATTGAACGCCCAGGCCAGGTGGGGGGTTTGGCGCTCGCGCTCGAAGGCCCCGCGGAGCGCCGCGACCCGCGCGGCATAGGTCGGGAGGTGGGTGACCAACAGATCCACGCCGCCCCGGGCGACCTCTCGGGCGGCCTGGTAGGAGGCCCGGTACCCGGCGAGGTCCGGGTTCTGGCGCGACTCGAGGGCGCGCTCCAGCCGGTTCGCGGAGCTCCGATCATAGGAGCTGAACTCGACTCCGCTGTTGTCCGGAAGGAGTCCATCCAACCAACGAAAGCCGGCTCGAGAGTCCGAGACGTTCACCACGCGAAAAGGCTGCGTCACGTCGGCCAGGCTAGCGGCTCGGAAGGTGGGAGTCGATAGGAGCGGCCCCGTCTCTCCTGGCCAGCGGCACATGTCGAAACGCGAAAGCTGGCCTGCATGTCGGTTCCTAGGGCGACGCACCTCGTGGTCTGACCTCTGGGGCGGGGGTCGGCCGCATGCCTAGGTTCGTCGGTCATTTCTGCGCCGGCTCGACCCGAGACAGGGTTTCTCTCCCGCGGGCGGAGGAGCGCGCCCCCAAGCTCAGCTCCGGCGGCGCCGAACCGACCCCAAAGAGAGGGGGTGGCCCATGCCGTACGAGGATATCACTACGCAGGATCTACCGGGCGACGAGGTACCGCGAATCCTCATGATCGACGACGACCCCGACGACGCGGAGCTCGTGAAAGAGATGCTCCGCGGCGCGCTCGGGCCCCGCCTCGTGTTTCGCTGGTGCGGAAGCGAGGCCTCCGCCCTCGAAACCTTGGGCACGGACCGCTACGACGTGGCTCTCGTGGACTACCGCCTCGGAACGATCTCAGGCGTAGACCTCATCCGGACCTTGACCGCCCGTCTCCCCGCCATGGCCGCGATCCTGTTCACGGGGCGCGCCGGGCGCGACGTCGACGTGGCGGCCATGGAAGCGGGAGCGATGGGCTACCTCACCAAGGAGAGCGTGGACGCCGATGTCCTCGAGCGCGCCATTCGCTACGCCGTGGAGCGGGTGCGGGAGCGGGTGGGCATGGCCCGCATCGTGCGCCGGGATCCGCTCACCGGCCTCTACAACCGGATCGGGCTGGCGGATCGGCTGCGCCGGGCACGGGAGCTCATCGCGCGCGGAGAAGCGGGCCTCCTGGGGGTGGCGGTGCTCGATCTCGATGGCTTCAAGGCCATCAACGATCGTCTCGGCCACGCGCACGGCGACCAGGTGCTGATCAACGTCGCGGACGCCCTTCGGGGAGCGGTGCGTCCCTACGACACCGTGGCCCGGACCGGCGGCGACGAGTTCGTGGTGCTCCTGGAGGACCTCGCGGACCCCGTCGAGGCGCGCTCCGTGGCCGCCCGCCTCGTCAGCGCGGTGGCGAGCGTCGACGCTCACCCGGAGGGCCCGGTGACGGTCAGCGTCGGAGTCTCTCTGTTCCCTGGCTGCGGAGACACCGACGAGCAGCTCCTGGCTGCGGCGGACGCCGCGATGTACGAGGCGAAGCTCCGGGGAAAGAACCAAGCCTACGTCGTGGGCCAACCGGTGGCGGGGCGTATCCGGGCCCCTACCACCGCCCAGGAGCTCCACGAGGCGATCGATGCAGGTACGCTCGATCTGGAGTACCAGCCTCAGGTGGACCTCGAGAGCCAGGAGCTGAGGGGGCTCGAGGCTCTGGTTCGGTGGCGGTCTCCTGACGGCGGGCCTTTCGATGCCTCCGTTTTCGTAGCCAATCTCGAGCGGGCCGAGGCGATCGCCGAGCTGGATCTATGGGTGCTCGAGATCGCCCGCGAGAAGCTCTGCCTGCACCCCGACCTCCAAGTAGCCGTCAATCTATCTCCCCAGACCCTCCTCCACGAGGAGCTGGCGCAAAGGTTGGAAAGTCGACCCGTCAGCAACCGATGTATCGAGATCGAGCTCACCGAGCGGTTTGTCCCCCTCGACTCCAAGATGCTCACGGAGCGCCTCCACCTGCTCCAAAACCTCGGCTTCCGGGTGGCGCTGGATGACTTCGGGGTGGGGGGCTCCTCTCTCGCCCGGTTCTCCAAGTCTCCGGTCGACACCCTCAAGATCGATCAGTCCTTCGTGGCTGGCATCGACGCCGACCCTCGCAATCGCTCCATCGTCAGCTCGCTGGTCTTCCTCGCTGAGCTCGAAGGCCTGCACGTGGTGGCGGAAGGGGTAGAGACCGAGGCTGAATACAGGACGCTCCGAGACCTCGGGGTCCGTCAGGGACAAGGCTTCTACTTTGGCCACCCCATGCCTCTCGACGCGTTTCAGGCGTGGGCTAAGTCTGCGTGATGTTCGCTTTGAGTCCCGTGGCTCGGCTCCAGGCCGCGCGAGCACCGCGCGCCGCCCGGAGGTCGTGGTCCTCGGGGAGCTCGCCGTCAGGGGGGAGATGGATCTGCGTGCCGAGGGGCGGGGACTCGACAACCTCGCCTTCGAGAACCACTTTGCGTCGCCCCGCACCCGCGAAGGTGTAGCGGTACCCCGTGAAGCGGTAAGTCTCGCCGTCGTGGATGCGCCGGAGGGCTACGTCGACCTCTTTGACCTCGGCGTAAGGCATCGCCTCCCAGCGCACCTCGCCGAAAAACTTCTCGCCGAGCGCGAAGCCCTCGCGGCCCACCGCGTACCAGCGGTCGCGAGGGCGCAGGAGCCACACCGCGGTGAGGATGACCGGGAGGGCGGCGCCGAAGGCACGCGGATCCACCCGGGGGTCCTCTCGGGTGAGCACGAAGTTGGTGAGGAGGATGGGAATGACCGAGAACATGAGCCCCACCACCACGGCGCGAATCACGCGGGGAAGCCACGGCGCTTCGCGATCCCCGGTCGGCGCATGGACCCGGACATGGACCTCACCGAGGGACTCGGGCGGGGTCGGGAAGGACATCGCGGCCGGACCTTAGTCTTCCCCGGCCGAACTTGTGAACCGCTTCGCGGGGCAGGACTCCGTCGATCTCCGTACCTGGCGGATCCTGCCGGCGCTGGGGCAGTCGGGGGATCCCGGGATCCAGATCTCGGCCGCTACCTTCGGCCGCAGCTGGCGCTCCGCACCCCACACCGGAGCTCCGGTTGGGTCCGTCCTTCGCGTGAGCGGAGGCGGACCGCCTTCCTTGCTCGGACGCCTTTGCCGAAGCCGGATGGCAACGGGCGTCGGGCTGGCTAAGCTCCTCGCCTGTGGCTGATGAGCAACGCCCCGCCCCCGAGGCGCGCAAGGCCCCTTCGCGCCGGAGCCGCTGGCTGGTGGCGGCGCTGGCCATCGGCTACGCGCTCCTACCGTTCGACCTCGTGCCGGAGGCTCTCCTGCCCATCGTGGGATGGCTGGATGACGCCGGGGTGCTGAGCCTCGCCGTGGCCTGGTGGCTGCGCACCAGCAAAGCCGCCGAGACCCCGGAGCTGGACGCCCCCAAACCCTGACCCCGTCGATGCAGCCCACGGTTTCTGCCTCGAGGGGAGGCGGAGGGCCGGAGGACTCCTCCGTCCGAACCGTGAGCCGTAGCGGAATGCAGTCGGAGCTCGACAGGTCTGCGTTTCTCCGACACCTGCCCTACGCGGGGGAGGTGGTCATCCGTCGCTGGACCGAATCCATCCGAGAATCGAGCCTGAGACCCGGGGCTGCAGGACGGCCCGGATCCAAAGCATGGTCAGTCATTTCTCCAGCATCGGCTTTGACATCGAATCGGAGGGCGCCCTGCTCGCTCTCTCCGAGCAGGTGGCGGAGCTCTCCGTCTCCGTACCTGTGGCGGGAGGTCGCTACCTCCACTGGGAAGATCCGAGCGGAGCCGCGCTGTGGCTTCAGCTCGATGAGGAGGGGGACTTGGTCGGGGTTCATCCCCATTTCTCGGGTTCCTCCCGGATGCGGGTGGGCTTGCAGTCCAAGCTGACAGGGCCGGAGGACACCCGCCTCGACGGGGCCTTTCGGGCCTGGGCCGCCCCCGAAACCGACGACCCGGAGACGGGCGCCTATCCCTTCGTCTTCGACGCTCCCGATGCCGCCCTTCACCAGCCGCTCGTCCTCCCCTCCCGGCGCACCGCCCAGGTCGCCACCTTCGCACATGACCTTGACCTCTTCGACTCGGAGGCGGAGCACGCCGCCTCTCAGAGCGAAGGGATCCGCATGAGCTCTCGGTCCATCATTCCTCTCGGAGACTTTCGGGGCGGCGACGCCCCGCGGTCTTCGCGTCCCGCGGCCCACGCCGTGATCGTGGGACACGTCATCGAGGCTGCGCTGCGCTTCAACACCCTGACCGGACGACCCTTTTGGTGGGCCTTGGTAGACTCCTTCGGGGGGAGCTTCGACCTCGTGGCCGACCCGACCCTCATCGACCGCCCCTTTCCTCCGGGCGGCGTGGTGGCGGGCGCGTTTTGGCTTTCCGGGCAGCTTCAAAGAGGGCCCTAAGGCGCGCCGCGTTAGCTGATATGGAGCGACCCTTCGTCAAGGCAAGAGGTCGCGATCTTTCTCCCCTCGGGAGGTCGGTGGGCGTCGGTGGCCCACCGGCCGATGTTGGCAGAGAGAGCACTCAGTCTTGATCCGCGCCCCCGCCTTTCGCGGAATCAGGGCCGTGCAATGACCGAGCAGACCAGGCCCCGCTTCGACAGCCCCTCGAGCTTCACGATCGCGACCCGGTCGCTCCATACGGTCTAGTATAGACTCGAGCCGTGACCGAGCTTCGTCGTCTCGACGACAACCTCTGGGTGGCCGAGGCGCCCCAGCGCTTCATGGGTCTCGAGATAGGGGCGCGTATGACCTGCGTACGTCTGTCCGACGGCCGCGTTCTCCTTCACTCTCCGGTGTCGGCCTCTCCCCCTCTGGTCCAGGCGGTAGCGGCGGTCGGACCCGTGGCCTTTCTCGTGGCCCCGAACCGGCTTCATCACCTCTACGTGGCGGAGTGGCAGCGAACCTGCCCGGAGGCGAAGACCTACGCGGCGCCCGGACTCGAGAAGAAGCGCCCCGATCTCCACATCGACGGAGCCCTCGACAATCGGCCGGAGCCAGGCTGGAGCGCCGACGTGGATCAGGTGGCCGTGGGTGGGTTTCCTCTTGCAAACGAGGTTGCGTTCTTTCACCGACCGAGCCGCACCCTGATCCTGACCGACCTCGCGTTTCGGATCGGTCCCGACCACGCCCTCCTCACCCGACTCGTCTTCCGAGCCATCGGTGGGTACGGAACCCTCTCGCCCTCCCTCCTCGAGAAGCTCGGGGTTCGCGACCGGGCCGCGTTCCGGGAGGGTTTGCAGGCGATCTTCGCGTGGCCTTTCGAGAGGGTCATCATCGCCCACGGTGACGTCGCGGAGACGGGTGGGCGGGCGCAGCTCGAAGCCTCTTACGCTTGGGTGCTCAATCCCTGAGCGCCTTCGTCGCGCTCGACCAGGCCTCGTCGGCCCCGGGATGAATTCATTCCGCGCGCGAAGGCTGAAGAGGAGAGGTCTCGCTCAGTTCCGGGACTCGCCGGTGGCGGCGTCGACTTCGAGGGTTTCGCTCGCGAGGCCGAGGGACCACACCATGCGGGCGTCCATGCGGCTGAGGCTCCAGGTCTCGACCCGGCTCGAGTCGTCCACGGTCTCGAGGGCACGCGAGAGGGAGATCAAACCGGGGGGCGTCACCGCGTAGTCGAAGGGCCCCTCTCGACCTTCGCCCTCGACGATGCGTCCGTTGACGGTCACTTCGAGCCTGACGAGAGCGCCGCTCGAGGCTTCGAGATCTATCTGCCACCCCCGGGATGAGGGCTCGACGGAAGTGACCCGGGCGCCCGGGACGAGCCCTGCGGCGCGCTCGGAGAATGCGGGGGGCACGGAGGCCGGAGGGTGCCCGTTCCCGCCGCCCTCTCCGTCGCCGCCGCAGTCGTCGTCCTCGTCGTCCTCGTCGTCCTCGCAATCGTCGTCGTCGTCATCGCCGCAATCGTCGCCGTCGTCATCGCCGCAGTCGTCGCCGTCGTCACCCTCGCGGATCTTCGGGGGGGACCTCTAGAGCCCGGAGCCGGAGCGCTGGATCGCCAAGCTGCCGAAGCCCGGGCCGTGGCCCTCCTCGGCGGAACCGTGCTCGCCTCGGAAG
>JBCBRU010000076.1:0-21339 GCA_039819565.1 Myxococcota bacterium | reverse complement strand
GCTCACCTCGTCGACCTTCTCTAGCGGCGTTGCGCCGATGGGGCGCGCGTGGGATCTGCTATGCTGCTCGCGCCCGGGGCTCTCGTAGGTCCGGGGCCCGCGCGCGTCGGAGACCGGCCATGAAGTTCCTCTGCGGTAGCTGTCGCACCAAGTATCAAATCTCCGACGACAAGGTCCGGGGAAAGATCCTCACGATTCGATGCAAGAAGTGTGGGGCCAAGATATTGGTAAGGGAGTCTCTAGGGCGAGAGTCGGATGGTACGGCTGCGCTGGCGCCGATCGCCGAGCCGGCCGCAAAGGCTGCAGTGGCCCCGCGAGCGGGCGGTTCCGCGGCCCTCGACGCCGCCTATGAGGCGGGTATGGAGCGCGCGCCCGGCGAGGAAGCGGATGACATGCCCACCAGCATCGCCCCGGTGCCGGCGGATGCAGGCTTGGCGGGCTACGAGTGGTATGTAGCCATTGACGGCCAACAACACGGGCCGTTCGCCTTCGCGGAGCTGGTCTCAAAGGTCGAGCGCGGAGACGTCGTGGGTCGCCACTATGTCTGGCACGATGGGATGTCCGACTGGACCCGCGTGAGGGACATGCCGGACCTCGCCACGTATCTCGAGCAGAATGTATCACCTCCGCCCGAACCCCCGGCCGAGGTCGGGGGTGACGTCGTAGCTTTCGACGGGGAGGCCGCTGCGGATCCAGGCGCGACCGAAGCCGACGTGGAGGTGCCCGCTGAAGTTGCTGCCGCGATGAGCGCCGTACCGGCCGCGGCCGAAGGGACGGAAGTGGAGGCACGAGCCGAGGCCGCGAATGGGGTCGATGGCTCCGGCGCCGCCGTCGCCACCGGGACCGTCCCGGAAGGTGTTCACCTCGACCTCGAGCTCGGTGATGAGGATCTCTTTGCGAAGATCCCGAGGGCGACCAACCAGGAGCTGGTCCAGCGCGAGTCGACGAAGTTCTTCGTCGCGGCCGCGGGCGTGAAGAACGAGAAAAAGAAGAACCGTCTCGGCATCATCTTCGCGGGCATCGCAGCGGTTCTGTTTGCCGCTTTCATGGGGCTTTGGGCCGGCGGGATCATCCATGTGTCTCTGCCTGGCCTCGGAAACCCCTTCCGCGGGCCGTCCGAAACGACAGCAGTGGTCCACGACACCACGGGGGCGGAAGGTGGCGATTTGTCCTTCCTGGCGGAAGGCGTGAAGGTAGGCACCGCTAAAGTCCGAAAGGTTCGCCGTCGGCGCTCCCGCAAGGGAGCGGGCGGAGCCGAGGCGGGCTCGCCCTCGAGTCCTCTCGACCGGCTCGGACGAGGGGACTACGTGGACTCGGTCGACGACGGGGATGAGTTCGCACGCGATCGGGCCCGCGGCGAAAGCGCCGGGATCGAGTCCGCTAAGGTCGACCTCGAGGGGGGGCGCCGCATCGAGCCGAGCGGTCTTCCGGAGGGGCTCGACCCCTCCTCAAACCCTCTCATCCCGCCCCCGGACGTGGAAGAGCTCGATGCGAAGACCATCAAGGCGGTGGTGTCTACGAAGAAGGCTTCGGTCCGGCTTTGCTATGAGCGGAGTTTGAAGGCCCAGGAGAATCTCGAGGGGAAGCTCCAGATTGGGCTTGTCGTGGCTTCCAACGGGCGGGTTCAGAGCACCGAGATTCTGTCGCCGAGCTTTCGCGGCACCGTGGTGGGGAGCTGCATTCGGAACACGATCCGAAACTGGAGGTTCCCGGCCTTCGCGGGTGGAGATCAGGAGATCGAGCTCCCCTTCGTGTTTCAGCGAGGCAGCTGAGGTAAGGCAGGCGTCCGCCTCATGATCGACCGAGAGTTGGCCGCCGTTATCGACCACACCCTTCTCCGCCCGGACGCAACCGCCGAAGAAGTTCGCGTCCTCTGCAAAGAGGCGAAGACCTACGGTTTTCGAACCGTGTGCGTCCATTCGGGGCGAGTGGCTCTCGCGGCTCGCTGCCTGGAAGGCTCCGAAGTGAGCGCGATCGCGGTGGTCGGCTTCCCTCACGGGGCCGAGCCCGCGGCCGCGACCGCCTTCGAGACCCACGAGGCGGTGCGAGCCGGGGCGCGCGAGATCGACATGGTCCTGGGATTGGGTGCGCTCAAGGATCGGGAGCACGCGAGGGTCTTCGAGAGAATCCAAACCGTGGTGCGCGCGGCGGGGAAGGCTGCCGTCAAGGTCATCATTGAGACCGCACTCCTGGAGCCCAACGAACGCGTGATCGCATGCTCCCTCGCCGCCGCCGCGGGAGCCGCATTCGTCAAGACCTCGACCGGATTCGCAGGAGGTGGCGCCACCGTCGAGGATGTCGCGTTGATGCGGGAGGTCGTGGGACCCCACCTCGGAGTGAAAGCCTCGGGCGGCATTCGGGATGCGGAGAAGGCGCGGGCTCTTCTTGCGGCGGGCGCAACCCGCATTGGCGCGTCCGCATCGGTGAGTCTCGTCGGGGGCGGAGCTGGCGCCCCGGGCGTCTACTGAGACCGGTCGGATTACCTTCCGGGTCCGAATCTTTCCCGGTCGAAGAAGTCGGTTTCGCGGCGCTGCCCGGCGGATCGCAGCACCCCCGCAAGGTCCACGCCGAAGAAGACGACTCCGCGATCCACGTCAACACTCGCGAAGAGGGCTGGAGCTAACTCGGCCGCGTAGACGCGGGCGCCGAAGGTGAGAAGTACGGGGTTGTCATTCGGGTCGTAGCGACCGGGGAGGGGGACGGGGTTCTCGGGATGCAGTACCGAAATCTGGCTTGCGATCTCTACGAAAGGCTCTACGCGTCCCACGATATCGTAGCTGGCTCGGCCGGTGACTCCGAAGGTAGCCAAGCCTTCTCCCTCCCAGTTTCCCCCGACATAGGCGCCGGCCGAGAGGCTTAGCTCGGACGAGAGTCGGAACCCTCGTATCGAGAA
Source organism: Myxococcota bacterium (assembly GCA_039819565.1). Lineage (GTDB taxonomy): Bacteria > Myxococcota > Kuafuiibacteriia > Kuafuiibacteriales > Kuafuiibacteriaceae > JAHQVK01. The sequence goes on along the minus strand of JBCBRU010000076.1, from coordinate 18,446 downwards.
GGCGACGTGAACCCGAGGCCGGGCTAACAAGGCATCGGGGAGAAAGAGCTCGAGCTCCGATCCATGGAGGCGTCGAGCGCGACCGGGGCCGGGGCAGACGCTCAGTCGATCGCAGCCGTCGCTCGGAGGGGTGAGGCTGGGGGCATAGAGGTCCAGGGCGGCGGCGAGGTGAAGGCGAGGTCCGAGATCGCCGCCGTTGGCCGTCGACAGTGCAATCGAGCCTCCGCCAGCGGCGGAGACACGGAGGTTTCCCAGGAAGAAGTCGTCCTCGCCGGCCTGCTGGGAGAAACCGAGAGGCACGGCCGCGCCGACCGCAAAGCCAGGGATAAGGGCGACCCAACCCTTCGGTACCACGGTCCAGGTGACTGGCCCGTCGAAGCTGTTCTCAGGGCCGGCCCCGCCTATGCGAAAAGCGACATGAAACCGAGAGCGCAGCGAGGGTTCGAGTAGGTCGGTGGTCACCTCGGGAGGCGCCCGTCGAAGCGCGAGCTTCTCCTCTTCGAAACTCGCGGTGTCGATCTGGCCTCGTGCCGGGACCGCCCATGCGAGGGTGGAGCAACACGCGAATAAGATGGGCAGGGCCCGCATGAGTTAGACCATAGCAGGGTCAGTGGTTGCCCGTTCGCTCGGAAGGGGGAAGGGTCGAGCCGGTGAGGGCTGCGGACGTCATTCGCCGGAAGAGGGATGGTCTAGCCCTCGAGCCGACTGAAATTCGAGAGCTGATCGGAGGCTTTACGGCTGGAGAAGTTGCGGATGCGCAAATGTCGGCCTTCTGTATGGCCGTATTTTTCCAGGGGCTGAGCGACGACGAGAGCGCCGCTCTGGTCGACGCGATGCTTCACAGCGGCGACGTGCTCGACCTGGCGTCCGTGCCCGGTCTGAAGATCGACAAGCATTCCACGGGAGGCGTTGGCGACAAGATCTCCCTTTGTCTGGCTCCGCTCGTTGCCGCCTGCGGGGTCCCGGTACCGATGATCTCGGGTCGAGGGCTTGGGCACACGGGCGGCACCCTCGACAAGCTGGCTGCCATCCCGGGCTTCCGATCCGATCTCTCGCCCGAGCGCTTCGTCGCGCTGGTGGCTGAGCGGGGCATGGCCCTCGGAGGCCAAACCGACTCCCTCGCCCCGGCGGACCGACGACTCTACGCGCTCCGTGACGTGACCGGCACGGTGGAGAGCATCCCTCTCATCGCTTCGAGCATCATGTCCAAGAAGCTGGCGGAGGGCATCGATGGCTTGGTGCTGGATGTAAAGGTGGGGTCGGGCGCTTTCATGAAGACGCTGGAGGCGGGACGGGCTCTCGCCCAAACGCTCGTGGACATCGCTGTGCGGGCCGAAAAGCGCTGCTCGGCGCTCCTCACCAACATGGACCAGGTCTTGGGGCAGGCCGTCGGCAACGCCCTCGAGACGCGTGAGGCGGTCGACGTGTTGCGAAACGAGGGCCCTGCTGACGTTCGGGAGCTGACGCTTCTCCTGGGCATCGAGATGCTTCGGCTGGGCGACGTCGAGATCGACCCCAGCCTCGCCCGGGTCCGGCTGGAGGCGGCTTTGGCGGATGGCTCCGCGCTCGAGCGCTTCCGGTCGATTGTGGCGGCTCAAGGGGGTGAACCACGGGCCCTCGAGCCCGGCGGCCTTCCCGAGGCTCCGGATCGCGACACCTTAACCTTCGACCGGCCGGGTTGGGTGGAAGCGGTGGACGTGGAAGCCGTGGGACGGGCGGCCATGTTGCTCGGAGCGGGGCGCTCCCGAGCCGAGGATGCTATCGATCCCGCTGTGGGGCTGATCATGAAGGCCACGGTGGGAGATCAGGTTGAGCCCGGGCAGGTCTTGGCCGAGATCCATCATCGCGAGTCGCGAGGGCTTGCGGCCGCGCGAAAGGCGCTGGCTGGTGCTTTTCGAGTCGGTGAGACCTCCAGGCGGCCTTCGCCGCTCCTTCTTGCGCCTCCTCTTCGGGACGGGACCGAGGCCGATAGCGAGGTGAACCGGTGAGTCCGTGGGAGCGCGCTCGGGACGAGCTTCGCCATCGAGTGCCAAGGGCCGTCCCGAAGGTCGGGTTGGTCCTGGGGTCAGGGCTAGGGGATGTGGTCGAGCGCTTCGAGGCCCGAGTGGACGTGCCGTATGGCGAGATCCCGCACTTCCCCGCCTCGACCGTGGAGGGGCATGCCGGACAGCTGGTGTTCGGCCGCTGGAGCGGCCAGGACGTCGTGGCGATGCGGGGACGGGTCCATCTCTACGAGGGATACTCCGCATCGGAGGTCGTGTTTCCCATTCGGGTGATGCTCGCGCTGGGAGCCAAGGTGCTCATCGTCACCAACGCCGCGGGCGGCATCGATCCTCACTTTGCCACCGGAGACCTGATGCTCATCAGCGATCACCTGAACCTGACCGGGACCAACCCTCTGGTGGGGCCTAACGATCCGGCGTGGGGGCCGCGCTTCCCGGACGTGACCCACGCGTACGATCCAAAGCTCCGAGAGATCGCGCGCGCGGCGTCAAAGGCGCTAAAGCTGCCGCTTCACGAAGGGGTCTACGCCGGACTTCTGGGGCCGAGCTACGAGACCCCGGCCGAGATTCGGATGCTTCGAACCATGGGCGCCGCCGCAGTGGGGATGTCTACGGTGCTCGAAGTCATCGCGGCCGCACACGCCGGGGCTCGGATTCTCGGCATCTCGTGCATTAGCAACCCGGCAGCGGGCCTGACGGATGCGCCCCTGGACCACGAAGAGGTTCAGGAGGCTGCCTATGCGGCGCGCGAGCATCTTGGAGCGCTGGTCGAAGCCCTCGTGAGTCAGGTGGGCGAGTGACCTCAGAGCTGCCGCCCGCGGCGGCTCTGTCCCTGGACGTCGATGGCACCCTCTACCGCGTGCGCCGGGTTCGCGTGGCCTGGCGCTTGCGAGAGGATCGCGGCCTCCTCGTGGCCCTCCTTGCGGCACGGGAGAAGATCCGAAGGGAGCCCCCTCTTCGAGATGGCGCAGCTCTCGAGGAGCGCGAGTTCGAGCTGGTGGCGCCCGCGCTGGCGCTGGACCCAGACGAGGCGCGGGTTCGGCTCTCACGGCTGCGTCATCGCCTCCCGGAGGCGCTCGCCCGCGGGATGCATCCTCACCCCGGGGTCCGGGCCGCTCTCGAGGCGGCGCACGCCCGGGGGCTTCGTCTCGCGACGCTCTCCGACTTCGATCCTGTCCCGAAGCTCCGCTTTCTGGGTCTGGATGACTTGCCTTGGTCGGTGCACGTCGGCGCGGATGTCGTCGGAACCTTCAAGCCGCAGCCGGCGCCGTTTCGGCGGGTGGCCCAGCTCCTCGACCTGTCACCGGAGACCGTCGTCCACGTCGGTGATCGGGAGGATGCGGATGTCGTCGGGGCCCTCGAGGCAGGGTTGAGAGCTTGGCGCTTCGATCGGGAGCGGCAAGGTCGGAGCGCCGCTGAGAAGACTTTCTCGACCTGGCGCCTCGACCTCTTCGCGCCGCTCTTTCCCCCCTGAATTGCCCGTTCGGCTCAAACGTAATACGGACCCCGCATGCAGCGTTTCTTCAGCCTTTTCGTCATCCTGGCTATTCTCGCAGGCGGAGGCTGGTACCTCTACAACCAGAAGGCCGAGCAGGAAGCGAAGGCAAAGATCGAAGCTTCGCTTCGAGATGCCCGCCGCGGTTTTTCCGAGCGGGCGCGCGCCTCTGTCTCCGAAGACGGGACCGAAGCCTATCTCGAGGGCGTCAAGAAAGCCCTCGACGCCTATGGGGAAGAGCTCACATCCGTGGTTTACGCCGAGCGACCGAATTGGCTAGATGTCGCGGCAAAAAAGAAACTCGCGGACGAGATGCTCGAGGCTGGTGAGATCTCCGAGGCCCAACACAAGGGACAACTCGAGAACTACACTTTCGTCCGCGATGCCTACGATACGCTCATGAACGGGGTTTGGAAGACCGACCTCACCCAGCCCGGCAACGGTGAGACGCGGATGGATATCTATGGCCTCAAGCGCATCCGTGACCCGGATGGGAACCCTCTTCTCGAGGCGCGTTTCTTTCTGTGGGGGGTCGAGCCCAACAGTCGATTGTCCTTCGGAAATGTCACCCTCGAGTACTGGAGAGAGGATGCACCCGACGCCAAGGTTCGGCGTCAGCGGCGAAAAGAAGGCCGAGATCCGGATGCACCCGTACTCAAGCCGCTCGGACGAGCCGAGGGCGACGCCACCCCCGTCATCTTCGTCCAGAATCCCGCCAAGACAATCGAGACCTTCCCCAGCTACGTAGCTATCGGAGCGCTCTGGTTCCCGCAGGTACCGAAGGAAGCGAAGGTCATGGATCTTCGCTATAGCTACGCCCTCCGAAAGGGAGGCTCCGAGGTTCAGACGCAGCTCGTGTGGGACAAGATGGCCATTCCTACCAAGTGGCGCCTCGGCGAGGGGGAGGAGTGGATGGCCGACGAGGTCGAGGCCAGCGAGGAAGAGCTTGCCGGCGTCGACCCCAGCGCGCCGAAAGACGCTGGGGTCGAAGCCTCCGAGTAAGGCCCCGACAAATCCGACGCCCGGGAGGAGACCGTGGGGACGGCGTCGCAGTGCGCTGGTCGAGGGGAGCCGGTAAAGGCACGATGCGACCATGCTGGACGAGCTGCGCGCCCGCGTGGGCTGGACCGCCCTGCGAGCCTACCGTCGGCTCGGAGGCGGTGAGCGGGCTGAGGCCGCGCTACAGAGCGTTCAGGCCACCCGTGAGCGGGTGGAGGAGATCGAGGGGGCGCTCCTTCACTTCTGGCTTTTGCCCTCCCGCGCAGATCTCCGCACGCTGCGACGCCGCGTGCATCGGCTGCGACGAGAGGTCCGCGCGCTAGAAGGGGAGCTCGCCCGCGTCGAGCGCCTCCTCGAGGAGCGTAGTTGAGCCCGGGACGAGGGCCCGCCGTCCTCGGGATCCTCCTGACCGTGGCCTGTGGAGAGTCGACGACGTCGCATGCTCCGCTTCGCTCCGAACCCAGCCGTCTGGAGCTCGGAACGGTCCTGGTCGGGGAGGCCGGCGCGGGCTCCCTGAACCTCGTCAACGAAACCGGGCAGCCCGTATTTATCGAGCGCTTCGCCCCCGACGAGGCTCTCGATCCGGCGGTCCAATTGGTCGGGACGCCTACGGTGCTGCCGCCCGACGCTCCGACGCGCGTCGACGTTGTCTTTCAGCCGAGCCGGGCCGGGCGGTGGGTCGGTGACCTCCGCATCGACTTCGACCGAACCGAATCCCGACCGCCCCTGATCGTTCCGATCGCGGGGACGGGGGTCGAGGGAGAGCTCTCGGCCTCACCCCTCCAGCTCGACTTCGGTCGGGTTCGCGTGGGCGCGGCGGCCACCGCCACCGTGGTCATCAAGAACCGGGGGGCAGCCTCGGTCCCGGTGCTCGCTCTTCCGCTGGCGCCCGGTTCGAGCGGAGCGTTTTCCGCACGTCTCCCCTTCATCTCGGAGCTCGAGCCTGGCCGCGAGACTGCGGTGGAAGTGCGCTTTGCCCCCACCGAGGCCGGGACCGCGCTTGGCGTGCTTCTGGGGGCCGGCGAGGACCGCGACCCGCTGGGACTGGAAGTCGCTCTTCGGGGAGACGGGGTCCTCGGGGATGTCGAAGTCTCGCCTGCGGAGCTCGAGATCGAGGGAGTGTTCGTGGGAGAGGTCCGTCGACGCGTGGTGCGTATCCGCAACCTTTCTTTCGAAGCGCTCTCGGCTATCTGGACGCTCACCTCAACGCTGGGGGCCGCGGATCTTCGGCTGGAAGGCCCGGGAGAGGCGTTTCTCCAGCCCGGTGAGACCGCCGACGTGGAGCTCGTTTTCGAACCCAGATCGCCGGGAGCCCGGGCTGCTACCCTGGAGGTGCGGACTCCGCGCGACCGTCTCGAGGTTTCGGTGCTCGCCGAAGCCGCCGTCGCGTCTGGTCCTAGGCCGCGTCTCGCGGCGGAGGTTTTGGACTTTGGCCGCGTTTCCCTGGGGCACATCAGCGAGCGTTGGCTCCAGGTCGAGCTGGATGGGAATCTCGCCCTCCCGGCTTCGGCTCGGTTCGAAGCTCTCCCCGCGGGAGGGCCTTTCTCGTGGCTCGAAGCTGCGGGGAGCATCCTGCCCGGAGATCTGCGACGGCTCTCGGTGCGCTTTTCACCCGTGGTCCCGGGGCTATTCGAGGGGGTCCTATGGGTGGGCACGGCCTCGAGAGCGGTCACGGGCGTCGGGGTACCGGGCCCGATCGCTGAGCTTGAAGCCTGGCCGCCGCGCGTGGATTTCGGACGTATCCCGCGCGAGACGGAGGCGCTTCGAAGCCTCCGGATCTATTCTCGCGGCACGGAGCCTCCGGAAGGGGTTCGGGCCGAGATTGCGGGACCCTTTGAGCTGGACACAGGCATACCTGCTCGGTGGCCGCGAGTTGGCGCGGAGCTCCGGGTTCGGCACGTAGATGACGGGGGAGCGCCGGGACCTCGGGAGGGGCGGCTTCGACTCCTCTTCGAAGGCGGTATCCCCTTGGAGATACCCTTGGTGGCCGAGCTCCGTAGCTTACCCACGCCGCGCCCTCAGCTCGAAGTCAGCCTGCGATGGTCGGGCGAGGCGAACCTGGATCTTCACCTGAGTCTCGATGGGGCAGACATCTACGACGCGCCCCGGAGCGTCAGTTTCTGTCATCCTCAATCGAATTGGGGCGAGTCGGGAGTGGAGGATGACCCCTGGCTCGATGCCGATGCGGGGGGCGCGCGAGGGGTCGAAAGGATACGTATCGACGTCAATCGCGCGTCGCGCTATCGCATCGACGTGACCCATCGCGACGGCGCGCCGGTCACGGCGGAGATCGAGGTTCAGGTCGTTGGGGTGCAGGCAGCGCGTAGCCAAAGGTTGCTATCGACGGGCCGTCGATGGACCGCGGGCGCGCTGACCTTCTCCGAGAGCCGAGCCTCGTTCGACATCGACCCGCGCCCGCTCACGATCGAAACGCGCACGGAGTGTGACTGACCGCCGCCGGACCCCCCGTCCGCGGTTGCCTAGCACACGACGCGCCGCGTACAGCTTCACTCGGAATCGCATGCGCTACGCCATTATCTCGGACATCCACGGCAACATCGAAGCCCTGGAAGCGATCCTCGCCGAGTTCGAGCGGCTCGGGGGCATTGATACGTACTACTGCCTCGGCGACATCGTCGGGTACGGCGCCGAGCCGGAAGCCTGCTGTACGCGGGTTCGCGAGCTTTGCCAGGTCACATTACTCGGAAACCATGATGCCGCCGTGGCCGGTCGCATGGACTATTCCTACTACTACGATGCGGCCCGGGAGGCCCTCGACTGGTGTCGTGAGAGGCTGAGCCCCACCAACATGGCTTGGCTCGAGAGCCTTCCCTACACGCACCGGCTCGGCGACGTGGAGCTGAGCCATGGCTCCCCCTTTGAGCCCGAGCAGTACGACTACATCTTCGCACTGGAGCAAGCGCGCGAAGTGGCTCAGCTCAAGGAAGACCTGGCCGACGTGACCTTCATCGGTCACTCCCACCTCACCAAGGTCTTCGCTCTCGCTGGCGAGGACGCCCTAGACGTCGTCGCACCGAAATTCACTCTGCGCGAGGGCATGAAGTACATCATCACGGTCGGTTCCGTGGGGCAGCCTCGTGACTATGACCCTCGGGCCTGCGCAGGCCTGTACGACACGGAAACAAAGACCTTCGAGTACATTCGGGTCGATTACGACGTGGAGTCCCAGCGCCAGAAGATCCTCGATGCGGGTCTCGCTCCGAACTTCGGGACCCGGCTCCTCCTCGGAATCTGATGCGTTCAGCGATTTTCGCTCTCGGTCTTGGCCTCGGTCTGGGATGCGCGGATTGCGTCGGCGGGACCCGCCCGATCGTGTCCGTCGACTGGCTCGTCGATCCTGCCGCCGCCGCCCAGGGCCTTTCGCTTCCCGAGGGCCTGGGGCAAGCCGAGGTCCGTCAGAAAGCAACCGGTCTTTCGGGCTTTTCCGTGCGCCCGGCGCGGGCGGGTGAGGTCGGATGGCAGCTCACGGTAGGCGTGCGCTTGGCGACCGATCGCCCGGACGACGAGGCTCTCGACAAGCGCCGTCGTGCCTTAGGGCTGGTCGCGGAGCTGAGAGCCCTAGGCTCCGTCGAGGGTCCGTCCGCTTTCTCCGCGGAGGTCCTGGAGCAGGCCGTGGAGGGGCCTGAGGTCCCCACCGAGAGGATCCTCGAGGCTGCGGTGAGGTCGGTGATGGCCCGGCTGGCGACCTCCGTGCGTCTCGCTGAGGCCCGTCCCGATGCGGTGGCGTCAGCGATCCTCGGGGACGACCCTCACGCGCGGGCGATGGCGGTTCGACTGGTGCAGGAACAGCGTCTCCGAGAGGCCGGGCCCGCGCTGGACGCCCGACTCGGCGCCGCGGACCTCACCGCTCCGGAGGTGCTCCGAATTGCCGCGGCGCTGGCCGCCCTGGAGCGGGCGGAGTCCGTCGGGCCCCTCATTGAGGCGAGTTCACGATTCCCCCAAGTCCTCGTTCCGATGGCTTTTCAGCTCGCGCGCCTCGGCGGCCGCGAGGCCGAGGCCTACCTGTTCACCCTGCAGAGCGGGCACGATCGCCCTGAGGTGCGCCAGGCCGCGGGCGACGCGCTGCGGGAGCTCCGAAGATCGACGACCGACTAAAGCACCGAACGGGTTGAGCCCCTGAGGCTTGGCTGCGAGCTACGGGTATCCGCCTTCCGCCGTCGCCTCCGGGGGTCACTCTACCCGAGCGGTACCCTAGACTCCTTCGGGCAGGCTCTTGCTCTCCGGTCGAGGGTCGGGTCGGCTCGTCAGGTGCGCGTTCTCGGTTTCTCTTGGCTCGCTTCCCTGTTCCTTGGCGGCTGTGCGACCGCCCCGCCCTCGTCCGCATCGGGGCCCGACGTGGGAGACTACGTACCCCTCGAGGTGGGGCACACCTGGACCTACGCGGTGCGCTTTCCGGGCCAGACCGGGGAACGCACCGTGCGCATCGTCTCTCAGGATGACGAGGGCTTCTTCGTCGATGACGCCGGTGGCGCCTTCCGCCTCACCCCGGCCGGTCTCCGAGATCGGCAGCGCTACCTCATTCGGACCCCGATCGAGGCGGGGCGGACCTGGAGTGCTGTCATCAGCGCGAGCGCCGTCGAACACTACACGCTCGTATCGTCTGGGGCTCCTTGCGAGTGCCGCGCGGGGCGGTTTGCCGATTGTCTCGTGGTGGAGGCCAAGATTCGCCGAGATCCGCAAGTGACCCTGCGGAGCCGGTTTGTGTGGGCCCGTCGGGTGGGGCTCGTCGAGGTCAGCACTGCGGTGCTTCATGCGACCCGAGGAGAGCTTCCGCAGACGGAGCAGAGCTTGCTTCGGTACAGCCTCGGAACTGGGACCCCCGCGGCGATGCCGGCGGTGGAGGGGGCACCCGACGAGGAGGACGAAGGAGCTCCCACCACGTGGGGTCGTTGAGGGCGGCCGGACTGCGCTAAGGTCAGGGCGATGGACAGCGTCGGCATCCTCGTCATCGGCAACGAGGTCCTGAGCGGCAAGGTCGAGGAGGCCAACGCTCGCTTTCTCATCGGTGCGCTTCGGGACGCGGGGGTGAAGCTGGAGCGGGTCGTGTTCGTGCGCGACGAGGTCGAGCAAATCGCCGAGGACGTCCGCGAGATGGCCGGGCGCTTCGATCACGTCTTCACCACCGGTGGGGTCGGAGGGACCCACGATGACATTACGATGCCGGCCGTCGCGCAGGCCTTCGACGTGGCTCTCGAGAGCCATCCTGAGATGCTCGGGCTCCTCGAGGCCTTTTACGGATCGAACATGAACGAGGCCCTTCTCCGGATGGCGCAGCTCCCAGCCGGGGCCACCCTCCACTACGGGGAAGGAAGCCGCGTGCCCGTGGTGCGGGTACGGAACGTGTTCGTCCTTCCGGGAGCCCCGAAATTCCTCCGGGGCAAGCTCCCCGCGATTCTGCCCCTGCTCTCGGGTCGCGAGATCTGGCTCGGTGAACACTTCCTACGGGTTCCCGAGGAACAGGTGGCGGACGCTCTGGGCGCCGCGGACGCTTTGCGCGAGGACGTAGAAGTCGGGAGCTACCCACAATTCGGGGACGCGGATCACTCCGCCAAGATCACCATCGAGGGCCCCAGCGCGGCCGCGACCTCGGAAGTGTTCGAGTATCTCCGTCGCGCCTGGGAGGGGCGCGACGTCATTCTCCGTTCCGCAGAGCCTCGGCAGGTCGGGGGACCCCGGGAGAGCGCAGGCTCATGACCGCGTGGTGGGTTTGCGGTCTTCTCCTGCTCACGACTCCGGATCGAGCCGAATCCAAGCCAAAGCTCGTGGTCCGCGACGTCGAGGCGAAGGGGGCCAGCGACGCTGAAGCGGCCACGTTGTCGTCGGCCGTCTGTTCGGCCTTCGCGAAGACACGAGGCTTCGATGTCCTCTGCGGCGAGGATCTTCGCGCCATGCTTCAGTTCGCGGCCATGGCCCAGTCTCTGGACGCCTGCGCAGGGGAGTCCTGTCTCAAGGGTGTGCGTTCGGCACTCGACGCTCGCTTCGTCGTGAGCGGGACCCTCAAGAAGAGCGAGCGTGGCGGCGGCGGAGGGGCGTGTCCCGGTCCCGAGCAATGTGAGCTCTTCGTGCTCACGGTACGGGCTTTCGATGGTGACCAAGGCGAGGTCGTGGGGCGGACGGAGGTGGAAGGCCCTAACCTGGACCGCCTTCAGGCCGACGCCGGGGAGGTGGCGGGAGCGTTGATCCAGCGCCTTCGCCGGCGTGCTCAGAGCTCTCGAAAGTAAGGGGGGTAGCGCCGGGCCGCCTGGCTTTCGGAGGGGGGCGGTCCAAACAACATCTCCGCGTTGTCTCGATAGATGCGCCGGAGGGTGAGCCTGGGAAGAGAAAGGCCGCTAAGGGGCCAGGTCCCTTGGATGGGAACGGGGCTCGGAAGGGTCTCTGAGGTCTCCAGCCAAGTCTGATGCGCAGAGAAGTAACCCGGGACGTCGGCATCCGAGTCCGGGACTTCGCCCGTGGAGCCGAGCATGATGCCACCGTTCCGCCAGAGCCCGAGGTCTGTCCCGAAGAGAATCCGGTCTCGGTGGCGGACGAAGAGGTCCCGAAGCTCGGAAGGCTTCTGCCGTCCGAGCTCCACGATGCGAGCTGCGAGGTCCACGAAGAGGTTCGGATACCGGTCGAGCGTTCGGGCCACCGCCTTCGGGTCTTCGGCGTGGTTTCCAAAGTGGACGGAGATGAAGACCGTATCCGGGTGCCGCGCGATCACCCTCTCGAGCTCGGCCAAGAGCTCGTGGAAGCTCGGCACCGGTTCCCCGTAGTAGCTCCAGCCCGGATGGGCGCTGAGCTCGGCGTAGCGCTCATTGTCGGGGGTCACGGGGTCCCAGAAGGCCTTCGGGTCGGCGGTGTGTATGACGACGGGCAAGCCCAGCTCGCCGGCGCGCCGCCAAATGGCATCGAGCCTAGGGCTGTCGACGGGGAGGCGTTGGCCCTCGGGGTCGAGGACCCCGAGTCCGAGCGCCTTTTGGATCTTGAGGGCTCGCACCCCTCGCCGCGTCGCCTCTTCCAGAATCGCGACGCAGAGCTCTGTGAATCGAGGGTGGCCGGCGTATCGCCAGGGCAGGTTGACCGCGATGGCAAAGCGACCGGTTCTCTTTGCCTCTCCGAGATGACGGTCGAGTCGGGGCGACGGCCATCCTCCGCTGAGATTCAAGGCCCAGTCGACACCGACCGTATCGAAGAGAGCCACCGCCCGGTCGTACTCGGCAGGCGAGACATGAACGTGGGTATCGACCGCGTGAGGAAGGGTCGGATCCGCGCTCGCCAGTACGCTGAGCAAGGCCGCGGTCAGCACGCCTCGGAGGTTACCCCATCTCCGGACCTTGCTCCGCTGGGGTGCGCGTATCCATCCGGCGAGCGCCAGCTTGATTCCTCGGTATCGCAAAGGGCAGGAAGACGGGGTGCAGGAACTCCAGAAGGTCGATCCGGCGCTGTACGACATCGTGGTCCGCGAAACCGCGCGGCAGGAGCACGGGCTCGAGCTGATCGCGAGCGAGAACTTCGTGTCCGAGGCGGTGATGGAGGTCGTGGGCTCTCCTCTGACCAACAAGTACGCGGAGGGGCTTCCCGGAAAGCGCTACTACGGCGGCTGTGAGGTCGTGGACGAGGCCGAAACCCTAGCCATCGAACGACTCAAGAAGCTCTTCGGCTGTGAGGCGGCCAACGTCCAGCCTCACTCAGGGGCATCTGCGAATATGGCCGTGTTTTTCGCGACGATGGAGCCGGGAGAGAAGTTCGTGGCCATGAGCCTCAACGACGGCGGTCATCTCACCCACGGCTCACCCGTGAACTTCTCCGGGCGTATCTATCAAGCCATACACTATGGCGTAGATCCCGAGACCCATCTCATCGATTACGACCAGATCTGGCGCTTACTCAAGGAGCATACCCCGAAGATGCTTATCGCGGGGGCCAGCGCCTATCCTCGCATCATCGATTTCGAGCGGTTGGGAGCGATGGCTCGGGACGCGGGAACCACTCTCCTCACCGATATCGCTCATATTGCAGGACTGGTTGCGGGGGGGCAACACCCCTCTCCGGTCCCCTTCGCAGACTTCGTGACGACGACGACGCATAAGACGCTTCGCGGGCCCCGCGGTGGCGTCATCATGATGCGGGAAGAGCGAGCCAAGAAGCTCAACGGGCGGGTCTTTCCGGGCATGCAAGGCGGCCCCCTGATGCACGTCATCGCGGGGAAGGCCGTGGCGTTTCACGAAGCGTTGCAGCCAGGCTTTCGCGACTATCAAGCTCAGGTCGTCAAGAACGCCAAAGCCCTCGCGGCGCGCCTCGTGGCCAAGGGCTACCGACTCGTTTCAGGGGGGACCGACAATCACCTCGTTCTCTTCGACGCGAAGGCATCTAAAGGCATGACGGGAAAGCAGGCGGAGGCGATCCTCGGAAGAGTCCACATCACCGTGAACAAGAACATGATCCCTCAGGATACCGAGTCTCCGTTCGTCACCTCCGGTATCCGCCTGGGGACGCCGGCTCTGACGACTCGTGGCATGGCAGAGGACGCACTCGAAACGGTCGCCGACCTCATCGACCGCGCGCTGTCCGCCCCCGAGGACGATGCCGAGCTGACTCGGGTGGCCGCAGACGTGAATACGCTCGCCGACCAGTATCCGCTCTATCCGCACCGAAAGGTCTGAGGCTGGAGTGTTCCCGTACACCCCAACGGGTAGGGGTGGGGGCGATAGCCAGACGCAATGCCTTGCGTCATTCGGACGTGCGCCCTATTTTTGGGCAGCGGTGAAGTGTCCGTTCTGCAGTCACCCCATGAATCGGGTGATCGATTCCCGGCTCTCGAAAGAGGGGGAGGCCATCCGCCGCCGGCGTGAGTGTGCCTCGTGCGGTAAGCGGTTCACGTCCTACGAACGGGTTGAGGAAGTTCTTCCTTCCGTGATCAAGAGCGACGGTCGACGCGAGCCCTTCGACCGCATGAAGGTGATCACCGGGCTGCGTCATGCTTGCGAGAAGCGGCCCGTCTCCGTCGCGGCCATCGAGGACATCGTCGACGACATCGAAAAGCAGCTGCAGGAGACAGGGGAAAAAGAGGTCCCTTCGCGTCTCATTGGCGAAGAGGTTTTGCTCCGACTGGCAGACCTCGATGATGTTGCCTACATCCGCTACGCTTCGGTGTTCCGAGACTTCGCAGACCTCGAGGAGTTCGCCCAGGAGTTGAATGTTCTCGTCGAAAAGCGGGCCCTGCAGGACGCACGGGTCCGTCGACCGGGGACCGCCCGGGTGTGAGAGCTCGCCCCCGCGTTCTTCTCAAAGTCGCGAGCACCCTCGATGGCGCCGTGGCCACGCGCACGGGCGAAAGCCAGTGGATCACGGGACCGGAGGCCCGACGTCGGGGCCGCCAGCTGCGAGGTGAGGTCGATGCCATCTTGGTGGGGATCGGCACGGTGTTGGCCGATGACCCTCGCCTTACTGCGCGCATCAAGGGGCGGCAGGACCCCGTTCGAGTGGTCCTCGACAGTCAGGTCCGGACCCCGCCGGACGCCCAGCTGGCCGTGGACGGCGCCGCGCCCACGCTCGTCCTGGTCGGGCGGGGAGGGCGAGTGGAACGCGTCCGGGCTCTCGAAGCCCGTGGCGTCGAGGTCATCACGGTCCCGACCGCAGCGAACGGACACGTGGACCTCCTCTCGGCGCTGGACATCCTCTATCGGCGCGGCCTCGGCTCACTCCTCGTCGAAGGCGGGCCGACGGTGGCCGGGGCCTTCCTGGACGCTCGATGCGTGGACCGCGTGGCGTGGTTTCTCGCCCCTAAGGTGGTCGGCGGAGAGGGAGCGCTTCGGGCCGTTCGCGGAACCGGGGTGGCCACGCTCGGAGAGGCCCTGGTTCTCGAGGACGTGGAGCGCGAGATCCTCGGACCAGACCTCCTCCTCCTCGGGCGCGTCCGTCCTTGACCCCGGGCCCAGGGGCCCGACAAGAGCAGGGCATGTTTACGGGCATCGTTGAGGGACTGGGAAAGATCGCCAGCGTCCGCGCGGGGACGGGGGGAGGAAAGGTGCTCGAAATCCACCACGACCTGGGCGGAGGAATGGGGGGTGCGGTGTCCCTAGGGGACTCCATCGCTCATGACGGCGTATGCCTCACCGCGACCGAGGTGGGGCAAGGTCGCTTTATCGCCGACGCGGGTCCCGAGACCCTGGCGCGAACCACCGTCGGAGAATGGAGCGCAGGGACGTCCGTGAATCTGGAGAGGGCGGTCACCCTTGAGACTCGCCTCGGGGGGCACTTGGTACAAGGCCACGTCGATGCGGTGGGGCGCGTGAGGTCCGTAGAGGCCCGCGAGAACGCCTGGGACCTCTGGATCGACGTGCCCTCCGACGTGCTTCAGCTCGTAATCCCCCGCGGCTCGGTGGCGGTGGATGGCATCAGCCTTACCGTCACCGGACGGGACAGCTCGGGCTTCTCGCTGTCGATCATTCCTCACACCTGGGAGGTCACGACGCTGCGCCAGCGCGAAGTGGGGAGCTCCGCCAACATCGAGGTGGATCTGCTCGCCCGGTACGTAGCGGGACTGCTCGAGCCGCTCGGTCCTGGAAAGCCGGGTTTGACGCTCGAGAGGCTCCGAGACCTCGGCTACTGAGTTGCCTCGGCACCGGCCCCATGTCACGGAGCCCCACGGAGCCGGACATGCCTTGGGAGAACGTCAGGGGCGCGATCGACGACATCGCGCAGGGGAAGATGGTCATCCTCGTCGACGACGAGGACCGCGAGAACGAAGGCGACCTGTGTATGGCCGCCGAGAAGGTCACGGCGGACGACATCAACTTCATGGCCACACACGGCCGGGGGCTCATCTGTTTGACCCTCACTGAGGAGAAAATCGCCCAGCTGGATCTTCCGATGATGACGCAGCGAAACCGCTCTCCGTTTCAGACCGGCTTCACGGTCTCGATCGAGGCGGCCGAAGGCGTGTCCACAGGGATCAGCGCTGCGGACCGCGCGCTGACGATTCAGGTGGCTACGAAGCCCCAAGCTCAACCCGCCGACCTCGTTACGCCCGGACACGTGTTTCCGATTCGCGCGCGAGAAGGAGGCGTTTTGGTCCGAACCGGTCAAACGGAAGGTTCGGTCGATCTGTCTAAGCTCGCCGGCTTGGATCCCTCCGGCGTGATCTGCGAAATCATGAACGCCGACGGCACCATGGCTCGTCGTCCGGAGTTGGAGAAATTTGCTGAGCAACATAGCTTGCGCATCGTGACGATCGCGGAGCTCGTGGACTATCGGCTGGCTCACGACACCCTCATCGAGACCGTTGTCGAGCGCCGTGTTTCCACCGGACGGTTCGGGGAGATCGACGTCTTGGTCTTTCGCTCCCGGGTCGACGGCTCGGAGCATCTGGCTCTGCGTAAAGGGCCTATCGATCCGGAGCAGCCCTGTCTGGCCCGGGTGCAGTCTATCGATCTTCCTGCCGACCTTGTCGGTCTCGCGCTCTCTGGCGGAGGCCAAGAGATGCGCGCGGCGATGCGATCCATCGAGAAGGCGGGATCCGGCGTTTTTGTCTACCTGGTTCGGGC
Organism: Myxococcota bacterium; assembly: GCA_039819565.1. Lineage (GTDB taxonomy): Bacteria > Myxococcota > Kuafuiibacteriia > Kuafuiibacteriales > Kuafuiibacteriaceae > JAHQVK01. Next base: position 2,403 of record JBCBRU010000076.1, on the reverse strand, counting down.
CGGTGAGGGTTCGACTTCACTGTCGGACCGCCTCCGCCGTATGGGTGAGAGTCCGGCGCGCAACTATGACCGGGTGGGTATGCGACTCGATCTCCGAGAGTTCGGCATCGGCGCGCAGATCCTCAAGACCTTAGGCATCAGAAAGTTTCGGCTGATGAGCAACAGCGAAGTCCGCATCGTGGGACTCGAGGGCTTCGGTCTGGAGCTCGTGGAGCGGGTGCCCCTGGACTTCGAAACGGGAGAGTCCTGACATGGAAACGGAAGAAGCAAATTTGGTGGCTTCCGGCTTGAGCTTTGCGCTTGTGGTGTCGCGGTTCAACGCCCTGATCACGGAGCGGCTCGCGGAAGGAGCGCTCGACTGTCTCGTACGCCACGGGGCGGATCGCAGCACACAGCGCGTCGTGCGCGTACCGGGCGCTTGGGAGACGCCGCTGGCCGTCAAGTGGCTCGCAGAGCGCGGGGGCATAGACGGGGTCATCGCCCTCGGATGCGTGATCCGCGGCGGGACGCCCCATTTTGACTATGTCGCGGGTGAGGTCACCAAGGGGTGCTCTCAGGTTCAAATGCAATCTGGATTGCCAGTCGCCTTCGGGGTGCTGACGACGGACACGATCGATCAAGCTATCGAGCGGGCCGGGACCAAGCATGGCAACAAAGGCTGGGAGGCGGCCGCGGCGGCCATCGAGATGGCCAACCTGGCGAGGGTTCTCAAGGGCTGAGACATGCGGCGACAAGCGCGTCAGTGGGCGCTCATGAATCTGTATGCGCTGGACGTAGGCCGAGGACGCGCGGAGCGCTCGGTTCCGCTGGTCTTTGCGTCCTTCGGGGGCTCTGAGCCCATCGATCCCAACCCGAGCTGGGATCGGCATCCGGCCTACCGGATGTGGCTCGATGAACGCCTAGAAGAGGCTCGCTCTTTCGCCAAGGAGCTGGTGGAAGGCGTGGAGGCCCACCGGGATGGCCTCGACGCAGCGCTCGGTGGGGTCAGTCGCAACTGGCGGCTCGATCGCATGGCCATTCTGGACCGAAACGTCCTCCGCCTCGCCGCCTTCGAGCTCCTCCACCATGGGGAGAAGACGCCTCGCAAGGTGGTCATCAACGAGGCCGTCGAGCTGGCCAAGACCTTCGGCACCAAGGAGTCCGGGGCCTTCGTGAACGGCATCCTGGATCGCATCGGTCGCGAATCATGACGCGCGTGTCCTTGGCCTCAGGCGACGTGAGGGGGCTGCTCGAACTCGAGGTCGATGCGCTGGCCGTACTTCTTCCCGAGCGAAGGGTTCAGCCTCAGGGGGTCGCGGGCGCGGTCGACTGGCGGCTCGGCGGGAGGATTGCTCGGTGGATCCTAGAGTCGCGATTTGTAGGTCAAGAAGGGGAGCAGCTGCTCACCTTGGGGGGAGACGAACTGGGGGCACGACGCGTGTTCCTCTTTGGACTGGGGGACGGCCGGGACCGGAGAGCACCCATCGCGGCGCTCGTCGACGCGGGCGTTAAAGTCCTCGCCGTGGCCCCCGTCGACGAAAGCCGACCGCTCGAGGATGCGACCGCTTGGGTCGAGGTCGTGGCGGAGCACGGACGGGAGCTCGACACGGTGATCTTGCTCGATTCGGAAGGCGCGCTCGGACGAGAGTGGGCCGCGCTCCGCTCGCGATTGGAGGCGCGTGGGCTCGAGGCCGAGCAATGATGGATCCCCTCACGGTGGCCGTGGAGGAGGCGGCCTCGGTGCCAGGGGCGCTCGGAGCCGTCCTCTGCGACTTTGAGGGTGAGGCGGTGCTCACCCGAGTGGGCGCCTCGACCTGGTCTCGTCAACTTCTCGAAGAAGCGACCCGACACGTTCCGGAGCAGCTGCCCGGGGCGTTATCAGGTCCCGAGTTCCTCCTCCGTCTCGCCGCCGCGGAGCCCTGCGCGCTTCTCGCCCTCTTCGGGCGAGGGGCAAGGCAGGCGGGGGCGGGCGAGCTGGGTACCCTGGAGCTTGCCTTTCGGCGGGTGCTCCTCGTGGTTGAGCGCCTGCCCGAGGACTACTACTTGGTCATTATCCTCGACCGCACGACTGCTCGAGGTCCCGTGTGGGCCCGCACCGCGGCCGCTCGTCTACGGCCGCGTCTCGCCGCCGAGATCGGCTGACCCGACCCGACGTGGCGAGGGCCGGGAGGCTGTGCTAGGCGTCAACCTCATGCGAAGCGCGAAGAGTGGGGGGCAATGAGCAGCCTCGAACTCGACTTCGTGGTCTATCGAGGCGACCCCGACGACGGCGTGGAGGCCGTGCCTAGCCGAGCGCTCCTCGGTGGTTCGGACATGTCGGGTATCGATTGGCCGGGCGCCTACGGGACCTCGAGCAGTCGTGCGGTCGAGGATAATGACCAAGTAGTAGTCCTCGGGCAGGCGCTCAACCACGAGGAGCACCCG
>JBCBRU010000075.1:0-21423 GCA_039819565.1 Myxococcota bacterium | reverse complement strand
TGTTCGACGAAGATGAGGTCCGCAGTCTCGTGCTGGGAGCCCGCATGGTCGAGGGCTGGGCGGATGCCGAGCTTCGTCAGGCGGCCCGAAGCATTCTGAACAAGGTGGAGGCTATGCTTCCGGAGTCCAAGCTCAGGATTCTTCACGACACGGCCCTGTTCGCTCCAGACATTCGGGCCCCCCGACGGCTGCGGGATCGACTCGGCATCGTGCGCTCAGCCAAACGGTAGCTACTTCTTGGCCAACGCTGGAACTCACTATGGCTGGCTCGAGGGTCCGCCCGGAACCGATTTCGACCTCGAGCTTCGACGTTGGAACGGGCGCGGCTGGAGCCGCGTGGATAGATCGATCAGCGCGACTTCCAGCGAATCCGTTCAATACACGGGGTCTTCCGGGTACTATTACTGGAGGATATCGAGCTATTCCGGCAGCGGGAGCTACGACTTCTGGATGATTCGACCCTAGAGCCCGCGGGAAGCGGACGTATCCGAGCCCAGGGGACCCGGGAGGTCTCCCGCACTTGACGCCGCTCTGCTCTCAGAAGCTTGAGAGGAGGGCGGCCACCCCGAACATGCCGGCCCCGAGCGTTGTGAACAGCACCGCCACCCTGACATGGCGGGTCACGATCGCGGCCACCGCGGCGAGACCCGCGGTGGCGAGCCAGCTCACGGCGAGGTCGTCGGGTGCGCGCTGGTGGCGGGCCCCGACGAAGAAGAGTACCGAGGTGAGCCACAGCGTGCCGTGGGCGACGAGGATGGTCGCGTCTCCGCGCAGGGCAGGCCCAGACCCAGCGACCGGCGGCTCTTCCGTCTCGAAGCGCGTACTCCCGCAGACGTTACAATACTCGGCGTGGCCAGAGTAGGTGGCGCCGCAATTCATGCAAGTGAGTTTGCGCAACTTAGTCCTCGGCCCAGCTTGGGATGCGTGACATCAGACCTGCATCCTCCAGTCGCTCGGCAAGGGCCGCGGCTTGTGCGCGACGTGCTCCCCGCCAGGTCATATCGGCCAGACTCTCCTCCAGAGGAACGTCCGTCCGCAGAGTGGCCAAGGTGCGGTAGAGGAGGGCGTCTTCCCGTTGGGTGGCGAGATTTTCGGCGAGGGTGTCTCGCCCGCGCACCGCTACCGTCCAGTCGCGAGCGAGTGCCGGAATCTTCTCGAGGTGTGTATAGGTGGCGAGCACTGACGCGGTACTCTTCGCCCCCCAGCGGGGCACGCCCGGAATCCCATCGGCATCGTCTCCGACCAACGCGAGAAAGTCGGGAATGGACGTAGGCGCCACCCCGATCTTCTCTGCGACAGCAGCTTCGTCGTATTCTTTGTTTCTCCGGCGATCGACGACGACCACGTCGCTCCCGCGGACGCACTGCATGAGGTCCTTGTCCGGACTGCAAATCCGTACCTGGCCGACCCCTCCCGCGAATCGATGGGCGGCGGTGGCGAGGGCGTCATCCGCTTCGAACTCCACCATGGGCCAACACACGAAGCCGAGAGCCCGAGTGGCCTCTTCGGCGAGCCTAAACTGCCCCCACAACTTGGGGTCGATCCCGGCTCCGGTCTTGTAGCCCTCGAAGAGATCGTTTCGGAAGGACTCGATTACGTGATCGAAAGCCACGCCGACGTGGGTTGCCCCCTCTCGGGTGACGAGGGCCAAGAGTGAACCGGCGAGGGCTCGAACTGCACCGATCTCCTCGCCTTGCGCGTTCTCCCGAGAGGGAGCTCCGTAGAAGGCCCGAAAGAGCTCGTAGGTGCCGTCCACGACATGAAGCGCCTCGACGCTCATGACATCCGACCCATCTGCCGAAGTAGCCAATCCGGGTCGTCGAGAGGCAGATCATGTCCGGCGGTGGGATGCTCGACGTGGGGGGCGCCGTAGCGGAGAGCCAGGCGTTTGGTGCAGAGCGGGTCCACGAAGCGATCGCAAGCTCCGCTCACGAACAGCGTCGACGTTCCCAGCTCCGGGGGGCTTCTGAAGCGGAGCCCGGCCACCATCTGGCGCGCAATGACGCCGTTTCCCACCGGGTACTCCTGGCGGTAGGCCGCCCATTCTTCGGCGAGGGCCACGTTGCCCCCATGGGCCGAGGTATTCATGCCCAAGACCAGGAGCTCGCGCTGGACAGGTGAGGCCCACGCGGCCCGGATCAAGGTCGGAACGTTGGGCAGGCGGAGACGCTGCGTAGGGCGTGCGAGGTCCCCAGCACTCGAGTTCACGATGACTGCGGACGAGAACCTCTCAGGCGTTCGGTGGGTCCAGGCGAGCGCGACCATGCCGCCGAGCGAGACGCCCAGGATGCCCCAGGGGCCGGGCTCTCCGGCCGTGGCTTCCAGAAAGCGCAGCTCGAGGTCCTCGACCATCGCGTCCACGGTCCAGGGAGCCTCGCGGTCGCGAGCCGAACCGACCCCCGGTAGATCCAAGCGCTCCACGCGCAGCGCCCCCGCGGCTCGCAGTTGCTCCGGAAATGAGCCCCATTGCCGCTTCTCGCGCGAGAGCCCCCGCAAAAGCAGCCATCGTTGGGGTGCCATGACCGCGACATAGCCCGAGCGTGGAGGTCGAGGCCACCCAGGGGCCTCGCAGAGCCTGCGCGGCCTGTCGCTGAGGTCAGGTGTCTCGTTCCCCTCGACGTGCACCCGCAGTAGGAAGCTGGTCGTGGCGTCCGAGCGGATCGACCGGTTCATCGAGGCGATGTTCCGAAAGAACGCGGACCATCTCTTGTTCCAGACCGGCACCCCGGTCCGAATCCGAGTTCAAGGACAGGAGAAGATCATTCTCGATAAGTCCGTGCGGACGGAACAAATCAGTAAGCTCCTCGAGCCCATCTCCGAGGGGAGACGATTCGAAGGAGACGGGGAGCAGAGCTTCTACTACGAGGCGCCCGCGGGTGGGGTCCACGTGCGCACGCTGGTTCGAGGTGAACGCATGTCGGCCATCGTCACCCCGCAGCTCGAGGCGGTGTACGAAGGCCACAACTTCACCGTGGATACGCCGGCCGCCGAGGAGGCTTTGGCCGAGCCCATGGCCCTCGACGCCTCGGTAGATTTGATTCCGGTCGCAGAGGCGGACGCCGTCCCTCTTCGTCCGCCGCCACGAGAGCCCCCGCAAGCTCAGCGAGAACCTGCGCCTCCACCCGCTCAACGAGCTCCCGCACCGCCGCCGCCAGCGGCGCCTTCCCCGTCTCGAGCTCCACCCCGAGAGACTCCGGCGCGTCATCCGCCGCCGCCGGCCGCCGGCGGGGGCACGGGACCGTGCGCCATCGATCGCATCCTCCGCCAGCTCGTGGACGCGGGCGGCTCCGATCTTCACCTGACGGCCGACCACCGCCCCATGATCCGCAAGGACGGCGACATCAAAGCCCTAGAGGGCTGGGATCCCATTCCCTCCGCCACCATCGAAGAATGGATGATGGAGACCGCCCACGAAGGGGCGCGCGATCAGTTCTACGAGACCCACGACGCTGACTTCGCCTACGAAATCGAGGAGGTCGCTCGGTTCCGAATGAACATGTTCCGAGACCGAAACGGCGTCGGGGCGGTCATGAGAACCATCCCGAGCAAGGTGCTGACGGCAGACCAGCTGGGGCTCCCGGAGGTGATTCGGAAGATGTGTGCGCTCCCCAAGGGACTCGTCCTGGTGACCGGCCCGACCGGTTCGGGGAAGTCGACCACGCTGGCCGCCATGGTCGATCTTATCAACGACACGCGCTCCGACCACATCATCACCATCGAGGACCCGGTCGAGTTCGTGCACCGGAGTAAGCGCTGCCTCGTCAACCAACGTGAGGTGCATACCCACACTCGTTCCTTCTCGGCCGCCCTTCGGGCCGCGCTCCGTGAGGACCCTGACATCGTTCTCGTGGGGGAGCTACGAGACCTTGAGACCGTCCACATTGCCATCGAGACGGCGGAGACTGGGCATTTGGTGTTCGGTACCCTCCACACCAACACGGCGCCTAGCACCGTGGACCGGATCATCGATCAGTTCCCCACGGACCAGCAGGCTCAGATTCGCGTCATGCTCTCTGAGTCACTCCGGGGGGTTGTCTCCCAGACCCTGTGCCGTAAGCAGGGCGGAGGGCGCGTCGCCGCCCTCGAGATCCTGGTCGTCAACAACGCCGTGGCCAATCTGATTCGAGAGGGTAAGACCTTCCAAATCCCCTCCGTCATGCAGACCTCCAAGGGGCAGGGAATGCAGACGCAGGTCGACGCAATGATGGCGCTGGTGCAGTCGAACGCCATCACTCCGCAGGAGGCCTTCTTCAAAGCGGTGGACGCAAATTCCATGAAGGGTGCGCTCGAGCGGGCAGGGCATCGGGTCTCCTGAGCCCGACCTCCCACCTCTCCAGCTGTTGCTCAGAAACGATTCACAGGTTTGTTCACACTGTGGATCGAAATGGGTAAGTCATCGCATTCACGGGTTGCTCAGCCTGTCGGGGTATGGCAACCGGCGCCCAAATGCGGTTCGTGCCGTCACAGTCCCGTGACCGGATCGGCGCTTCGCGTACGCCGATCCCCTGACCGATCGGCGCCCCTAGCCCTGCGTCACACCTGCGTTTCACGGCCCATCCTGGCCATTTCGCGATGTGCGTCTCGCGACGAGACGGCAGCATATGCGCGCGACTTCCGATCCGTGCGTGTGTTTCGTACCCATGCGCGCATCCATAGCGCCCAAGCGACAAGTATGAGGCATCCAAGTGACTCGGGTGCCGGGGCGTCTTGGAGTTCCTGGCAGCTGCATGCGCCTTCGATTGGGGCGCGCGTCGACGAGGCCGCGGTGAGTATCGGCGGGAGATCGGGCTGAGCCAGGCTGGCATCCCCGGACGAAGGCACATCCTGGGTCCCGAGGTCCGGTGAAGCCATCACGTCGGCCCCGAGGCCCAGGTCGGAACGAAGACTGGGAGCGTCGACCCCGCTCCCAGCATCTCTTGGAGGCCCGGGGCCGTCACCCAACGCCTCCCGGGCCCAGCCGCTCGCGAGCGCCGCACGATCCTCGGCGCGGCGGAGATGCTCCACGCCGAAACCCACGACGAGAGTCGTGGGACCGGAAACGGCGGCGAAGGTTCCGTCCCCATACTCCAGAGCCGACTCGAAGCCGGCCTCGGGCGCGAACACGTCCGGGAAGGCCACGGCGGCGCGACCTTCGCCTTCGGCCGAGAGGGGCTGCAGGGCGCTGCCGAATGCGGCTGCGAGTGGCCCCACCCCTCGTACGGTGCGGCTCGCCGCGTCGTCGGCCCGATAGCGCGTGCCGAGGACCTCTCGTAGAAACGCGCGAGACTCGGCGTTGCCGCGGGCGTCCCAGGCCCACCCGATCTCTGTCCCGGCGAGAAAGAGGTGCCCTCCACCTGCGACGAAGTCCCTGAGTCGAGCGCGGAGGGATGAACTCAAGACCTCGTGCTCCGTCGACTCCCGACCGAGGGCGAAGGCCAACGCGCGACGGCCTTCCACAAGGGTCGGGTCGGCGGTCAGCGCCGCCTCGTCCGCCCCGTCGAACGACACTCCACTCGGCTCCAGAGCGATCGCCATCACCAAGGCGGTATCTCCGCGATTGTCCGGAGTTTGCACCCAGGCATCCCGGCGCTCGAAGGCATCCACGACCAGGAGCGAGCTCTCCTCCGCCCCCGCGCGCACCGCGACAGCTCGGGAGGGAAGGCCGATTCCGGCCGCGTTAACGCTCCGGACCCGAATCCCCACGGGCATGTCCGCGGAGAGATCGAGCCGAGCCGGGCTTCCCGCCACGATGGGTCCAGGGCGAAAGGTCGAGTTCCCGATGGCCAGCTCCACTTGGTAGTCGAGCGCGCCTTCGGCGGGGCGAAAGCGCAGCTCGGCCCGGCCGGCGCCCAGGCGCGCCACCGAGACCTGGGTGGGGGGAGGGGCCAGCAGAGGAGCTTCGGGACCCACGAGGAATCGGGTGAGGCCCACATAAATTCCCCAGGCCGCGGTCTGTCGCCATCGCGGATCCTGGAGGGCCTGATTGTCGGTCATCCGGGCTCCGGGTGCTGCGACGACGTTGTCGTGAAATGCGGTCTCCACCAGCACCCCCGGAATGCGCTCGAGGAGTCGAAGCTCGCCGAAGTTCGCGGCTTTTGGGCCTCGGTCCGTCCATTCCGGATCCCATCCGGAGCGAAGGCTCGAAACGAGGGCAGCATGAACATCGGCTTGAAGCCGATCCGAACCCACCGGATCGTCGCAGCGGCCAGGATCGGGGTCAGGGGCGTGATCCGACACCGCCTGGCACGAGTACCGATAGGTCACGGTCCCGGAGGTGGTGCTGTTTTCGCGACCGGTGGCGTTGGAGTGAATTGAGACGAAAGCGTCCGCGCCGAACCACTCCGCGTAGGTGGGGCGAACGGCCACATCCACGCGCCCCGACACGTCGGGAGGCGCCGCCTGGAGCTGTGCGAACGGCAAGGCGCCCATTTGGAACCATGGATGGCCACTCTCGTGCCGTCCCGCTCCTATCCGGACTGCATCCGCGATGAGCGCCGTCTCCGAAAGGGCCCCCGGGGGAAGCTGCAGGCGCACGCCAAAGGGCGTCCCGGCGGGCAGGTCCAGGCGCCAGAGGGGGACCCATTGGCGTCCACTGACGGTCTGGTCGAGGCGCAGCTCCACGGGGTCGCCGTTCGGGAGGAGGATGTCCAAAAGCCCGTCCGTGGACCGGTTAGATCCGGCCACGTACCAGGTGGACAGCCACGCCGGCCCGCCCGGGGCGAGCAACGTCCATCGGGCCTCGGCTTGGGACCCGAACCCGGCTCGATAGTCCCCATCGTGGCCACCGGAGGCCGAGCCGTTTTGGAAAGGGCCGTTGTCCTGGTACGGAGGCTCGCCGTCGTCGACGAGCTCCACATTGGGGTTCTCACTTCGCTCTCTAAGGAGGATCACGCGAGCCCCGGCCCCCTCGAGCAACGGAAGCAAATGGCGAACCACCAACGCGTGGGTACCGAAGTCCTCCACGAGTCCTCGGCAGCTCCCGCAGCCCGGCCACTTGATGTTGGCCCGCTGCGTCGAGTACGCACCGAGCGAGGCATAGTAGATGTAGCCGTGACCTGGGCTTACGGCGACCGTGCGCCCCGCGAGAGCCTGGCCGTGAGGAGTGCGCTCCGGAGGGAGCTGTACCCGGGGCAAAGGAGCATCGAGGGGCAGGGTTCGGGTGTCTGGGAGAGCCGGAGCTGGGGGCTTCGGGGAAATCCGGGCTGGCCGAGGTGGAGGCCCCAGAGCCCGGCCCGGCTTGGCCAACTCGAGATGGACGACCTTGACCGACGGTTTGGTCGATTCCAGCCACCCGACGACTTCCTCGAAGGCATTCTCCACGGATGTGGGCACGCCACCCTCAGCGGCGAGGTGTGGGACCTCCAGGCCCACACGCGCCGTGGTCCCCTGGATTTCGATGCCGCGAAGCCTGAGCTCGGGCGCCTCGCGGCGGACGAGCTCTCGCGCCCCCCGAAGATCGAGGTCAGGGCTCGCGAAGAGGACGAGAAGCGTCACGATCCCCGCGTCCACCGCACCAATTGACCACGGTCTGAACGTAACGTCATGCGACGGTCATCGAGTCGATGGACGTCCGAGGCCGCCTCGACGCATACTGTGCATCGGTGGGGTCGAAAGGTCTCAAAACCTCGATGAGGAGCCGCACTGAGCTTGCCCCGGTGGTCCTCATCCTGGGCTCTGGCTGTTCAGCGATTCCAGTGTGCGACATGCACAGCTGTCCCCTGGCCCGCTGGACTCAACGCGAACCGAGTTCAGTGGCCGAGGCGCTCCCCCCTCCCCGTCACTCGGCCCGCGACCTTCGCCACGGTGTCGTGGACTGTTTCGAGGAGGGGCTCCGACGAACCGAACCCGGCAAAACCGACCGACTCGCCTACTGTGAGGGCTCGGCGGTTGTCTTTGACGGCGCCCATTTGGTTTTGGCCAGCGACAAGCCCATCCCAGGCGAAGGGCGAACGAGCGTGTTCGAGCTTCCTCTTCGCTCGAACGGTCAGGCGGGGCGGAGCCCACGACGTTACCTGCGGGCCGACGGATACGCGGCGGCGCGAAAGTTCGAAGACGCCACCGTCACTCCGGAGCATGAGCGGGTCTTCCTGACCACGGGCTTCGACCGGGTCAAGCCGAGCGGAGACACATGGGACGGCTACAACGTGCTCCTGACCTATCCCATGGGCCGCCCTGAGGCGGCGCAGGTCGTCAGCGCGCACGACGAAGACAAGGCCACCTCGGTCGGACTTCGCGAGGTGTTTCGTCCCCACCTCCGGACGCCGGCCTTTCCGGAGGGAGCGCCCTACTTCAAGGTCGAAGGTGTGGCTGCGCTGCCCGATCAAGAGCTGCTGTTCGGGGTTCGGGAGCTCGGCGCGAGCTATCAAGACTTTGAGTACACCGTCATGATCCTCAGCGCTCGCTGGCGTCAGGCGCCCTCGGGAAGAATCGTCCTGGACCCGACGACGGTGCGCGTCGCCTACCGGAAGGATCGCCTCGACGTGGCTGGGCTCCAGGTGGGCTTGTCGAGCCTGGAGCGGCATCCTCAGACCGGCGAGCTCTTTTTGCTCGTCTCCTACGAGCAGGAAGATCCAGTGGCCAATCCCGACCTGGCCCACGGGGCGCTGGGAGGCTTCCTGTTGACCCTCGACGCCGAGAGCTTTGCCGCGGGTCGCGCCCCCCGGCCCGTCGTGGGCGCGGGCGGGGAACCCGTTCGATTCGTCAACAAGCCTGAAGGCCTAACCTTCCTCACCGCCCACCAGCTTCTTCTCCTCTTCGATGACGACCGGGTCTTGGAGTGCGGGGTGCCCGGGCACCGCCACATCCGAGCACCGCACCAAACCGCGGTGGCGGTCCTCGAGCTCGGGCAGTACCCCGGGGCCGTAGCGACCGGTCCGGCCGTGAAATAGTCACCTTCTTACAGATCCCTTGAGGGGGCCCGGCCGTTGACGGCGTTACGTGCTGCCCACTCTCTTTTCGCTTCTGATTGCGCCCGCTCTCGCGCCGGTTTCGGTCGGCCCCGATCAGATTCACGAGGCGCCCACGGCTCCCCTCGCGCTTCGGCGGGTGACCGTCTTCTCCGGCCGGTCTCGCGTTGAGCGGGCCGGCTCCCTGCGCCTGACCGCCGGGGCTCACGTGCTCCGCCTCCCACTCCTCCCGGGCCGCGTGTCGTCCGAGTCGGTGCGGGTGCAAGCGGACGGCGCCCGCGTACTGCACGTCTCCTCGCGGCTCGTCGAGGGCCTTCGACCGACGCTGGATCAGGCGGAAGCCAGCTTGTCGTCGCTGGAAGCCTTGCGGCGAAAGCAAACAGAGCTCCAGACCCGTCGAGTGGTTCTGGAGCGTCACGCGGCTCGCATCGAAGCCATTCGTCCCGTGCTCCCTTCCTCGGAAAGGCCTCCGGGCAGGATCTTGGCGCTGAACCCGCAGGGCTGGCGAAGCGTGCTGTCGGATCTGGCCACCGAACTCAACGCCGCCCGGGAGCAGCGACGCGCTGTCGACGCGGAGCTGCTCCGCGTCGCCGAGGAGCTGTCGCGTGTCGAGGCGCAAGTGAGCCGTCTCGAGCAGGCGGGCTTCGTCACCCGCGGTCTCCAGGTCGGAGTCGTGCTCTTCGTGCCGACCGCAGGCATGATCAAGCTCCGAGCTGAGTATCTCACCGAGGGACCGAACTGGTCGCCCCGCTACCGCGTGGTCTACCTGCCGGAGCGGAGTGCCGTGAAAGTCGAGTTGCATGCTGAGGTTCGCCAGAGCACGGGAGAAGACTATCGAGGCGCTGATCTGGCCTTCTCTACCGCTCGACCAGGGCGCCATCTGAACGTCCCCGAACTTCCCACCTGGCTCCTCGGAGAGAGGGAAGATCTCGTCCTCGTTCCTCGACGGGCGGACACCCGCCCTCCCGCCGCGGCCGCTGCGCCTTGGCCTCCGCCCGTGGCCACTCGAGCCACGGAGGCTCAAAGCGTTCGTCTCCATCGTTACCGAGAACGTCGACTTCCCTTCGGAGCGCTCCAGTTCGATATCGGAGAGGCCCTTGCGCGAAGGCCGGAGCCGCCGCCCGTGGTCTCTCCAGAGCCGGCTCCGACCACGGAAGATGACGAGGAGTCTTTCGAGGCCGAAGCCCGGTTGCTGAGCGACGTGGTGGTGACGGGGGCCATCGAGGAATCTCGACGGACCCGTCGTCCCTCCGTACAGAAGTACCGCTCCACCGCGCTCGCCCTCTTCGAGGCCGCTGGGCCGACGGGGAGGCGGGACCCAAACGTCGTCTACGAGGCTGAGGGGCAGGTCCCCATTCCTTCGGGAGGAGAGTCTGTGCGCGTGCCCCTGACCTCTTACGAGGTGAAGGTCGCGCCCTACCATCGGGTCTCTCCGAGCCTCGACGGCGCCGGCTACCTCCGCGCGGAGGTGCGAAACCCCTCTGATCGTCCCTGGCTTGCCGGACCCGCGGGGCTGTTCATTGGGGCCGAACCCGTAGGGACGGTACAGCTCTCCTCGGTCGGGCCCGGTGGAAGGCTTGCTCTTCCCCTCGGTCGGGACGAGCGGATTCGAGTGGCTCGTCGCGTCGAGTCCACGGCCCGTTCAACCGGCTTTTTGGGGGGGCGACGCAAGGAGCGTTTCGCGGTGACCATCGACGTCGCCAGCCATCTCGACGTCGAGACGACGGTAGAGGTTCTCGAGCCCGTTCCGGTCCACGTGCGAGGAAATATGAACCTGGCCCTCGAGGCGGTTGAGCCCGAGCCCGTCGCATTGCCTTCGAAAGATCTGCAAAATGGATTGCCTCGGAGCGGGCTGCTTCGTTGGAAGATACGGCTTCGCCCGAAGGAAAAGCGCTCCCTCTCTCTTGTCTACTCGCTCGAGCACGGCTCGGACGAGCGCGCCTATCAGGAGTAGCTCGATGTCGCTCGAAGCCATCGCCACAACAGTCGCCGCCACCGCGTTCGCCTTCATTCCCGTCACCGAGGTCGTGGTCTACGAAGATCGCGCCGAAGTGGTGCGCGCAGGCCCCGTGAGCTGCGCGGATGACGCTCAGATCGTTCTCAATAACCTGCCCCGGAGTCTCCTGAAGGAGAGCCTGCGGGCGAGTTTGGATACAGGGGCGGTACTATCTCTCAGGAGCCGGGTGGTCCCGCGGGTGTCGGCCGGTCGCGGCGCCGAGCTCGAAGCGCGTCGGCAGGCCCTCGAGAGCGAGCGGGTGAGGCTCGCGGACCGCGTGGCGACCGAGACAGATCGACTCAAGAAGCTTGATGCCTACGCGCAGCTCATCTTGCAACAGGCGGCCAGCTCCCTTCGTGAAGAGGCCCCTCGGACGTCGAGGATTCGCGCTTCGCTGGCAGCGGTCAAAGACGAGGAGAGCGCTCGACGCGCTGAGCTGGACCGACTCCGCGAGGCGAAGGCGGAGAACGAGCGAGCCCGCAAGGAGGTGAAGCGAAGTCTGGAGGCGCTGGGGGCGAGGGGGGAGGTCACTCAGGTGACGATGATCCGAGGGCCATGTCGTGGAACTCGGACGCTCGAGTTGGCCTATCAAGTGCCCCACGCGGGCTGGCATCCTGAGTACGACTTCCATTTCTACCCGAGCCGCGAGCACGGTCTCGGGGGGGGCCGGTATCGGCTGAGGGTCTCGGCCCTTGTCCGCCAGTCGACCGGGGAGGACTGGAACGGAGTGCGTATGCGCCTCTCCACGGCGCGGCCTCGACAGGCCCGGGAGGCCCCCACCCCCGCTCCCTTCCGGGTGAACGTGCGTAAACGGACTCGCGGCAAGGTGCTGCTGCAGGCCGGAGAGCGGCGGCCGCAGTTGGGGCGCGGAGGCGAGGGCGGGCAAGGGGCAGCGGCAGCCGCGGTCGTAGACCGAGGAGCGGTGGTGTTGCTGAGTATCCCTCATCGCGTCGACGTGGCCAGTGACGGCCAGTCTCGGTTCATCCCCGTGGACGTCGTCTCGGGGGCGGCCGATGCGCGGCTCGTGGCCGTCCCGAGTCGCAGTACCTCCGTGTTTCGGGAGGTCAGGTTGCGAAACGAAGCCGGTTACCCGCTCTCCCCGGGGTCGATGCGTATCTATCGAGCGGAGGTCTTGGTCGGTCGTCAAGCGACGCCCTTCCTACCGGTGGGGGCCGAACACCGCCTGTCGCTGGGCGAGGACGCTCGCTTTCGCGTCCAACGCCGTGACCTAGCGGATCTCGAAGAAGTGCGAGGGGTCTTTGCTCGCACTCGATTCCTGAAGCGGGCGCTTCGGACCACCGTGTTCAATACGGCCCAGGTCGGGCTTTCGGTCGAGCTGCGACAGCAGGTGCCGGTGTCGAGAGCCGACGAGATTCGCGTATCCGTAGACCACGAGCGAAGCTTTGAGGGCACCGCTCTCGACGAGATCCGCGGCCACGTCTTTCAAAAGGTGGTGCCGCCTCCCGGGGGTACGGCGTCGGCGGATCTCGTCTACACGGTCCGAATTCCTGGGGACTGGATCGTGAACTAATCGGCCCCTGCGAGATGCCCGCTGGGCCCGTTCGAGTCCGCTCCGGGACCATTCTGGCGTTCAAGCCGCCCGGGAGAGGGGCCAAACGAGACGCGGCCCGACCGTCCATCGCGTCGAGCTTTCAAGCATCGAGGCAGCCTGAGCCTCCAGGACCTCGGGGTTTCCAGTGGTGTGAAGAACGTGCTCGGGAGCCGCGCCTTCCAGCCGCGCGGCCCGATCGCCGAGTTGCGCGGCGACCACTCGAGCCGTGGCCTCCGCGGGGTCGATCGTTTTGAGATCCGGAGCCAAGCGACGCAGCAGGGGAAGAAGGAACGGGTAGTGAGTACAGCCGAGTACGAGGGTGTCGGCCCAGTCGAGAAGCGGAGCGACCGCTTCCTGAACCGCGTCCTCGGCCTCAGGGCCATCGAGCTTCCCCGCTTCGATCAGGGGCACGAAACGAGGGCAGGCTACGGAGCGGACTTCCAGCTGTGCTCGCGCCCGTGCCAGGGCCTCCGGGTAGGCGCCGCTCGCTACGGTCCCGGCCGTGGCCAACACGCCGATGCGCCCGGTGCGCGTGGCCTGGGCCGCGGCTTGGGCGCCCGGCTCGACCACGCCGAGCACGCGATCCTCGCCGTATGAGATGGCGGCCTCCGCGGCGTACGTGGCCGAGGAGACATTGCAGGCCATCACGACCGCCTTCGCGCCCCGAGCGAAAGCATGGCGGGTGAGGCCTCGCGCGAACCCCCGGATTTCGTCGAGCGGTCGGCCGCCGTAGGGCACGTGGACCTGATCTGCGATGTAGAAGAAGCGCTCCGCGGGGAGGAGCTGAGCGAGCGCTTGCAGCACTGTGAGCCCGCCTACGCCCGAGTCGAAGAGGGCGATCGGGGCGGCGCGGTCCCAGCTTGGAGTAGGGGTTTCTCCAGAAAGATGGAGAGGCTCAGGGGGGCGGAACACGGGCATGGAAGAACGTTGGGTGAACCCTCGGGCCTCCCTAAGCCCGGAGGACCCGAAGCGTAAAGGGGCTCCTGCCCGAGGCGCCTCGTCTCGTGACTCGAAGCGAGTCATTTCGGGGCAGGCCGGGTACGACTCAGTCGGTCTCCGACGGGGGCACGGAGCGGCCCTCTACGTCGATGACAGGACCTCCTGGCGGCGGGGAGCGAGGTCTCGAAGCGTCCGGCCGTCCCGCCATTTGGACCCGGAAGACCTGGCTCTGGGCACCCACCACGACGCGGTCCGCCAAAGCCTGGGCGGCGCGGCGCCGGAGAGGGGCGACGAGGGCGAGAAAGCCGGCACCGTCGGTGATCAGTCCGGGGGTGACGAGGAGTGCCCCAGCGATCACCAAGACCAGTCCTTCGACCAACTCTAGCGCCGGAAGCCGGCCTGCCGCCGACTCCCTCTGGATGCGCTGAAACACATCCAGACCCTGCTGTCGGACGAGCGCGGCCCCCAGCGTCCCGGTGACGAGGATGAGCAGGAGAGTATTGAGGGCTCCGACTTCGGTCCCGAGGAGAATGAGAAGATACAGCTCGAGGGCCGGGAGAAAGATGAAGAGGCCGAGGAGCGCCAGCACCCGCTCAGGTTGGCATGGATCTGGTGCTCCCGACCACGTAACGAGCCCCCGATGAGCGATCTGCGCGGCCCGCTGCTGGCCCTCCTCGACGCCCATGCGGAAAGCCCGCGCCTGGTCTCCCAAGAGGTCGAGAGTTTTCGACGGCTTCGGACCTTCGTGAAGAGCACGGAGCGATGCTTCGAGCGGCAGCATCTCGCCGGACACGTGACGGGGTCCGCTTGGATCCTTGATGCTCGCGACGCTCACGTGGTGCTCCTTCACCACAAAAAACTCGGGTTGTGGCTACAGCCTGGCGGTCACGCCGACGGGGACCCGGATGTGTTTCGAGTGGCCCTGAAGGAGGCGGAGGAGGAAACGGGCCTATTCGACCTGGCGCCGATTCATCAGGGCATCTTCGATGTCGACGTCCACGCCATTCCGGCCCGTCCCGCCAAAGGATCGCGCGGAGCAGAGCCGGCGCATTTTCATTACGATGTGCGCTTTGCTTTTCGCGCCCCCGAGGGGGCCTCTCTCACCGTGAGCGACGAGAGTCATGCGGTGCGCTGGGTGGCGCGAGAGGACGTGCCGCGTTTTACGCGAGACGCGTCCGTTCGACGCATGCACGCGAAGTGGTCGAGCGGCTTGTGCGGAGCCACGAACTGAGGGAGGGCCCGCCGTCGGGGTTCTGAATGCGCTTGTCCTTCGCGCAGGGTACCGATACTTCCGCGCGGAGCTGCCATGCGCGCGAGCGATTTCATTCACCCGTCTGATTCCTTCGTACACCGCCATCTCGGCCCGAGCGACGCCGAGCTCTCTTCGATGCTGTCGTTGGTGGGCGTGCGCTCGCTGGAGGCGCTCGTCTCGGAGACCATTCCCGACGACATCCGGCTCCAGCGTCCGCTCGAGATCGCGCCCGGCACCGGTGAGCACGAGACTTTGGCTCGCCTCCAAGCCATGGCGAGCGAGAACAAGGTTGTCCGCTCGATGATCGGAATGGGGTACCACGACTGCATCACGCCCCCTGTGATTCAGAGAAACATCCTCGAGAATCCCGGCTGGTACACCCAGTATACGCCCTACCAGGCCGAGATCGCGCAGGGGCGTATGGAAGCCCTGGTCAATTTTCAGACCATGGTGGCGGAGCTGACCGGGCTGGCGTTGGCCAACGCTTCTCTCCTCGACGAAGGTACCGCAGCGGCCGAGGCCATGTCGATGGGGTTGGCCGTGACCCGAGGGAAGAAGCTCGGGTTTTTCGTGTCCGACGACTGCCATCCGCAGACCCTGGCCGTCATCCGCACCCGCGCTGAACCCCTGGGCGTGAAGGTGCACACCGGGCGGCCGGAAGATGCGGATCTGGAGGCCCTCGAGGTCTTCGGAGTGCTGCTGCAGTATCCCGGGACGGACGGTGAGCTGCGTAGCCCCAAGGCGGCCATCGATAGAGCGCATGCGGCGGGAGCGCTCGCTATCCTAGCTACGGACCTTCTCGCGCTGACGCTCCTGACCCCACCGGGCGAGCTCGGGGCGGACATCGCGGTGGGCTCCGCTCAGCGCTTCGGAGTGCCGATGGGAGCGGGGGGGCCTCACGCCGCCTTCATCGCCACCGCCGAAAAACATAAGCGCGCCGTCCCCGGTCGGATCATCGGGGTCAGTAAGGATGCCCGT
Source organism: Myxococcota bacterium (assembly GCA_039819565.1). Lineage (GTDB taxonomy): Bacteria > Myxococcota > Kuafuiibacteriia > Kuafuiibacteriales > Kuafuiibacteriaceae > JAHQVK01. The sequence continues at coordinate 5,821 of JBCBRU010000075.1, read as the reverse complement.
GGCAAGCCGGCTTACCGCCTGGCCCTTCAGACCCGCGAGCAACACATCCGGCGTGACAAGGCCACCTCCAACATCTGCACCGCGCAGGTGCTTCTCGCGGTGATGGCCGGGGCCTACGCGGTCTATCACGGCCCAGAAGGTTTGCTCGCCATCGCCCGTCGGGTCCATGCCCTGGCCGAGATCTTCGCCGAGGGGATGCGCCGGCGCGGATTCTCACTCGCTCACGAAGCGTTCTTCGACACCGTTAAGGTCTCGGCTGTGCCCGGCCACGACCTCGCGGAGAGGGCTCTCGAGGCGGGCTTCAACGTACGCCGGTATCCGAACGGCGATGTGGGTCTGGCCTTCGATGAAGTCAGTAACGTCGCCGAGGTGGATGCGCTCTTCGCCGCCTTCGCGTCGGCAGCGCCCACGGCCTCAGAGGCTTCCGCACGCACCCTCGCCGCTGAGGTGGACATCGATCTTCCCGAGCTCTTCGCCCGGACCTCGTCATTTCTTCAGCACGAGGTCTTCCACGCCTATCACGCCGAGCATGAGATGCTCCGCTATCTTCAGCGCCTGCAGGCGAAGGACCTTAGCTTGGTCCACTCCATGATTCCGCTGGGCTCCTGCACGATGAAGCTCAACGCGACGTCGGAGATGCTCCCTGTGACCTGGGAGGGCTTCGGACGCATCCATCCCTTCGCGCCCCACGACCAGCTCCAGGGCTACGGTAGGCTGTTTCGAGATCTTGAAATCTGGCTTGCAGAGATCACTGGTTTTGCCGCCGTCTCGCTCCAGCCGAACGCAGGTTCGCAGGGTGAGTATGCAGGCCTACTCGTGATTCGGGGTTACCACGCAGCCAGGGGACAGGGGCATCGGAACGTGTGCCTGATTCCCACGTCGGCCCACGGCACCAACCCCGCTTCGGCGGTCATGGCGGGAATGAAGGTCGTCCCCGTCCAGTGCGACGACGCCGGGAACATCGACCTCGAGGATCTGCGGGCGAAGGCGGAAAAGCACGCGGACGACCTCGCGGCGATGATGATCACCTATCCCTCTACGCACGGCGTGTTCGAAAAGGAGATTCGGCGGGCCTGCGCTCTCGTGAAGGAGCGCGGCGGCCGCGTGTACCTGGACGGCGCCAATATGAACGCGCAGGTGGGGCTCGCGCGCCCGGGTGATTTCGGCGCCGATGTCTGCCACCTCAATTTGCACAAGACCTTCTGCATCCCCCACGGCGGTGGGGGGCCAGGGATGGGTCCGATCGGCGTTGTCGAGGACCTCGCCCCTTATCTCCCCGGCCATAGCTTTGCCCTCGACGCTCCGGAGGGGGGGCTGGGGCCGGTCGCTTCGGCCCCCTACGGCAGTCCGAGTATTCTCCCCATCAGCTGGATGTACATCGCGATGATGGGGGGCCCCGGACTCGTCAAGGCCAGTCAGGTCGCTATCCTGAACGCCAACTACATGGCCAAGCGGCTCGCCGGGAGCTTCGATATCCTCTACTCCGGGGCTGGCGGACGGGTCGCTCACGAGTTCATTCTCGACATGCGTCCCTTCAAGAAGTCGGCGGGGATCGAAGTGGACGATATCGCAAAGCGCCTGATGGACTTCGGCTATCACGCGCCCACCATGTCTTGGCCGGTGGCGGGTACGATGATGGTGGAACCCACGGAGTCCGAATCTCGGGGCGAGCTCGATCGCTTCTGCGAGGCACTGCTCGCCATCCGCGAGGAAATCCGGGCGATCGAGGAGGGGCGGATGCCCAAGGACGACAACCCCCTCAAGAACGCGCCACACACCGCGGAGGCGGTCACCGACCCCGAGTGGAACCGGCCGTACTCGACAGCGCAGGCCGCCTTCCCCCTCCGTTGGGTGCGGCAGGCCAAGTTCTGGCCATCGGTGAGCCGAGTGGACAACGCCTACGGAGATCGGCATCTCGTGTGTACCTGCCCCCCGATGGAAGACTTCGTCGACGAGGCCGGTTTGACCGCGGAGAGGGAGAAAGCGAAGCAATGACGACTCAGGACACGACCCACGAGAAGATCCAGGAAGCCATCACCAGCGACGACGTGGTGCTGTTCATGAAGGGCCGTCGTCGTATGCCGCAGTGCGGATTCTCGGCTCAGGTCGTGGGCATCCTCGATCAGATGCTCGAGGACTACACTACGGTGAACGTCCTCACGGACCCCGAGGTCCGTCAGGGCATCAAGGAGTTTTCGAACTGGCCGACGATTCCCCAGCTCTACGTTCGGGGGAAGTTCGTGGGAGGCTGCGACATCATCACCGAGATGTTCGAGCAGGGAGAGCTCCAGACGATTCTCGGAGTCGAGGTCGCGGAGGTCTCGCCCCCAACCCTCCACATTACCGAAGCGGCGGCAGGAGCCCTGAAGGAGGCGCTGGCCTCCGAGGGAGGGAGCCGGGTCCGCATCAGCATCGATGCGCGCTTCAGGCCCACCCTCAACCTGGATGGTGCTGGGCCCCTCGATCTCGAGGTGGAGGCCGGCGGGGTTCCCTTCGTGGTGGATCGAGGAACCGCCCAGAGGAGCGATGGACTCCGGATCGATTTCCTCGAGGGTGCGCAGGGAGGCTTTCGGATCGACAACCCGAACGAGCCTGCCAAGGTTCGCCAAGTTGGACCTGAGCAAGCCAAGGCCCTTCTGGAGGGCGAAGAGGGCATTCAGTTCATCGACGTGAGGACCCCTGACGAGCGGGATACGGCGAGCATCGGCGGAGCTCGGCTCCTCGATGATGCGTACCGAGCCGAGCTGCTCGAGCTCCCGAAGGAAACCCCCCTGCTCTTTCACTGCCACCACGGCGGTCGCAGTCAGGCCGCCGCCGAGTACTTTCTCGGGCAAGGCTTCACCAAGGTCTTCAACCTCGCGGGGGGCATCGATGCTTGGTCCCGCGAGGTCGATACGTCGATTCCGCGCTACTGACCTCGAGCGCGTCAGACGCGAGAGATTGCTCAGAAACTCGGCGACCTTCGCTCGCTTGAGTTCGGCGACGTGGCCCGCCGCGCAAACCGTTGCGCGAATTGTCCGGCACGTCACGTGCTCCCGTCCGAGGGCGTGACCATCAGTCCCGCTTTCCCCCCCGCTGCCACCTCTGGGGTCTTGAATGCTCGACCTTCGGGCCTCAGTGCCATCGGTTTCGAAGGCGTAGAGATCGATACCCCCGTCCTCGAGAGCCTAGCCGCGGCCGTTCCTCGCGCGCGTGGTATCAGCGCCACGGGGCAGGGGCTGGCTCCCGTCCTCGCGCAAGGTGGCCGAGCGCCCCCAGCGGGTCTGTCCACCCTACAGAACGCACATGGGGGCCCCGATCGTATCCAGAGTCTCTCGCGTGAGCTTGCCGTGGCGACGCAAGAGAACCGGCAGAACTTCGCGAGCGAGGTGGACGTCGTGCCCCTTCACGAGGTGACGGCGGAAGCGCTGCGGATGCTGGATGCCTATCTGAATCGAACCGATGAGCTGCACCCGATGTCCCGCGAGCTCTTGGCGCGGGGCTTCACGGACTACAACGAGCGGTTTCCCGCCCCCGGGGAGAAGGTGCCGCTCGTGGATCCCCCCGCCCCTCGGAGCGAGCACCATGAAGCTCCTCTGGCCCTCCTGCGGGGTGCTGCCGAAGGAAGCGGGGTGAGTCAGGTGAGGCTGTCGGCGGAGCGCCAGCTGGTCGCGGAGCGCATGGCCGCGACCCTGGGCTGGGAGGATGTGAGAGGCACCTTGATTGACCAGAGAACGTAGAGCAGGTGTCGATCCCACGGGCCTCCGAACGTCCTCTCTTCGGTATGACCTTCGATGCTGAGCTCGCGGAGCGGGCCCGACAAACGCTCAGGGCCCTCGCGGAGCACGAGGAGAAGAAGATGTTCGGGGGCCTTTGCTTTCTCGTGGGGGGCCACATGATCTGTGGCGTGGTGAGCAACGATCTCATGGTGCGGGTCGGTCCCAGCGGCCACGAAGCGGCCCTCGCGCGTCGTCGAGCGCGCCCCATGGATTTCACCGGCCGGCCTCTGAGGGGGATGGTCTACGTCTCCGGGGAGGGGCTTGAGGGGAAGGAACTGGAAGGCTGGCTCTCGACGGCGCTGTCTTTCGTTCGCTCCCTTCCGCCCAAGGAAGAGAAAGCGCCGCGAGTTCGCGCCCTCAGGGGGCGCCGGAAGCCAGCGCGATGAGGGCTTAGTCCGCGCCGGAGGGGAGCTCGAGCGCGGGAGGCCTAGCCCCCTCGTGGGCGAGCAGCCAGGCCTTGCGATCGAGGCCACCGGCATAGCCCGTAAGACTTCCGTCGGAACCGACCAGCCGGTGACAGGGGCATATGATCGAGACGGGGTTCTGACCGTTGGCGAGACCGACTGCCCGGGCAGCCTTGGGCGCGCCGAGGTCTCGAGCGAGCTGGCCGTAGGATAAGGTTTGGCCGACCGGAATCCTCCGCAGCGCGAACCAGACGCGCATCTGAAAATCGGTGCCGACGGGTTCGGTGCGGAGCGCCTCGAGGGCGCCGAGGTCACCCTCGAAGTAGTCTCGAACGCTTAGCGCCGGGTCCGAACGGAGAGGGACCTCCTCGAGGACTGCCCCCGCCCAGGCTCGGGAGAGGTGGCGGTCCAGCCGGGGGCGATCGGACGACCACTCCAGCGCGAACACCGTGTCGTCGTCGCCGGTGACAAGGAGGATCTCCCCCAATGGAGAGAAGATCCTTTCGACGCGCGATGGACCCACCCCCGCCTCGTAGCACGGCCGAGTCGCCTACTCGTGGACCACGACGATCTCCGAGCGGGTTCGACCGAAGGTCTCGGGCGCGTACATTTCTTCAGCTCGGGCGGGCGGGGCCCGGAAGCGTCCGGTGGCGGTAGCTCGCGCCAAATAGGTATAGCGACGCACGCCCGCGAGGCCTACCGCAAAGGCTTCTGCTCCGGTGTCCCGGAGATTCTGGTGGTCCCAGGTCTTGGGGAGCCAGAGGAGCCGGCGGTCCGAGCCCTCGACCTCCTCATGGCTCGCGTCTTCGGCGTGCAGCGGCTCGAGGCCCGCCGGGAGCCGGTCAACAAGAGCCACGTGGTGACGGGGCCCGGGGCTCACCACCTCGAGCCGAATGCGTACGCGGGCGCCGGCTCGAACTCGCCAACCCTCTTCGGTGCGGAGCACGTCGTCCGAGTCGTCGACCGACTCATAGCTGCGCTTCACGGTGAAACCTCGCGCCAGGCTCTCGACCTCGAGCTCCTCGCGCGCGAACTCGAGTCCCAAGCGGTAGTAAAGGCGACCCTCACCCTCGCGGGCGAGAACGAGCGCCCTGAGGCCGTCCTGGCGGCTGAGCCAGGCCATCGGCACGCGGGTCGCTCGTGGCCCCTGACGACCCGAGAAGGTTTCGGCTGCGACCAGCGCCGGGCCGAGCCAGGCTCGGCCGTCGAAGCGGGGAGGGGTCGCCTCCTTGACCTCCGCGTAGCGGGCCAGAGCCAAGAGAGCCCACGCATTCTCCTGGGTGTGGGCCCAGGCTCCGGTGGCCCTCCGGCCCGCCAGCAGCCCCTCGAGCAGCGGCTCGATAAGGGTGTCCCCGGGGCGGGCTTCGAGCAGGCTGAGGAGGAGGATCGCGTCGGCCCGATGGTTGCCGTGCAGCACCCACGGAGCGGCGCCGTCTGCGGGGCTTATAAGATGAGCGGCTCTCGCGGTGACGGTGATGCGGTTTCCGAGCGCGGTCAGCAATCGATCTTGCGCATCCCCGTCGGCCGCCCCCGCCAACCAGGCTAGCGTCTCCGGGTGAGCCTCGGCGAGGCCACCTGCTCTCTCCAGGATTCCGGCCACTCGAGGAGCCGGCTTGGCGCCGAGCACGGCCCTCACAAAGGCGCCGTGGGCAAGAAGGC
>JBCBRU010000074.1:0-21683 GCA_039819565.1 Myxococcota bacterium | reverse complement strand
TGGTCATGCTGTCGGGTTGCGCCACAGCCCCCTCGAGTCGAATCGATCCCCGCTCGTACCAACTCGGCATCATCGCTGGCTTCGCCGAAGTCGTGCACCTCGGCGTCAAGACGCTCGCTCAACGCGAGCGTCTTGACGCCGAGGTGCACGACTTCGGCGAAGCCAGCGATGATGCCGAGTTGGTACGAGCGGGGATCGATTCGACTCGAGGGGGCTGTGGCGCAACCCGACAGCATGACCACCGATAGGCAGATGCAGCTCGAAAGACGCCTGGGAGAGGAGCTAGGCGCGACCATGGGGAGGGTCTTCGCTCTCCTGACCACGGGAGTGAACACTATTCATTCTCACGACCCCCAAAGGCGACGCGCGATCGCGCGCCACGAACCAGAGAGCGATGGCGCCGGCGAGTACGCCTACCGCGGTGGGGTCGATGTCGATGTTGAGGTTCGGTCAGCTCGATAGGCTCGTCCGCCGAGCTCGAACCTCTGTGAGCGCCCCACGTGACGCCCGCGACCCAGAATGTCTCGATGTCCGAGACGCTGGAGACTATGCCTTCCCGCGCGGTCTGATGCGCGAGAGTCCAGTCTCATCCATGGGCGACCGCATGCCCCCCCTCCCCAAAGAACGACGCGAAGCATGACTCGCTCGTAAAGTTCGCGTTGCAGGACTTGAAGCGCGCGGCCGATCTCCTCCGCTTCGAGATCCTCGGTCCATTGGCCGAGCAGGTGGACTGGACCACCGCCCAGCTCGAAGCCGCGCTCGATCGCATCCTCGCCGTCGAGACGGTCGACGACCTCTTCGACATCTAGGCTCACGAAAACTACAGACCGGCTACGCCGGCGTCGGTTGGCGGACGAGAGAGGCGGAGGGGCCGCGGTCAGGTGGGCGCGCCCCAGCGCCGAGACGGCCCACGCTGCCCTCGCCCGTAGATCTCCTTGCCCGAATCGCTTTGGGAACGGACGCTGATAGCTCGCCACCATTTCGAGGATCTCCTTTCGCTCTCGCTCCGGGAGCAGGGCTGCCGGTCAACGCACTCGCCTCGCCGGGGCCCGGGGAGTCGTTTCGACGCCTCAAAGGCCACCGTGGCCGCCTCGATGTTGGGATGAGCCCTCACCGCCAAGAGAACCCGCTCGGGCGACTCGTTGGGAGAGGCGGGCCGAGGGATCTCGTCGGGCCCGAGGACCACCACCCGAAAGACGCCCGCCGCCGCACTTTTCTGGCCGCTTCCCAGCAGTGTGCCCGTCCTACCTAATAAGAGCATGGAGTCCATCGACGTCGAGGAAGCCTATCGACGCTATTTTCCTGTCATTCAGGACAAGTGCGCTCGCATGCTCCGGGACTCGATCGAAGCGCATGATTTGGCACAAGAAACGTTTACGCGCCTGTGGGTGCATCGGAAAGACCTCCGCGACGCTCAGGCCGTACTCGCCTGGACCTATCGAACCGCCACGCGCCTCGCCGTGGATCGACTTCGGAGGAACGAGACCGCGCGAGCCGCTTTGGCCGACTGCGAGCCCGCTGCGGGAGGGGGGTTGCCTCTCAACGAGCAACTCGAAGCTCGTCAAATGCTGCAGGATATCTTTCAGCGAATGAAGCGGCGAGATCTCGAGGTGTTGCTCCTCAGTCGTTTCGATGGCCTCACGCAGCTCGAGGTAGCCGAACTGCTCGGAATCAGTGAACGCAGCGTGCGTCGTACCCTCCAGCGGGTCGATGCCCAGCTGAGGAAAGCGAAGGAACGTGCATGAAAAAGCGAGAGGACGCTCATCCTTCTCACTATGCCCTCGATCGCCTTGCGCTCGGGCTTCCGACGGAGTCGAGCATCGTCGAGCACCTGAAGACCTGTCCACGATGCTCGGTGCTGGTCGAGCGTCGGCGTCTCGCTCGGTCGGTACCTCAGTGGGTGTCCGAGCTTCCTGCGACGGGACCTCGTCGAAGACGCGAAAGGGGATGGACACCATGGGTGCTGAGCTCAGGGCTGGCTGCCGCGGCGGCGCTGCTATCCTGGCTCGGTAGCCCCGCCCTCGACGACTTCACGACGCGCCGAGGTTCGCCGACCGTGGGCTTGTATGTGAAACGCGCCGACCAAGTGACTCCGTGGGATGGCTCCGCCGTTCGCCCTGGAGATCGGCTGCGTGTCGAAGTGGCCGCGGACGGGTTCACCCACGTCGGTGTATTCGGGGCTCCCACCGGAGAACCGCAAGCGATGAAGCTCCTCTATGCTTCCGCTGTAGCCCCCGACGGAGCGCACCTTCTCCCCGCGGCATGGGAGGTTGACGGTCACGCCGTCAGCGAGACGTTGGTGGTGGTGCTGGGATGGACTCCGATCACGGAGAGCGACCTTCGCCCGGTCGAACCGAGCGGGGCTCAGTGGAGACGCGTCATCGAGATTCGCAAAGAAGGAGGGGATGAGCCGTGATGCTGGGAATCGTAGGAGGCTGGATGGTTGCCGGTCTCGTCGTTGGGGACTCACCAGAACCGGCCGCGATGGTCGCCCGAGCTGCGATTATCGTCGGAGCCAATCATGCACCCCCGGGCCGAAAAAGACTCCGGTTCGCGCACGAGGATGCCCGCGAGACCGCCGAGGTACTTCTCAGCACAGGGGGCTTCTCGGACGAAGAAGTCGTCGTCCTCCTCGATCCCACTCCGGAAGCGGTCTTGATGTCGCTGGACCGGGCGATCACTCGCCTCGCTAAGGCTGAGGGGGAGTCCCTCCTGCTGTTCCACTACTCGGGCCATGCCGACTTCGATGCCCTCTATCCGGGCGGTCAGCCCCTCATCTATCGCGAGCTGCGGTCGCGACTGGACAACCCCGCGGCCGGAGTTCGGGTGGGCGTCATCGACGCCTGCCGAGGAGGTGGATGGACAGGCGCGCGAGGCCTTGCGCCGGCAGAGCCTTTCGAGGTCACACCGCTGGGAGACCTGGATAGCGAGGGGTCGGTGCTCATCGCATCGAGCTCGGGCCTCGAGGATGCCCACGAGTCCGATGCCTTGCGTGGGGGCTTCTTCACGCATCACTGGAACGCGGCTCTGCGGGGAGCTGCGGATCGGAACCAGGACCAGACTATCACCCTCACGGAAGCGTTCGAGTATGCCAAGGAGCGGACCATTCGGGATAGCGCCCTCAACACCGGGAGCCCTCAGCGCCCGAGCTACCGCATGCAGCTCAAGGGGAGAAGCGACCTACCTCTCGCGCGGCTCGCCGTAGGCACCACAGCGCTCGAAATCGATCAGGCAAAGCTGCCCCTTCAGCTCGTGGATCTTGGGAGTGGACGCCTTGTGGCTGAAATCCCTGAAGGCTCTTCGACGATTCGCCTTTCGCTTCCCGCCGGGCCGTACCTTCTTCGAGAGGGGGCGGGCGGCGAGCGCGCCACGACTCTCGAGATTTCCGCGAACCAAACGACGATCGTGCGTCAAGACGAGCTCGAGGTCGTGGGCGATTCTGGCCTCATGTCTCGAACGAGTCCCCCTCGGCCAGTGAACGCCTCCAGCTTGCCGGGAGGAAAAGTCCATATGGCCGTTGCCGCCGGCCTCTCCACCGAGGTCTTTAGGGATACTAGGGTTGGGCCCACAGGCTCGCCGACTTCGGGGTCTTTGATCCGGAGGTCGACGGGGTCCGACGGAATCGCCGAGTTTCATTGGGGTCTGACCGACCGCTGGCATTGGGCCGGACCGCTACCTGCCTTTGTATACAGAGGAGGAAGTCATGGTGGCTTCGAGTGGCTCCCGTGGGCGGGCGCATTAAACTGGTCCAGCTTCGCGGGTCTTGAGGTGGGTTTGGGTGCGGACTTCAAGTGGTGGCTAGGCCCCCGGAATGGCTTCACCGCTAGCGTGGGTACTCGGCTCGGAATGAGAGTAGAGTTCGACGGTTCGTTCAATGTCGTACCCAACCTGTGGCGGGCCCATACCGGCCTCGGCTACTCGCAGACCATTGGAGACCTCGTGACCCTCCACTTTGGACTCCGCTACCACCATGCTGAGACCTTTGGCGCCGATCCCCTCAACCTAACGACAAGATTCACGCCTACGGTAGGGCTCGGTTCTGTTCTGCAGCTAGGACTTCGACAGCTCCCGACAATGCGGGTCCATTTCGATGATACGTGGACACTCGATGGATACTTTGCTCTGGACTACGACTTCTCCACGACTTCGTTCGAGGAGAGTTATCTCGTAGGAGTGAGCGTGACCTTTTAGGTCTGAGTCACAACCGTCAGAGCCTTGACGGATCTGAGAGCGAGGGTGTACTCACCCCTCCTCAAAGGTCAGAACTTGCAATAGCTGCCCAATGTATCGCGGGGTCTGACCTCTACCGCGTTGCCCCAATGCTCGACGATCTTTCGTAGGCAACCCGGTATACGTCGAAGACCGCGATGTCCTTCCCTTCAGCGAAGGACGTGGGTACGGGGTCGCAGTGGACATCGCGGGACACCTCGCCGGGAAATGCACCGGCATTAAACGCCCCTCGATGCGGCGGAAAAAACGAGGCGGGGAGGCACGCTTTTGCCGGTCTTCGGCTCATCGCAGGCGGGTCGAAATCTCAAACCGTGACCCCCGGGCGTCTAGGGGGCTAAGTATCTCCTAAATATCCGGAATCAAGGTGAGGACAGCTGGATTCGAACCAGCGACGTCCACCGTGTGAAGACGGCCTGGAGCTCAGTTCACCCATCGGTTTCGCGTGTTACCCCCTTTGTCACCGTAGTTTGTCGCCTTTTCCTGACCTAATCAGGGAGTGGCGAGGGGAGTGATGCGATACTCGGAGGAGCTCAAAGAGCGGATGGTCCTTCGGATGGTGGGCCCAGACGGCCTCAGCGCTCCGGCCTTGTCTAAGGAGGCGGGTGTGGCGCAGCCGACCTTGTCCTGGTGGCTGCGTGATAGCGTCGGAGGCGTGGGCAAGGATAGCGGGAGCGATGGTCGTTTGGGGAGCCGAACGCCAAAGGAGAAGGCCGCCTTCGTGCTGGAGGCAGAGGGGCTCTCGGGTGAAGAGCTGGGCGCGTTTCTGAGGCGGAACGGACTCCATGAGGCCGACCTAGAAGAGCTCAAGGTCTGGCTGGCTGAGCGGTTGGATCCGAAGGTGACAAGCTCAGCAAGACCGAACGGAGCGTGATCCTGAGCCTTGTCAACTCGGCAGAGTTTCGTGACCTCGCCCCGAGCCAGATCGTACCTCGCCTGGCCGAACGAGGGCAGTATGTGTGCTCGGAGGCAACGCTGTATCGACTTCTGGAGGAGGAAGGTCAACTTGCGCATCGGGGCCGGGCCAAGGCTCCGGAAGACCGCATCCCGGTGCGCCGCGTCGCCACACGCCCGAACCAGATCTGGTCTTGGGACATCTCGTACTTGAGAGGCCCGGCGCGCGGCAGCTTCTTGTACCTCTACCTGGTGACGGACATCTGGTCGCGCAAGGTCGTGGGATGGGCCGTCCACACGGAGGAGTCGGCTCAGCTCGCCTCGGAGCTCATCGAGAGAACGGCTCGCGCCGAGAGTGTCGAGGTCGACGCGTTGACTCTTCACTCGGACAACTGGGGCCCAATGAAGGGCTCCACCATGCTGGCCACGCTTCAGGCTCTTGGAATCGCGGCGTCGTTCACGAGGCCCCGTGTTTCCGACGACAACCCCTTCTCGGAGGCGCTGTTCCGGACCCTCAAGTACCGCCGGTGGTTTCCACGAGGGCACTTCAACAGCCTCCAGCACGCCCGTGGGTGGCCGCCTTCGTGCGTTGCTACAACTTCGAGCACCGTCACAGCGGTATCAAGTTCGTCCGCCCCATCGAGCGCCACACAGGCCGCGACGTGGCCATCCTCGAGGCACGATCCGTTGGACATCATCACGGCGATCTCCGCCGCGACGTGATCGAGGCGACCCTCAGCCTGCTGCGCGAGGGGGAGTCAGCTCCATCCCTGCGCCAAGCCGCTCGGCGGGCGGGCGTCAGTCCGGGTGCGCCCGAGCATCACTTCAAGAGCCGCCAATGGCTCATGGTCGCGGTGGCGCAGGAAGGCTTTCAGGCTCTGACCTCGGGTCGTTCAAAGAGGCGGCGGCCCATGAGGGTGAGCCGCGCGCCCGCCTGAGGGCCATGACCCAAGCCTACGTTTGTTTCGGGCTGAGCCATCCCGAGCACTACGGCGTCATGCTGGATCCATCGGTTGCAGTGGAGGACTCCGAAGAAGGGCTTCGCGCCATCGCGCTGTCGGCTTTTGCTCCGTTGGTCGAGGCCGTCGTCGCGTGTCGCCCGGAGCTCCCCGGCGAAGCGGCACGGCATCGCGCTCGGACGGCCTGGGCCTCCGCCCATGGCGCGGTGCTCCTCGGGCGTCTCGGCGCCTTCTCGAAGCTCGGAGGGGCTGAGGGGCCCGAAGGGGTCGCCGAGGAGGCAGCTCGGTCCATGCTTCGCAACGTCATGGTTTAGCGCATCCCGAACTCGGCTCCAGACCGGATTCTGTTTGACAGCGTTTAATAGGTCTAATTGAACGTTGTTCAACATGATGAACATCGTTCAACTGGAAGCCTTCGTTTGGGGACGCTCCCAGATACTTTCGCTTCTCGTCCTCGTCCTCGCCTCGACCGCGGGCTGCGCCACCGCCTTCGAGCACACCGTGTGCACGGCCGCTGAGCCCTCCCGGCTGTGGGCGGTATGGACCGACGTCGAGGCCTGGCCGGAGTGGGATACCGAGCTCGAGTCGGCCACTGTGGACGGTCCCTTCGAGGTCGGAACCAAAGGCATCCTCAAGCCCAAAGACGGGCCGAGTTCCGAGTTCGAGCTCGTCGCCGTCGACCCGAGGCGAGGCTACACCTACGATGTAGGACTTCCGCTCTCTCACCTGAGAGTGGCCCGAAGCTCCGCGCCCCGAGACGGAATCCTCGCCGTGACCCACCGGGTGAGTTTCGAAGGGGTGCTCGGCTGGTTCTTCGCAGGCTTTCTCAAGGGGCGCTACGAGGAAGCGCTGCCTGGAGTCATGGAAGCCCTAGCCTCCCAAGCCGAGGCGGGCACGATCGAACGCCGCCCATGCGGGGCCCCGCGATGACGGACCTCTTGCCGGCCCTATCGCTCCTGCTCAATGTGGCCCCAGGCTACGGCGGGCCCTTCATCGCGAAGCGTAGGCGATTTCGCCGATATTGACGGTCGCTCTTCCTGACGAGATCATAGCCGCCAAGGGGTCGCGAAGCGGCGACCCAAAGACGCCGGCTCCCGCGCCGGCGCGTCGGCATGAGAATGGAGCTTGGCCGGGCGTGGCGCGCGGCCGAACCTCTCTGTCGGCTTCGGCGTACTACTCGTCGCCCCAGAGCCTCTCGTCTACGAAGGGGTCGCCCGAGACTATCCGATAGATAGAATGCTCGAGGAGGGGTGGGGTGGCCGGTCGGCGCCAGATATATATAAAATCGCGTTATAGTTTTAGGGTGCATTGTCGATCGCTCAGGGTTTTTTGGAGTGGTGCCGATCAGGGCTCGGGGTGAGGTTGTCTTGCTTTGGGGGAGGTTGTGGCGTCAAAGGTGCTCGGCGTGAGTTTAGGGTTCGTGGGGGTTCGGATCGAAGGCAGGATTGACTGTCCGGTAGACCGCGGCGATCGCGACGTGTCGGGAAGAGAAACGGATACCGAAGATGTCTTCCTCGACGTATGGGACCCATCAACTATGTTGCCCCTACCTCAGCATCGGCGCATCGCGCGCCTGCCAAACAACATCGAACCTGCCGTCGAGTCGACCCTGAGAGGGCCGACGCCATGAGGGTCCCAGCCCTCTTGGCCCTCGGAGGCTGCCTGAGTCTCACGGGTTGTCTGGAGCCCGCGACAGGAACGACCGGTGGCCCCGACGAGAATCCGGGGGCTGGGGAGCCCTCCGGGCCGGGCTCCCCCACACCGCCCTCAGAGGAGAGCCCAGCGCCGGAGGCGCCCCCGGGCGGGCCGAGTCTGCCCGTGGGCCGTGAGCCCGCGGGGCCTGCGGGGGAGTGCGACGTGGCTCAGCTCTCGAAGCCCCACACCTACGGCGCCAAGGTCAAGACGCTCCTCACCGGTCTCCCCCTGACCTCGGCCGAGCTCGAGACTCTGAATGCTCAGCCCGACGATTTCTCGACGATGGTCGAGGGTTGGATGAGTACGCCCGAGTATCGGGCGAGTCTCCTCACCTTTCTCCAGACCGCTTTTCAGCAGAACCAGCCCGACCTCGAGGCGATGCGGCTCATGCTCCGAGTCGAAAACACGAACTGGGGGCGATTCCCCTCAGGCGAGTTCGCCTTCGATCTCCTTCAGCAGAACTTCCGAGAGAGCTTCGCCCGGACGGCCCTCAAGATCGTCGAGTCGGGGCGCCCGTGGACGGATGTGCTCACGACTCGAACCTTCGAGATGACCACCGCCATGCTCTTCCTTCACGCCTACCTGGAGCAGCGGTACATAGCTGATGACAACGAACGACGATCTCTCCCCATGCCCGAGGTCGACACCTTCGTCATCCATCGCCGCCAAAGTGACACCCCGCCCCCAAGCGAGTCTCTGGATCCCAGCTCGCCCAACTTCCTGCACTTCTACGTTCGAGGCTTCGAGAATCTATGCCTGCCTCCGGATCAGGACACCTTCGAAGTGGACGCCAGCAGCTTCTTCACTCGTGACCCCTACTACGTGCTGCTCTGGACGATCATGGGGCGTCCACTTCGGGTCGTGAATCGTCCTGCCCGCGAGGCGAACGGGGGGGGCATGGTCTGCGTCTCCGCGAACGCCCGCCTGCAGCCGCTTCTAGAGCGCTCTGACTTCTCGGATTGGCGCCCCGTCGAGTTCCAGCCGGTCGATGCGGGAAGGGAGACCGTCCGCTTCTATCATCTGGCTCGCCTGCGCGCGGCGCGCACTCTTCCCGTCCACAGCGAACGGGTTGGCTTCTTTACCCACCTCGGCTTCCTCACCACCTGGCCCACCAACGAAGACAACGAGTCGCGAGTCACGCTCAATCAAACGCTCATCGCGGCCCTAGGCTCGAGCTTCGACGGGCAGACGGTGACGGACTTCTCGCCCCCAAACCTGGATGCCGAGCACTCCGCGCCCGGGACTGCGTGCTTTGGGTGTCACCAGACGCTCGACCCCATGAGGGAGTTCTTCACCCACTCCTACTCGGTCTACTACGGACGCCAGGACGACGCGGCCACGATCTCGGCCCTGAGTCCTGAGTTCGTCTTTGGGGGAGTGCGCGAACGCGGGCGTGGGGTGGGAGATCTCGCGACGATCCTGTCCCAACACCCCGACTTCCCGAGCGCGTGGATTCAGAAGCTCTGCCATTGGGCGAACGGGGCCGAGTGTCCCGAGCGCAATTCAGACTTCGAGGCCATCGAGACCTCGTTCGCTGCCGACATGGACTTCGAGAAGATGCTGCGCGATCTCCTATCCTCGAGCCTGGTCACTCACGCAGAGTGTGTCGACGGGGGCACCGGGCAGACGCGCTCGATCAATCGAAGAGATGTCTTCTGCAGTCAGCTCTCCCACCGTCTCGAGGTTCCCAATATTTGCGGGGAGAATCTCGTGCCCGACGCGCTGAGCGAGCTTCAAGAGGCGATGCGCAATGGCCTTACGTCGGTCCCCAAGGACGCGTTCGCCCGAGGGGAGCCCGAACCCTTGATCATCACCCAGACGGGTCTCTTTACCCGAAGCAGTCGCGAGGCCGTGTGCGCCATCGTGGCCGAGAACGCCTTCGGGGCCTTCGAAGGCTTGGGGGCTACCGATGCGGTGACGAAGATGGTGTCACGGGTCATCGGTCTACCCGACGGAGATCCCCGGCGCCCCGGAGCGCTGGAGATTCTCAACGAACATGTGCGCGAGGCGAGAGCGGAAGGTGCTTCCGACCGTCTAGCCCTTCAGTCCGCGCTCGTGATGGCCTGTATGGCCCCCGGCATGGCCGGCATTGGTTTCTGAGGAGACTAGAATGAGTACTTTTAACAAGGGTTCCGCCCTGACCCGAAGACACTTGCTGCGGTCCGCATCTCTCGGGAGTCTCGCCCTTCAATCCGTGGCCACCGGTCTCCCGGTGGGACTTCTCATGCGCCCCCGTGTAGGTCGGACGCAAGCCGACCCCATGGCCGAGGGGCCAGGTCGGATGCTCATCCTGTTTGCTTCTCAGGCCGGCGATCCCATCAATACCAATGTTCCGGGGACCTACGGTTCTGGGGCCGAGGGCGTGGTACATCCCCCGAGCATGCGTATGGCTCCCACGGCTCTTCAGCTCGACGGCCGGACGTATACCGCCGCCAAGCCGTGGGCCGATCTTCCCCAGGCCGTGCTCGACAAGACGGTCTTCTTCCATCATGCGACCTACACCCCGGTTCACCAGGACCACGCGGAGGTCATGCGGCTGATGGGGGCGAGCCGAGACGATCAGATGCTGGTCACGATGCTGGCCACCTTGCTCGCCCCTCGCCAGGGTTCGGTCCAATCCGTGCCCTTGAGTTTGGGCGCCCGATCCGGCGCCGAGCTGGTCACGAATCCGTTGGGACAGCCGTTGGCCAACGTTGCTCCTCTCTCCCTCGCCCAAGCGCTGGGAGGTCCGAGAGGACCTCTGGCCTCCCTGACGGGTCTGCGAGACCGCGGCATCGATCGCCTCTACCGATTGTATCGCGACCACGGCACAGAGCACGATCGTAATCTGCTGGATGCGTGGGCGCGCTCACGAGACGAAGTCAGAAGCGTGAGCGACGTCCTCGTCTCTCGGCTCGAGGTCATCGAAGACAATCGGGAAGACAGCCAGGTCACCGCAGCTTCCGTCCTCGCGGCGATGAACATTACGCCGGTGATCACCGTCCACGGTCGGTTTGGTGGCGACAACCATCGAGACGAGGGTCTGGTCTCCGAGACCGACCAGACGATAAGCGGGGTGGCCCGCATGGGGCGTCTCATGGCCGAACTCGACGTCCTGCGCGCTCAAGGAGTCCTTCGTCACGATGTCGTCGTCGCGACGATGAACGTCTTTGGTCGGAACCTTCGAAAGAAGGGCACTGCGGGCCGGGACCATAATCGAGGCCACCACGTCACCGTTATGATGGGAGATGGCCTCCGCGGCGGCGTCGTCGGGGGCATCGAGCGCAGCGGCGACGACTACATTGCCAGCAGCATCAACAGCACCACGGGCGAGGCTGTGGGGGACGTTCCCTTTGACGAGACCCTCGCCGCGATGGCCAAGACGATGGGCCGGGCGGTGGGCGTCGAAGCCAGCGCGCTCGACGAAAACATCTCCCTCGGTCGGCCGGTGATGTCCGCGTTGACCTAGCGCATCTAGAGTAACGACCGGCAGAGTCGGATCAGCTCGGCCTGATTGCCCGCGCCTACCTTGGCGCGGGCGCTTCGTATCTGATGGCCCACGGTACGAACGGATTTATTGAGCGCGTGGGCCACCTCCTTGTGGCTATAGCCACGCGCAACCAGCCGCACAGCCTCCAGCTCGGCCGGGGACAGCCCGGGGGTGGGCTCGTCTCCGTCCCCGGGACGAACCTGCCCAAGCAGCGGATTGAGCACCTCTTTCGCGAAGCCCTCGAGGTATGTCCGCGCATGCTCGCTCCAGTCGCTCTCCCGTCCCAGTCGGTGGAGGCAGAGCAGCCCTATCGCCTCGGAGGTGCCTCTTCGAACCGGAACTATCAGCATCGCCAGCCGAGTCTCTACCCCTCCAGGATCGACTTCGCGATGAGCGACGACCTCAGGCCCCCTCAAGCCCCACATAGCCTGCACCCAGGTCCCTCGATTGGTGACGACTTCTGCGGGGGAGGGCGTGTCCGGACTGACCCGGAAGGAGGCGGTGAGCTCGAGTGCCTCGTCCTGGGGCGTCCCCAAGCGAAGAGTGGCCCGTTCCGCGTTCATAGACCGGGCCAGGTGCTCGAGGCCCACACGGCACATGAGTTCGAGTCTGTCGCGTTCTACTATCATCCGAGCGGCGACGTTGAGCGTCTCGGGGGATAGGTTTTGTTCATGGCGGTCGAGAATGGCCTCTCGGAGGTCGAGCCCCCGCAAGTTCAAGGTTCCCTCCGGATGCTTTGCTTTCCGGTCTCTCTTCATCCCCGCTAACCCCCAACCCTTCACTCCTGGTGAGGGTTGTAGGATAGGCGTAGCTCGTAGGTGTCGGCAACTGGGTGAAAATGCCTATATCTAGAAACCTGTGTTGCGGATGCTGAATGCCTTGGGGGATTTGTAACGGGGATATAACGACGAGGGGATACTGGATATCGATCGATATTATACGGGCGCGGGTCTTGGGTGGGTTGGATAAAGCGCGTCACCTGCATTTTGGCTTGCGCGATCGGGTACGGTGGTGGGTGCCGTTACGAAACTATCGGAGACCCGGAGTCAGGGAGCCGCGGCGGCTCCCGTGCCGAAACGAAGCTCGAGGGCGACGGCGATGGTCCCCATCCAGGTGAGCCCCCCCGGGTTTGGGTCGTCCGGAGCCGAAGCCGCGCTCAGTCGCACCGCCTCCTGGAAGAACGTGTCGGGCTTCCACGCGCTCAGATCGAAGCGCAGGGCGACGTCTATGGCGTTCCCCGTGGGGAAGGCCAGGCGGGCGAGAGCTCCGAGGGCTGCACCTGAGGCCCATCGGTCGCGGCCCCTGAGGAGGTGCCGTGAACCCGTTACGCATACGCGGGGTCCAAGCGCTCCGCGCCATCCCCACGGCCCCAGCTCGAGGCTCGGAGCGATATGACCACAGACCCAGAGCCAAGGTTGATGGTGATTGAAGGGCTCGAAGAGAGCTCCCCCTTCCAAAGCGCCACCCATCTCCAGCCAGGACAGGACCGAGTACGCGGCTTCGAGACGAAGACCTGTCATGGGATTGAAGACCCCGTCGTTGGAGGCGAGACCCGCCGCGCTCAGGCCCACGGATAGGATGAGCGGAGAAGAGGTAGAAGGCGTCGGCAGCGGCACATCGAGCGTGTGCCGGACCTGGGAAGGAGTCGTCGCCAGGGGTTCCGCGCTCGGCGCCAGGGGAGCCGTCCAGGTTTCGGCCGCCCAAAGGGCGGCGGCTCTGATTCGCGCCGAGGGAGAGAAGGTGCCGAGCCCCATGGTCGTACGACGCGGAGGCGGACTTGGGAGACCCAGCCACTCCAGTCTCCAAGTATCGGCCTCACAGTGCGCGAGCTCCACGCGGAGGACGGCCTCTCGAGAGGCCATCTGGGACGCCAGTTCGAGGCGAAGCGCCGCGAGTAGGGAAGTCTCCAAGCTCGGACATCGCGAGGCCTCCACCCGGAGGTTGGGAGCTGCCGACGCGAGGGCGAGAACGACCACCGCCATCACGGGGGCGGCTCGTCTCTGAGGGCTTCGATCCGACGCCGGGCCTGCTCCGTCATCGCTTCCGGAACTCCCTGCTGGATGGCCCGCCGAAACGCCTTCCTCGCCTCTTGACGGCGCCCGAGCTCGGCGAGAAGCCGGGCCCGGGTGTAGCTGGCCAAGCCCGCCTCGGGATGATCGAGGGCGGCGGCCGCGGTGAGATGCTCGAGCGCCATCTCCAGTCGATGAGCTCTTCGCGCTTCGTCCGCGGCTTCCATACGGCTCGCGAAGCTCGGAAGGGGCGTGGCCGACCCACCGCGAGGCTTGAGGTCGGGAGAGCCACGAGCCTCTACCGTCGACGCACTTTGCGCCGGACGCGGCCGGATCTTGCTCTCGGCACGGGGGGAGGTCTTCGGAGGCCCGTCGTCCAGCCTTCGTGGCGCAGCGCTCGGCGGCGGTGGCCGTGGAGCTTTTTCTGGAGAGGGTCGAGGCTGGGGCTCCGCCGCGGCAGGAGGGCTCGGGCGCTCTTCCGTGGGGGCGCGGGGAAGGAAGAGGCGTGCCCCGGGTGATTGGGCCTCTATCCTGCGTACCCGATTGGGGAGGCGATCGCTCCGGGCCAGCACTCGTCCTTGCTCGACGACGAGCTCCGCCCCTGCGACGGAGCGCTTGACCACGAACACGGTGCCCAGGACCTCCACGGAGAGGTCACCCATCTCGACCACCCATCTCCGAGGGCCTCCGGGGACGATGCGAAATCGGGCCTCGCCCCTATGGAGCAGGAAGGTCACGCGCTCGCCGGTGTTCTCGAGGAGCTCGAGCTGAGTGGCCTCGGTCATCTCCACCCGCGAGCCGTCCGACCAGCCGAGGGAGCCACCCT
Organism: Myxococcota bacterium; assembly: GCA_039819565.1. Classification (GTDB taxonomy): domain Bacteria; phylum Myxococcota; class Kuafuiibacteriia; order Kuafuiibacteriales; family Kuafuiibacteriaceae; genus JAHQVK01. Next base: position 7,604 of record JBCBRU010000074.1, on the reverse strand, counting down.
TGTCGGAGAGGCTCGTCAGACCCATCTCGGGGGAGGCGAAGCGATCCACCTCGAGAGGTCCCGCCTCGCTTCCGGGCCACCAAACGGCGACACCCACCATCGAGGCTACGGCGGTGGCGCCGGCGAGAGCCCAGCCGGCGGAACGAAGTCTCGTGGGCCTGTGGTCGAGCTTCCGTTCGATGCCCGACCACACGCGAGCCATCCGTGCCTCTTCGGAAGGAAGCTCGATGTGAGCCCCGAGGTCCGTTCGTTCGCGCTTCATGAGTTCCTCCCAGCGTCTTCTCCGCGCACGTGGGCGTCGAGACGGGCGTCTACGGCAGAGATCCTGCGCTTCACGGTGGCGAGGCTGGCCCGCACCGTCTCGACGATCTCCTGGAGCGCCCAGCCTTCCACGCGGCGGAGCGTCCAGGCTACTCGCGCCTCTGCCGGCGCACCGCTCAAGACCTTCGCGATCGCGGCCAGCTCCGCCCGCAGCTCCGGGCTCACGGTGGGGCTAGCGAGGTCTTCGAGGGTTTCATCCTCCCCACGGTCGAGTCCGAAGCGGCGGAGGAGGCCGCGATGGCGGAGCCGCGAGCGGCACATGTTGGCGGCCACTCGGGTGACCCAGGGGCCGAAAGCGCTGGGGTCGCGAAGGGCGTGGAGCTTGGTCAGAGCCTGCAGGAAAGCGTCTTGAGCCACGTCTTCCGCCTCCCAGCTGCGTCCCAGCAGCACCGCCGCCACCCTCAAGACCTCCGGACCGTGCCGTCGAAACAAGGCGTCCGCCGCCCACCGGTCCCCCGCCCGGGCCCGCAGGACCAACGCCTCGGTCGTGGGGACCGTCGGGAGCCGACGTAGCGGGGCGGGTTCGGCGATCATGTCTTCTCGACGCTTGAGCCTTCGTATTCGGCTCAATCTTCTTTCGAAAGAGCCAACGCCACTGGGCGACGCGTCTGGACGCTCGTGAAACAACGATGCCTCACGCCCCTCGGGCTCACTCCTTGGCTTCTGGCTTTGGCCGCGATAGGCTCCGCCTGCGAAGAGCTCGGAATCGAATCCCCCAACCCAGAAGACCCCAATCGTTTCATTCACGCGGTGCCGTCCGAGGAGGTGGACGACACTCCCGCTGACGCTAGTTTTGAAGCAGGCCAGCGCCGGAGCGTCGCCGACGCCGACGTCACCCTGACCCTGGCCGCGGCATCCCCGGCTCCTTTCACGACGGAGTATGCCCTCGGCGTCGTGATGCCCGGAGACCTGGATGGGGATGGGGTGGATGACCTCGTAACCTATGGATACCAGCAAGCTCCCAGCGACGTGATCTTCGATCACTGCGAGGGAGAGAGCTGTCCTGCCTTCGTCCGCCTCTCGGTGCACATCTTCTACGGAGCCGACGCGGCCCGACTCGAACCGTCCGCTCAACTGCTTGGGTCGTGGGTTCACAACTGGCGTTTGTGGGTGGAAGCAGCGGGAGACATCGACGGAAACGGGCGCCAGGACCTCCTCATCTCCGAGGGCGCTCGAGGCAGCCAGGCCAACGTTCGCGTGCTTCGCGGAGGGCCTCGTCTCGCCGGACGACGGGACATCCGAGAAGTCACTTCGCTCATCCGGGAAACGGAGGCGGGCGTGGGTCTGCACCTCGCGGCCGGCCTGGGGGACCTCGACGGCGACGGCAAGGGAGATTTCGTCGTGGATCGAAGGGGGCTCGACCAGGCTCTGGTGTTCTACGGCGACCTCCTCGACCCGGAGCGTCGCAGCGAGGCCGACGCCGACCTTCGCATCGAAGGGGCGGGGGTGCTGCGACCGGTGGGGGACATCAATGGCGATCAGATTCCCGATGTCGTCAGCTTCTCCAGCTCCGAGCTCCCTCGGGTAGGTGAGGCCGAGTGGCGCGTCCTCCTCGGGCGGCGAGCGGTCAGCGGGCCGTTCTTCGAGCTCGCGGCGGTCATCCCCGGGGCGCTCCTCGTCGCTTCCCTCGGTGACGTCGACGGGGATGGTCTGAACGATCTCGGCGTCAGCCGCGAGCAGGACTGCTTCGTCCTCGCAGGCCGCCGCGTGTGGCCCGAACGCATCGAGGACGCCGATGCCCGGCTCCGCTGGGCACCAACATCCACCGCAACCTTCTCGGCGCTCTCCGTCCGCGCTGCTGGAGACGTCAACGGCGATGGACATGAGGACTTGGCCTATGTCGATCCCAACCACGGGCCCGACGGGCGAGGCGCCGTGCATCTATACCTGGGGCCGCTCGATCTCACCCAAGCGGAGCTGGACCCCGGATCCAGCTCCACCTTGATCGGGCAAGCGTGGCGAGGGCAGAACGACTTCGGGCCGATCGGACTCGAGGCTTTGGGGGGCTGGGGCTGGCTCGGAGGCTTTGGCTTCGTGGGCGGCTCGGATCTCGACGGAGATGGGTATGACGACATGGCCCTGCTCGGCTTTTCGCCTCGGGGAGCCAACGATAGCCATCTCTACCTTTGGCGAGGTCGGCCATGAACAGGCTCATCGGGCTCCTCTTCCTGATGGGGGCGCTCAGCTGGGGGTGCGCGGCCGAAGTATCTCCGCTGGACCCCGTGGGCTCCGACGGGACGGAGAGCCCCGACGGAGGCGTCGCCGTCGATGGAGGCGTCGCCGTCGATGGAGGCGTCGAGGTGGACGCTGGCGGGCGAGCGGCGGCGGGTGCCGCCTGCGGACCCAACCTGTGCTGGCGCGGCGAGATCTGCTGCCATGTCCCGTGCGGAATCTGTACCTTCTCGGAGGAGTGCGTGCCCTACGATTCGGACACCTGTGCACCGTTGGACTCCGACGCCAACGACGAAGGCTGACTCAGCGAGAGCGATCGAAGCCGTATACGGCTCCGGGGTCGGTCTGAGAGTCGTTCGGGCGCACGTTGCCGACGCTGGAGTGAGAAGAGTCCTCGAAGGTAGCGCCGACCGCGGCGGTGTCGCCATCCGCGGACAGGGCCACGCAGACTCCGAAGTGGTCGTCGGGGCCCGGGTTCGACGCCTTCAGGTAGGTCTCGATGACCCAACTCCGGCCGCTTCGGCGAAATAGATAGGCGGCACCAGCACCGCTCACGGTGTCATCGCTCCCGTCTTCGTTCACGCCAGTGGCGCCGGAGCTCTCGCGGAGGGCGCGCCCACGAGGATCGAATCCCCCTCGCGATCCACGGCCACCGACGCACCGAACTGGTCGCCGGGGTCGGCGTTGGGGGCCTTGATATCGCCTCCTCCACCACGGCCGGACGATTCATGTCTGAATATATAGGACGCTCCCGAGTCCTCGTGGTCGACGAGGTCGGGGTTCGAGGCACGTGAGTCTTCGAAGGGGGAGCCCGCGACCAAGCGACTCCCGCTCGCGGCCAGGGCCACTGCGGATCCGAGCTGATCCCCTGGCTTTCCTTTCGAAGCCTTGAGTACGGCCTCTCCGGCAAAAGGGCGGCGGCGGCCGGGGCCACGTCCCGTATGGGGGGATTATGTTGAAAAGGGGGAGGGGCTTTGTATTGCCTGCGATGAAGTGACCTTCGTGCCCTTACAGAAGTCACTATTCTGCCAACCAAGGTTTGGTCTCTCATCTCATGTTGTTCAGACGGGTTAGGAGCTGAATCCCATGAAGGACGGACAGGCAGCTTCGGGTCAGCACTCCAGCAAAGAAGGCTGCCGCTTGGGTAAATCGCGTATCCATCGTAGCGATGAACGCCTGTCCGTCCTCCATGAGATCCAGCATTGTCTACAGAGTTTATCCTCCCTGCGCAGTTGCTGGATGCTCCTCCATGCCCTCTGACGGTTGGTTGAGTACGGCCCAGATGAGTCCGACGAGCTCGCGAGCCACCGCAACGATGACCATGTTGCGATCCTTGCCTGCCGAGATGAGTCGCCAGTATCTCCGGTAGAGTCGATACTGGGCACGCTCGGCGATGGCTACGACGGACGCCGATTGGCCTCGCCTCCTCTTTCCTACCAGCGTACCCACTTGGGGCGCTTTTCCACAGTGATGGGCGGCCTTTACCAGAACCCTTCGTACGAAATGATGACCCGTTTTGGTGATACCTCCTCGTCGTTGCCTTGGGCCTGATGAGAACTCGCTCGGAACCAGACCAAGGTCAGCCATGAGGGCCCTGGGAGAGAGAAAGCGTCCGAAGCCGTGAAGCTCGGTGACAAGGGTTATGGCCGTCAGCGTGTCGATTCCTCGGAAGCATCGAAGATGGGCCACGGGCTCCCGATAGGTACTCTCCTCCGCGAGCTGACCAAGAAGACCATCCAGCTCCTTGACGCGATCCTCGAGCTGCGTCACCGCGCGACAGAGGGCTTGGAAAACCCAGTTGTCGACGGCCTCGTCGAAACGAAGGCTCCTGAGCTACTCGTGGTGTCCCTTCGTCCAGGGGTTCGGTCCACGGTTTACGCGGTTGCGCCGAAGCAGGAACCTCTTCAGACGGTGCCGACATCGAATCAGGTCCTCCTTTGCCGCATGACGAGCTCGGCAGAGATCACGAGCGGCCTCTTCCGACGGGCTCGGAGGCCGAACCTTGGTGAGTAGACCGGCTCGGAGCAGCTCTGCGAGCTTTCGGGCGCCTCGACCGTCCGTTTTGATGCGGTCCCCGACGCGTTGAGGAATGAGACCTCACCGAGCACACGCTGAAGCTCGTAGCCGGTCGGTCCCGCTTCGTAGCAGGCTCGAACCTCGACCCTCCCATCCTTCACGAGCTTCTTGGTGAGTCGTTTCACCGAAGCCGTCGTATGCTCGATTTTCCATTCCGTAGCCTTGGATGCGAAGCCCTCCAAAACAGCGATGTTCAGGCTGTCCTTGTGCGCATCGATGCCTACCCAGCGAATTGTATTCTCCATGACCAGCTCCTTTCGCGATGCACTGCTCCGCATCGACTTCAACAGCCTCCACCGCGCGCGCCCACCGCGCCCGGGGGCTCGGATCGGTCACTTCATCCGGTCTATCGCTCGTCGCCTCCGCGGACGCCTATTGACCCGCCTCTGCACTTACGGGAACGCATGACCCATGCACACTCGGGCCAAGAGGGCCGCGCTCGTTGGGCTCGTTGGTGCTGCTAGCGCCCTCATCGGAGCGACGCTCGTCCTGCCGGATGCCTCTGGAGGCGGCGTCCCGGGTCACCGTGAACCTCTGGACACGGTGGCGATTCCGGCGGGGGCCTTCACCATGGGTTGTGCCGAAGGCAACGACCGTGACTGCCATATCGACGACGGGACCCGCCGATCGGTTTCGGTGGATAGTTACTCCATCGATCGCAAGGAGGTTACGGTAGCCAACTACAAGGCCTGCGTTCAGGCCGGGTCCTGCGACACCCACCATCTTGACGGCAAGGAGGCCCCTCCCTTTCAGTCATTCTCGAAGGACCCACGTTGCAACTGGGCTCACCCCAACCGCCAAGACCATCCGATCAACTGCGTAAGCTGGCACCAGGCTACGGCGTACTGCAAGTTCAGAGGGCAACGCCTGCCGACCGAGGCCGAGTGGGAGAAGGCGGCTCGTGGCACCGACGGGCGGAAGTACCCTTGGGGAAACGAGCCTGCAAGCTGTGAGAGAGCCGTATGGGCTCCGAACGATAGGTTCGGATGTGGCGCAGGATCAACTCGGCCCGTGGGAAGTCTCGAGCTGGGGACGAGCCCCTACGGTCTTCTCGATATGGCCGGCAACGTTACGGAGTGGACTCAAACCCAGCATGAAAGCCGACCAGGCTTCATCCATCGAGGCGGGAGCTGGTTCTCCTTCAAAGGGCACGAGCTTCGCTGCTCCAAACGCCGGAGAGCCGGGCACGATACACGAAGCTTCTCCTTGGGCTTCCGATGCGTACGGGAGGACTCCTAGTGCTCCGTCTCCGGCTTGAGGGATCGAAGCAGGCATCGAATCATGGGGCGTGCCCAGGAAGGCTCCAGAGCTAGGCCTGACCGACGATGAGCGCGTGCAGCTCGAGCGCTACAGTCGGGGCAGAACCACACCCGCACGTCTCGTTCTCCGCGCGAAGATTGCCCTTCGCGCTGCAGAGGGTCTCACGAGCCAGGCCATCTCCGACGACCTCGATATTGGTCGGAAGACGGTGGACCTGAGGCGACATCGGTTCGCCAAGGGACGTATCGCGGGGATCTTTGTAGCCCGCCATGTAAAACCGGGGATTCTCGTCGCGAACTCCGGGCGGCGAGGCGGTGGCGAGATCAGGTGCAGGCTGGCTCAGCGTGTGGAGCGCCGGGACCGTCGCTTGGTCTTGGCCTTTTTGGCTTCCGGTCCGTTGAGCCGATAGGAGTCGGCGTCGATATCGACGACGTGACAGTGTTCGGCGAAGCGGTCGATGAGAGGACTCAGGCATGTGGCCCCGGGAAAGATGGTGCCCCACTGCTTGTAGGGGAGGTTCGTGGTGATCACGGTCGACTTCTCTTCGTGCCTTCGACTGACGATGTTGAAGAGCAGGTCCGCGGCGCGATGGTCCGCCGGGACGTAGCCCAACTCATCGAGGATGAGAAGGTCCGGTGTGGTGTAGCGTTTGATGCGTCGCTCCACGGCGGGGAGCGACTCCTGCCGAAGGAGGTCTGCGAGGGCGTTGGGCAAGGTGGAGAAGCGGACGGTGTGTCCTGCCTGAAGCGCGGCGAGCCCGAGATTCTTGGCGATGGTCGTCTTGCCCACACCCGCCGCTCCGCGCAGGAGGACGTTGGCCGGCGGGGTTGCGGAGACAAAGTCTACGGTAAGGAGGTGCTCGATCAAGGAGCGGTCGACGGACCGCGGAAAGGCCCAATCGAACTTGTCCATGGACGTGAGTTTGCCCAGCGTCGCCGCTCGGGAGCGCCTTTCGAGATTGCGCGCATCTCTCTCGCGGATCTCGATCTCGACCAGCTTCTCGAGAAGCACAAGCGGGGAGAGTTTTGCGGTTTGGGCGTGCTTGAGGAGGCCATCTACAGCCTCCTCAGAGGCCCAGAGGCCCACCTTGCGCAGGCATATCGTGGCCTCATTCATCGTAGTCTCCAAGGTCTCGGGGCGTCACCGGTGCATCCTGGACGTGAGGAGCGAGCTCGACAGGGCGAGAGAGTCTCTCAGGCTGCAGGACCTGATCGCACAGCATGGCCAGCGCGCCGTACTCATGGCTGCCCTGGTCGAGGAGTCTCTCGACCGCCTCCTTGAAGGTGGCTTCGCCATAGAGGTCGAGCAGCTTGAGGCTTCGAGCGACGAGGGAACCTAGATTGCGCCCGTCCTCGAGCCAGTGTTGGAGAAGCGACTCCATGCGAGGAGCCACCTCGACGAGACGCTTCCGGCCTTGCCCCTCTCGGGCACGGGGTTTGGTGGCGAGAATCGCCGCGCGATGCTCAGGATGCTCGATGCGCTGCCCCCGACCCCAGCACCGCGCATGGGTGTTGTCGCTCAAGGTGACCGGCGGGGGTTTGCTCACGCTGCGTGAGGGATCATGAGGGGTGGGGGAGGTCCACTTTTCGGTGGGTATGGCCATCGTCCGCGCTGGCGGATGGCCGTGATTGGACAGGTAGTATGGCCCTTCGCCAGCAGGGCGGAGGGCCATATTCAGCCGGACGTGGGTCGGCTGTCCTCGTCGAGGACATGCTCCGTGAGCTCTCGGTCCACGAGCTTCAGCTTGCGCCGAGCCGCGCGCTTCAGGGCGAGGG
>JBCBRU010000073.1:0-21726 GCA_039819565.1 Myxococcota bacterium | reverse complement strand
TATAGTCTGGGTGGAGAGTTTAGGTGGTCTCGAGAGAGCCACCCGAGTTCTGGAGAGTTCCGGCGATGACTGAGCGAGGGACTGGAAGACAAGTGCCTCCAGACTGGCTGAGAGAACGGGTGGCCTCTGAACACGTTCTTGCCTCGGTCGGGCCCGAGATGGCTGAAGGTCCCTTCCATAGACTGCTCGCGTGGTTGCTACAGGACCCGGATCCCAGGGATATGAATATCTGCCGAATAGAGGCGAAGGCGGACCTTCAAGATTGGGTTGATTCGATTCAGTCACATGATGAGCTATGGTCATATTCCTCCCCACCGGAGTCTTGGGGGAGTCTCTGTGGAGATGCAGGTTTCGCTAGAGTCGCGAATGGTGTGGTCATTGACAGTATCTCCACGATGGTCAGTTAGTTGAGGTCGCCGTTCCTCGCGGGGCGCAACCGTCGGGCCCGCTGTCGTCCTCCGCGGGGCTTGGCCTCCGGCCAAGGGCAAAGCCCGCCGTCCTCGGTCGCTTTGCTCCCTGCGGACCGGTCGGCATCCGTCCCGTCGCTCGCAAGATGCCCCCTGCCGTCGAATCTCGGATTCAACGGACGAGGCCCGGCTACTTGGGAGGTGGCTTCGGGGGCCCGCGCAGCTCAGCACGCTGGAGCGGGCGCAGTAATCAGGAGGCTCGAGCGCTTCGCTGGGTGCGTCGTCTCCCGCTCCTTGGCGGCGTCGATGGCGCCGAGGGGCGTGTAAGTCTAAGGCGCGCCGCAAGTCGCCTCGTTGGCGCTGCGCTTTGGTCAAGGCCCATCTCTTCGCTTGATGCTTGACGAGAGGAGCGTCCTAGAACCGCTTGGCGACGTTCGGCTCGTCTGGAAGCCTTGGAGCTGAAGGGGCCTCGTTGGGGCAGCCGCTGCCGTGGACAGTGCTGACGCGGTCCGGGCGGAGACGGTGTTAGGGGGGCCGGACGTTGCGACGGAAGCGGGGGGGACCGGTCGAGTCTCCATCGCCCAGCTCGCACCGGCATCGGCGGTCGAATGAGGCCCTCCGGAGGGTGGGCCGGGTCACTCGGCGGGTGCAGGAGGCTCCGCGAACACCGCCTCGAGCGAGGGGGCCGTCAGGACACGGTCTGCCCAGACGAGGAGCTGGTCGCCATCTGCGGCCTTGACGTGCTCGATGGTCTCGCCTGGGAGCTCCCCGAAACGGCGGGTGAGCTGACGGAGAAGAAGCCCCGCCTGCCCTCGCCTATAGATCTCCTTGCCCCAATCGCTTTGGGGAAACAGACGTTGATAGCTCGCGACCATCTCGAGGATCTCCTCTCGCTCTCGCTCTGGCAGTAGGGCTGCCAGTCAACGTACTCGCCTTGCCGGGTTCTGGGGAGTCGTTTCGACGCCTCAAAGGCCACGGTGGCCGCCTCGATGTCGGGATGGGCCCGCACCGCCAAGAGAATCCGCTCCGGCGACTCGTCTGGTGACGCGGGCCGAAGGATCTCGTCGGGCCCGAGGACCAGCACGCGAAAGACGCTCCCGGTGCCCATGTCGATGGGCGCCCGCGCCCACTCGGCGACGGACCGGCTTGGGGTCACCACGACGAGGGCCACCGGCGCGCCCGGTGGCGGTCCCACAGGGTGGCGGCGTAGAGGGGCCAGCGGAAGGGCTTGTCGGGATCGCGCTCGAGCTGGACCTCGACGGCGGTGACGAGGGCGAGCTCGCCGCCGCGTCGGTGCAGGAGGACGAGGTCCGCGGCCCGAACGATAGGCTTGGGCTGTGTGACATCTCCGCTGGCCTCCTCCGGCTCGCCGTCGCCGAGCTCGACCCCGAGGGGCGTCAACAGCTCCCCGAGGAGGGTCTTTCGGTCCCGAAACAGCTCGAGAAGCTGCTCGTGCTCGGTCGACACCGCCATGGATGCAAGACAGCCTGTCTGGATGGGTGACGACTGTCCAGCCGGGTCTTAACCTTAACCGCCCCTCGCCTCGGTGCGGGCCCCTGCGCTACGACGTGAACATGCCAGAGAGACCCCGAAGGCTATCGGGATGCCGTGAACCTCTACGCTGGGTTTGCAAATGACCCGGTCAATCTGAAGGACCCGACAGGAAACCCGAGTACCCCCCGAAGAGAAGTGCAAGGTCAATCCAGCTCATCGTACCCCAGATCTGCTTGCGCACATTGCTCGGGAGGAGGCGGAACGACGGGGGCGTATTGCGAGCATGGGCATCCTCGGATGGATCATCTGCATGACCTACTCGCCGTCTTGGTCTCGTTCTCTGCCAAGACCGAGGGCTTTGGCGGCGGTCATTCGACGGCGATCGCTTTCCCTATCTTGCTTGCGTCGAGGGTGAAGGCGCCCTTTCCGTCGTCCAAGACGATCTCCTTAGCTACGAGTCTGGTCAGCGGATAAAGGATGTCGAGATGATTGTGTCCCTCGAGGATATGAGCACGAAAGGGAACACCCGCCTCTTTCGCCAGCGCCTGCATTAGCAGAGCGGACGGACCGTGGCGACTGCGCTCGCCTTCGAAGTAGAAGGTCGGGCGATGAATCGCACCAACGAAAAATAGTGCCGAGCGTAGCTTTGATTCCTTGGCGTCTCTTCGGTCGTAAGGCGTATTGCCGTAGCCGCCCTCCGATACGACGTCGCCGATGTCCGGGGCGCCGCCAAAGGAGAAGACCGCACGTACGTCCGCCTGCGCGGTGGCGGCGAGGAGAGCCAGTGTCCCCCCAGAGCTGTGGCCGGCGATGTAGACTCGCTTCGGATCGACGTAGGGTTGCTTCTTGATCCAGCGAACGGCAGCCAAGAGATCGTCGACTTCCCCGTAGAAGAGTTCGAATCGCCCTGGGTTCCCTTGCTCTCCGCGCCAGGACGGAATCATGAGCACGAGTCCGGCCTCTCGAAAGGCGGCCGCCGTTTGGTCGTTGGCTTTTTCGGCCTCCTCCCAGAACCAACGGTCAATGCCTCCGAAACCTCCATGGGCCCAGACGACGGCGGGATGTCGATGTCGATCCTTCGGAGGCGGCGTGATGTACGCGTAGTGCTTCCCGCTGGGGGCGGGGAACTGCATCCGGGAAAAGATCTCAGGCGGTGGCTCGGGGGGTGGTGCGGACGACCCGGCCCCACCCTCGGCCTTGGTGACGAACCCTCGACGAGCAACGAAGAGTGGCTTTCGCCCGGCTTCCTCCGGCCAAGGGTTTCGTCCCTGACGGATCTGCCAAGCCTTCCCTGCTTCGCTCTCGAGAAAGGGCTTCCAGAAGTGGTCCTCTCGCTCGGGAGTGAATACGACCATATGGTCGTAGGCGGTAAAGGCATTCATCGCCTTCACCACGCCAGCGTAGTTTCTTTCCGCCATCGCCACGTCGACCAAGCCGAATCGTGCCTCACGGAGGTCAGGATCCTCGTCGAGAGCCCGAAGATAGGCGGCCCGTGCGGCCTGAGGTCGGTCGTCCAGGAGTTCGACGTTGCCCAGGAGTATCTCTAGATAGGGGTCGCCGCCGATAAGTGTGTCGATGCGTGAAAGAGCCTTGCGAACGTCCGACCAGCGCTCGTGCATGAAAGCATATTCGAACTCCTTAAAGGGGCCGGAGGGGTCTTTGGGGAAAAAGCGCAGGAAGTCTCTGAGTGCGCGTTGGTGCTCGTCCTCGAGACCGGCTTGAAAGGCTGCCTGGATCCGGACGAGCTGGGCCGTCTTGTCCTTCTTGAGCTTCGGGGGGAGGGCTTCGTAGCTCTCGAGAGCTTCGGCATAGTTGCCCGCGGTCATCTGCGCGCCCATCGTCTTGATGCGGCTCGCGATCTCGACCGTCTTCGGAGACACGCCCGCGAACCTTTGGAGGAACGACAGGTTCTGATTGGTGAGGAAAAGGAGTGTGCGCCGATAGCTTTTGCTCACGAGTTCTCCCGTCCCGAAGTTGGCGATGTCGACGAACTTCTCCCCGCTCGGCTCGAGCACGAGGCCGAGGTATAGAAAGCCAACCTCATCGGAGACCATTCGGAAGAGAAGGATGTCCTCACCGTTCCATTTGAAGGGCTTCAAATAGTCATAATGAGCGTCCGGACTGCCGAGGAGCCGACCGATGATCTGCCCTCGGTTCTTCTCGATCCCGCTTTCGACGCCTTTCCGTATTCGCGGGTCGGGATTCAAGCCGGTAAAGATACGCGCGCGGAAGGCCTCGATGTCGAAACGGCTCTGGATCGAGGCCGTATCTCCAGTCTGCATGAAGCCTTCGAGCCGGGCCGCGAACTGTGCGCGGGAAGGACGCTCAGACCGGGGTCCGACCGGTTGAGCAAGGACCAGAGCAACGAGGATGGGTAGCACCGTGCCCGAGCTTGCCAGAGTGCGAGTCCGGAGCAAGCCCCGTCTTAGTCCGCTGGATGGGGCCGAGGCAGGGCCACCGCCAGAAACATCGCCTCCCATTTCGACAGCGTCGGCTGCGCAACGCCCATCTCCTTGGACAAGGCATTCGCGCTCACTCCCTCGGGCCCGAGACTCCGCCGGACCATGCGCTCCTTGAACTTCTCCGAGTCACGCACCGCTCTCCTTCACTGCCGGGATTCCGGGTCCAGAAAGAGCGACATCGCCGCTGACCGAGGGGGCTCCTGCCGGAGACTCAGATCTATGTGCGGGGACTCTTGGTTCGGGCGCCCGGCTCCACGACCACGCGTACCGTGGCGGTGAGTCCGGACGCCCCGAGAGACTACGAGCTCGCGGCGTCTTTTCCTTGCGAGTACCGCTCGAGTTCGTCCGGGTCGAAGCCCACGTCGTTGTCGACCAGGGGGTCTCTCATGAAATCCTCACCCTTCGGCTTGAGGAGGAACGCCGCGATCTTTCGACAGACGGCATCGAGACGGGTTGCGTTGCGGGAGCCTCGTCCCGCAACCCTCGTCACCAGTCCTATCCGGTTCTCCAACCAACGGAGGACGGCATCTCTGTTCATCGTCAGACCACCCCTTCGACCTTATGCACCCGGCACGGTACGCCCTTGAAGTGAGGGATCCCCTGTTCCTGGTCCCAATAGTCCGGATGATCTCCCGTCAGCTGAGCGTCGGAGAGCTTAAAGGCCGCGGACAGGCCGGCCTCCAAGCCTCGCGCGGCTTCCGGCTTCCACCAGCCGTGCGGGACTCGAAGCAGGTCGTCGGGCATGCTGTCCCGAACTCCGAGCTTGGCCGACATGCGTCCAATCTCGGTTTCTACTTCGATCCAGTCCCCATCCTTCAGACCCTGGTCGGTGGCGGTCTTCTCGCTCAAGAAGCACACCGGCTCCGGGTTCTTCTCCCTCATCTCGGGAATGTGGCGATGGCCGGTCTGGAAGAAGCCGTCCTCTCGGACACCGGAGAAGAGCTTGAGGTCGAATCCTGCGGGAGCCTTCGGATCCTGCCGGAAGTAGGGAAGGGGGTCGAAGCCGAGGTCTCCGAGAATGGAGGAGCTCAGCTCGACCTTACCGCTGGGGGTAGCAAAGCCCGTCTTGAGGTACTTTCGGTACTTTGGCTCGCTGAAGTAGACCTCGTGCGTTTTGGCAAACTCATCGAAGGTCATACCGGTCTTCTCGAGACGCCAGTCGTACAGCTCCTCGATGGACTCCCACGGAATGACCTCCGGTCGATCGAGGGCGCCCGCGAGTCGCTTGAGGAAACTGAAGGTGCTCTCACACTCGCCCGGTGGCTCCATCGACTTCTCGCCGGGACGATACAAAGACATCCATCCGAACAGGTCTGTGAGCCACGGCCGTTCGAGCCAGCTGTCGCCGGGAAGGATGTAGTCGGCCAGCTGAGCCGAGGGCGTCATGAACTGCTCATGCGCTACGATGAGCTCCTGAGCCATCATGCCCTCCAGAATCAGCGGCATGTTGGCGTAGCTGAGGAGGGGGTTATTGCCCATGAAGATGAAGGCCTTAACGGGGTAAGGACCCTTGCCCGCCATGGCCTTGAAGGTCGAGTTTGGGTTGGCCATGAAACAGCCCACCACTTGGTTGATGTACTCCCGCCCCCAGACCCGTTTCATCGGCTCGCGCAGCGCTTCCTGGCCGCGGTAGGTGAAAGCGGGGTGCTCTTGGTTGCCGAGCTGCTTGAGCTTTTGCTCCTCCGGCAAGACCTCGTGCATCTCGATGTCGGTCTCGGGAATGATGTCGGGGTTGAGGCCCTGCAAAGTCTCTCCGCCGACCACGTCCACATATCCGCAGATGGCGCGGAGGATGCACTGCAGGCGGATTCCGGAGGTCGAGTTCCTCTGCTGGTCCGTGATCGGCGTCCACGGAATGACCGCGGGTCCCGTCGTGGCGTACATGCGCGCGGCCGCCGCAATCTGGTCCGGCTCGCAGCCCGTGAGCTCCGCCACCCGAGCGAGCGGGAACTCATCCACGCGTCGGCGCAAGTCCTCGAAGCCGACCGTCCAGTCGCGTACGAAATCCTTGTCGTAGAGCTCCTCGTCGATGATGACTTTGAGCCAACCGAACAGCATCGCGGTATCGCTACCGGCCTTGAGGGGAAGCCAGATGTCGGCGCGTCCCGCGTTGTCGCTCCGACGGGGATCCAGCACGATCAGCTTGGCGCCGCGGGCCTGTCGAGCGCGGATCATCGAATAGATCGGTGACCAGCTGTGTCGGGTCGGATTGTGGCCGATCAGCACGATGCAGTTCGTGTTGTTGAAGTCGGCCATGGGCATCCAACCGTAGACCATGCGATTCACCGCGGCCGTGTTTCCCGCGCACAGCGCGACGCCGCTGATGAAGTTTGGCGTGCCGATGTGATTCATCAGGCGGCGGGAGAGGCCGCAGTCCGTGCCGGTGTTCCATTGGCTGGTGGAGACGGCCCACGCTTCAGGGCCATACTTCTCGATGATCCCCTTGAGGCGAACCCCAATGTCGGCCATGGCCTCATCCCAAGTTACGCGTTCGAACTTCCCCGAACCGCGTTCGCCCACCCGCTTGAGCGGGTACAAGATGCGGTCTGGATGGGCGAATCCCTTCGGCGAATAGATACCCTTCATGCAGATGTTGTCTCTGAAGAGGGGGTTGTCCGAGGCTCGAACGCGAACGACGCGACCCTTTTGCTCCTCGGTCACCACGCTGCAGGCGATATCGCAAGTCTGACAGATGGCTCGGCGAGCGTTCGCGCCCGGCCTTTTGGAAATGGGTCGGGTTGCTTTGGCGACCTGACTTGCGTCGTGTGGGATGGCTCCTGGCATTTAATTCCCCCTCTTTTTGGTGGTTCAACGTCAGTGGGCTCCTCCATTCGCCCACTTGGCGATTAGAAACGATTTAGAACGACATGGAGATGTTCTCGGAATCTCTCGAGCGAGTTGGGCTCGTCGAAAAGGTATTGAAAAAGGTAGTGGTGAAAGGCCCCTTCGATAGATGTGAACCCTTCGACCTGAAGACTCGGGTCGATGCCCGCCTTTTCGAACATCCGGCCGATCATCGCGACGAGGCGTTTTTCGATGGCCCAGAGCTCAGGCTGGATGCGCGGGTTGAACATGGCCTGGGCGTTGATGTCGTACCAAAGGCGATGATGCTTCGCCTGCTCCTCGACGGTGCTCACCATCGCTTCTACGAAGACGTTTCGAGCCTCCTGGGGCGAACGAACGCTGGCCATGAGGTCATCGACGGTATCGATGAGGCCCTGCTTGTAGAGGGCGATGCAGTGGACGATGAGCTCGTCCTTGTCCGCGAAGTAGTAGTGGATGAGCCCAACTGACTTTCCTGAGTGCTCGGCGATGTCGCGGAGGCTGGTCTGCGAATATCCGAGCACCGACAGGGTCGCGATCGCACTTCGAGCCAGCTCGTCTCGCCGCGCCTGACGGCGCTCGTCGCGCTCCTCGGCTTGCTTCTCGAGTTTCGCGACCTTGGTCAGCATCGAGGTCATCGCGACGAGCCCTCGATGTGAAGCGGGGACCTCGCGTCCCGGCCCCTATCCTCCTCGACGCGGACGGAACGGATCGCCATGAACGGGCATATTGGTCGGGTGTTCAAAATCATGGACTAGGCCGGTTCTACGGAAGACCGGACCTAGACGCAAGGCCGGCCCGCCTTGGAGCCAGGTTCGGCTCCGCTCGAAGCTACGAGCGCCCTCCGTGCGGTCTCCTCGACCTCATGCCGGGCGCTGCGAATTCTGCTTGCAGGCGCTTTGTTTCCCGTCCCTACGGGGCGCGTCGGTCGGGGGATGCCGTGAGCGCTCGGGTGACCACGAGCGTCTACGCCTACGTCGAAGGGCCTCGACCACCGTCGCGGGTGGGAGACGAGGAGGATAGGGGTGTCGAAGACTCCGGTGGCGCCGTCGAAGCGGGCTCCAGCGGGGACCGAGAGCCTTGTCCGTTGAGGGGTCCGGCTTTGGGTCAGCGGGGGGAGCCGTAGAAGACGTAGGGCGTCGCGAAGTCCGAGACCTCGAAGTAGACCTTCTTTTCGCCCTCGTCCTTCACGCCGTTGAGGTTCTCGTCGAGCACCCCGTAGCCAAAGCGGTAGGGGCGAGACACCTGGTCGTCGGTGCCGTAGGCGGTGGAGAGCTTGTCGATCTCCATGAAACGGCGGACCACCTTGCCCCCGTCGAAGACCTCGAGGACGCCGTTGGTCCCGGTCCAGTTCTGAATGCTGCGGCTGATGCGGTTTTGGGTTTCTTGCGTGCAGCCCGCGAGCGCGAGGGCACCGGCAGCCAGAGAGAGGGCGACGATGGTCTTCTTCATCCTCTCCATCATGAGCACTGAGACGGGCTCCGACAAGAACCCTCAAACTCTGCAAGATCTGCACCCCAGAGTCGGAGCTGATGTCGCGACCCGGGAGTCACGACCCGACGAGGGTACGTGTCGGGCGCCGGACGGCGCCATGATGGACATGTGAGTCGTCCATCCGAGCTCGTCGACGAGCTAGCCGACTACTACGACTTCCTGGCCCGCCACTTGCCGTTCTCCGAGCTCCCTCCGGAGAGCCTTGCCCGGGCGGTGCGGTCCCTCGAGGTCACCTACCACCGAAGCGGCGATACTCTGTTCAAGGTTGGGGACGCCGTCCCCAGCCTGTCCGTGGTTCGGAAAGGGGCGGTGGACGTTCTGTCCGAGGAGGGGCGCCTCATCGAGCGGGAAGGGGAGGGAGAGTGCTTCGGTTTCGCGGCCCTCCTCACCGAAGGCGTGGCCCGTCGTGAGGCACGATGCGTGGAGGACACTCTGCTCTACGCGCTCCCGAGCTCCACCTTCCACGAGCTCCGCGCCCAGCACCCGCGCTTTGATCGCTTCTTCGGGATCGCCCACGAAAGCCGGCTCCGCCACGGCGTCGAGGAGGATGATGGCGGGGCGGGTGGGCTCATGGCTCACCCTGTGAAGGCTCTCCTGCAGCGCCCGGACGTGGTCACGGTGACGCCGGAGGTCACGGTCCGAGCCGCCGCCGAGCTCATGACCGAGCAGCGCGTGTCCTCCGTGGTTGCGGTCGACGCCGAGGGTCGGATCGTCGGCATTCTCACCGACCGGGACCTCCGGGCCCGGGTGCTGGCGCGAGGGGTCTCCGCGGAGCTACCGGTGGCCGAGGTCATGACCAAGGACCCGGTCCGGGTCGAGGCGGACGAGCGCGCGCTCGAGGCGCTCCTCACCATGACGCGCCATCGGATCCATCACCTCCCGGTGGTCGATGAAGGCCAGGTGATGGGGATGATCACCGGGACGGATCTCCTGCGGGTCCAGGCCGCCCACCCCGTATACATGGTCGGGGAGATTAACAAGCAGACCGACGTGGCCGGACTCGCCCGCTCCACTCGGCGCATGGCGGGGGTGGTCCAGCGCCTTGCGCAAGCGAGCGTGCGGGCGGCCGAGGTGGGGCGCCTCGTAACCTTCGTCGCCGACGCCGTGACGGAGCGCCTCATCACCCTGGCGGAAGAGGAGCTGGGTCCGGCGCCAGCCCGGTACGCGTGGGTCGGCCTCGGCTCCCAGGGGAGAAACGAGCTCGGGATGAGCTCAGACCAGGACAACGCGCTCGTCTTGGAGCCCGGCGGGCAGGCGCACGACGCCTACTTCCTCGAGCTCGCCCAGCGCGTGAACCACGGCCTCGCCGAGTGCGGCTTCCCTCTCTGCACGGGGGAGGTCATGGCCAGCAACCCCCAGTGGAGACAACCTTCGACGCAGTGGGCGGAGTACTTCCGGGCGTGGATCGACACCCCCTCCACCCAGGCCCTGATGAACGCGAGCGTATACTTCGACATGCGCACCGTGCACGGCGACGACGCCCTCGTGCGGGACCTGCGACGACCGATGCTGGAGCGCGCCCAGCGCAACGACCGCTTTCTCGCCACCTTGGCCCGCTCCGCGGTGGAGTATCGGCCGCCCTTGGGCTTCTTCCGACAGTTCGTGCTCGATGAGGGGGGCGAGGAGGGGAAGGCGCTGGACCTCAAGCATCGCGGCCTAGCCCCCGTGGTGAGCCTCGCTCGGGTCTACGCCATGGCCACCGGATCCGAGGAGGTCGAGACGCGGGAGCGGATCCGCGACGCCCGAGACCGGGGGGGACTCCACGCCAAGGACGCGGCCTCGCTCCTCGACGCCCATGCCTTTATCGCGCAGGTAAGGTTGCGACATCAAGCAGACCAGCTCGCGGAGGCTAAGCAGCCCGACAACTTCGTGTCTCCCGACAGTCTCTCGGCTTTCGAGCGCTCCCATCTACGCGACGCTTTCAAGGTGGTTGCCGACCTTCAGAGAGGCTTAGAGTACCGATACAAGACCGGCATGCTGGGTTGACGCGATGTGGGGAGGGCTACTGCGGCGCTGGTACCGCACTCGGGCTACGGGGCCCTTGGCCGCGTTCATGGAGGTTCCTCCCCCTCCTCCTGCTACTCCGGTAGCGGAGCTCCCGATGCTGGCCCTGGACCTCGAGCTCACCGGGCTCGACCCGGGCCGAGCAGAGATCGTGTCCGCGGGTTTCGTGCCCATCGACGGGCTGAGGATTCGCCTGGCCGGAGCGCAGAGGATCTTGGTTCGGCCCGAGGGCAACGTCGAAGAGAGCGCCAAGGTTCACTTGATCCGGGACGAAGATCTCGAAGCGGCGGCCAGCCTGGAAGAGGCGATGGTCCTCATCCTGGAAGCGCTGCGCGGTCGGGTCCTTCTCGTCCACTTTTCGAGGCTCGACCACGGCATGCTCGCCCGCATCTGCCGGCATCGCTACGGCGCTCCTCTGGTCGTGCCCGTGGTCGACACCCTCGCCGTGGCCCACCGGCAGCTGCTCCGCACCGGTCGAGAGCCGGCGCCGGGAAGCCTCCGCCTGCCCGCTCTGCGGGCGCAGTACGGCCTCCCTCCGGCGCCCCTGCACGGCGCGCTGTCGGACGCGGTGGCCACCGCCGAGCTCTTCTTGGCCATGGTCGCGGAGAAGGGGCGCACGTCCCGTCTGCGCGATTTTGCCTGAGGCCGGGCCCTCCCCAGCACGCTGGCCAAGCCGAGCCCGGCATGGTCGAGGTGGGGGCGTGGAGATCGTGCCCGCTCGCGGTCCTGTCGACGAAGGGGCCTTGGACGCCCTCGTCGACGCCCTGCGGGGTCGAACCGTGGCCGTCCTCACCGGGGCGGGGATGAGCACCGAGTCTGGGATCCCCGACTATCGCGGCGAGGGGACCCGGGCTCGCGCCCGTAACCCGGTGCAGTATCGAGCCTTCGTCGATGACCCAGCCGCGCGACGTCGCTACTGGGCGCGCGCGACGCTCGGCTGGCCAGCCTTCCGGGACCGTCGCGAAAACGATGCCCACCGGGCCTTGGCCGCCCTCGAGGGCGCGGGGGCCTCTCCGCCGATTACTCAGAACGTCGACCGTCTTCACCAAAAGGCGGGAAGCGCGGACGTGATCGAGCTGCACGGGGCGCTCGCGGAGGTGATCTGTTTGTCCTGTCGCACGCTCTATGCCCGCGACGAAGTGCAGACCTGGATGCTGGAGCTCAACCCTGGCTTCGCCGCCGCCGACGCCGAGATCGCTCCCGACGGCGACGTAGAGCTGGAGGACACCGAGGGCTTCGTGACCGCGACCTGTCCCCGTTGCTCGGGCGTGCTCAAGCCCCACGTGGTCTTCTTCGGGGAGAGCGTACCTCGAGACCGGGTGGAGCGGGCGTTTCGCCGGGTCCGGTCCGCCGACGCCCTCCTCGTGGTGGGCACCTCTTTAGCGGTGTACTCCGGGTTTCGCTTCGTCCGGCGCGCCCACGAAGAAGGTCAGCCCGTGCATGTCGTCAACGCCGGCCCGACGCGCGCCGACGCTCTGGCCACGACCCGGCTCGACGGTCGGGTCGGAGATATCCTTCCCCGACTCGTACAACGCTTGAGGGAATAGCTGTGTCATTCTCCGCGGCGTGCGGACCCTCGTTTTCGATCTCGACGGTACCCTCCTCGGATCCGATCACCGGATACGACCGCGGGTGCGGGCGGCGCTCGATGGGTTTCGCTCCAAGGGGGGACAGGTGGTGATCGCGAGCTCACGACCCCCGCGGAGTATGAAGGTCATCGCGGAGGAGCTCGGGCTCAGCTGTCCGGTGGTGGCCCTCAACGGGGCGGCGGGCGTGCACCGGGGGGAGCTCATCCGGACCACCGCCTTACCGCGCCGCGCGGCGGAGGCTTTCCTCGCCGCGGCGGAGGGCTTTCGCCCCTTCGTCTACGCGGGATGGACGTGGGGCGTGTTCGAGCACGGGCCCGAAGCTGAGCGGGAGGCCCGAGCCGTGGACTTTCAGCCTGAGCTTCTCACCGGGCTGGACGGCCTCCCTCCGCTTCTCAAGCTCACCGCCAACGGGAGCGCGGAGGCGGTGGAGGCTCTGCTGGAGAAGGCTCGCGCCTGCGTCGAGGGAGCCGCTCTCACGCGCCCCAAACCGACCTCCCTCGAGCTCATGGCGCCCGGCATCTCGAAGGCCTACTTGCTGGACTCCATCCTTCCCGATCTCGGTACGAGCTGGGGCGAGACGATGGCCGTCGGAGACGGCGAAAACGACATCGAGATGGTCCAGCGGGCAGCGCTCGGAGTGGCCATGGGCTCTGCGGGACCGCGGCTGGTGGAGGTCGCAGATCGGCAGGTCGGCGATCACGACACCGACACCCTCGCCGACCTCATCGACGAGATGGGCGGCTAGGTTCGTCCTATCCCAGAGCTCGCGAAGCGCTCGCTTTGACCCCGGCGGATAGCCGCCGAGGGACTACTCTTCGGGTTGACCGTGCGCCTTCAGCCATTCGGTGAGCTGGGCTCCGTCGCGTGCGCTCGCGTCAACCGCGCCTTCGCCATAATAGTAAAAGGTGGCGACGGCCGTCATCTTGCCTCCGATCGGACCGACCCCGATCCATCCGGTGCCGGGGAACGGTCGCTCGAGACGAAGCATGATTCGGTCGCTGCGGCCGCGGACCACGTCCTCGATCTGGCCCGCGAACGCCGGAGCTCCGTCTACGTTGGAGTCGACGGACACGCCGTTCGCAATCTCGGTGACGCCGAACGCGCGCGTCAGTCGCTCGAATGCTTCCTCTTTTGAGCCCGGCACCGGGCCCATGGCCTGGACCACACCGCTCGGCTCTTCGGCGTGGCGCTCGACGTAGTTGCGCAGCACGTGGAAGAAGGCCGGCCACCCGGCCGTCGTGTCCCCGACCTGAGTGTCCCAAGCATCGTCTTCGGTGAAGAGCGTTTGCACCATCCGCATGACGCACTTGCCTCCATCCTTCGCCTCGATCGTCCACTCGTACGCCATCGTCGGAGAGCCGGGGCCGAAGGCCTCCTCGCCTTCGGTGGCGAAGGTGCGGGGCGGATCCCAGGCGGTGACCTTGGCGATGGGCACCATCTGGTCGCCCATCTTCGTGCGCACCTCTCCGCCGACCCGCTCTTCGACCTCGCTCTCCATCCCCATGAACCACGACTTGATGCCCGGCCCGGTGGCGATGGCTTTCCAGACCGCCTCGGGCGTGGCCTCGATTTCGACCTCCGTCTTCACGACGCGGTGGTTCTTGTCGTCCTTCTCGATGCTCATGCTCTTTCCTCGATCGGATGGGCGAGGACGACCAAGCGGTGCACGCGGCCGTCCGACGCCGATGGTTGGTGGTAGCGGGCGACCAGATTCGTCATGGCCTCACCCAGCTCCCGGGTGAAGGCCGAGCGGTCGGCCGGGGTCGCGAAGTTGACTTCGGTGTCGATAGAGAGCGTCGCGAGGCGCTTCCCTTCCGCGCGCGCCCGGCGCATCAAGCGCCCGACCTCCCGCACCGCCCGCGCCGCGAGCGCTACGAGGTAGCCCGCCGAGAGTCGGTCGGCCGTCCGCTCCGGGTCGCTGGCCACTGGTCCCAGCGCGTCGGGGGAGACGACATAGGAGGCGGCCGTCGCGACCAGCCGTCGCTCGGTGATCCCGCCCCACTGGCGCTGTTCGGCCACGCGAGCGAGCCCGCGCTCCTCGAGCGCGCGCAGGTGATAGTTCACTTTTTGCCGCGTCAGCCCGACCCGCTCGGCCAGCGTCGCGGCGGAGCGCGGCTCGGTCAGCTCGGACAGGATCCGAGCCCGAATCGGATCCATCAGAGTGGCCGCTACGGCGGGATCCTCGACGGTTTCGACGTCCAGCACGGCGATACCCGAACATTGACAAAAAAATTTGTCAAGGCGCGGAGAGAGCCTCCAAGGATGGAGCCGCGAAGGTCGAGAGTGCTTCTGTCGATGGAAGCTCGAAGCCTCCGCGGACGGAGTTCGACGAGCGAGGGTCGATAATCCTCGGCCTCGGCGCGCCGCCGACGAAGTTCAGATTGCGGGGCTACGGGCGCTTTACGGACTACGGGTTGAGGGTGACGCGAGCGGTGAGGCCTCGCATCGGCACCGGCACTCCGCCCGCAATCTGGATTTCGGAGCTCTGCGGCCCCTCCGAGGAGAGCACGAGCTTGACCTTGCGGTCCGGTTCGCCGAGCTCGACCACGACGCGGCGCCCCTCCTGGCGGGCTTCCAGCGGGATCTCCACCGGATCCTGCCCTTTGAGGCGCAGCTTGAGCCGCCCCATCTGGGTGTCGAGCTCGGCCTCTCCGGCCGAGGCTGCGAGTTTCCTGACGAGGATGGACTGCTCGGGAAAGTCGTAGTCGAGGACGAGGTGGGGCTCGAGCGCCCGAACCTTGGCGGTGGCGCGGAGGCTCGCGAAGGGGCCGATCTTGGTGGTGATGGTGAGCCCATCGCCGGGGGCAAAGGGAAAAGCCAGGGACCAATCCATGCTCTAGCCCACCAAGGCCGGCTCCGGCTCGAACTGACGCTCGACGAGCTTTCGGTAAAGCCCACTGGTGTCTTCCATGAGCTGACGGTGCGAGCCGACCTGCGCGAGCTTTCCCGACTCCAGCACCGCGACGCGGTCGGCATCGCGCACCGTCGAGAGGCGATGGGCGATGATCAGAGTGGTCCGGCCCTCCATCAGTCGGTCCAAGGCCTGCTTGACGAGGTGCTCGGACTCGGCGTCGAGGGCGGACGTGGCCTCGTCGAGGATCAGCACCCGCGGGTCTCGAATGAGGGCCCGGGCGATGGCCACCCGCTGCTTTTGGCCGCCGGAGAGCTGAACCCCTCGCTCCCCCACCTCGGTGTCGAAGCCCTCGGGGAAGGCGTCCACGAAAGCCTCGGCGTTGGCAGCCCGGGCCGCCGCTCGGACCTCGTCGGGGCTGGCGTCCCGCCGACCGTAGCGGATGTTCTCGGCCACGCTGGCGCTGATCAGCACCGGCTCTTGGGAGACCACCGCGATCTGCTGGCGGAGGGCCTGGGGGTCGAGCTCCCGGAGGTCTCGCCCGTCGAGCCGAACCGTGCCCTCCTCGGGGTCGTAGAAGCGGAGGACGAGGTTGGCCACCGTGCTCTTGCCGGAGCCGGAGGGCCCGACCAGAGCCACCCGCTCTCCGGGAGCGAGCTCGAGATCCACGCCGCCGAGAACCTCGACGTCGGGCCGGCTCGGATACGCGAAGCGGACTCCTTCGAGGCTCACCCGGCCCTGGACCCCGTCGAGCTGAGTGCCTCCGCGAGGGGGCACCGCGGGCGCGCGATCCATGAGGGCGAAGACCCGTTCGGCGGCGCCGCTGGCCTTCATGAAGTCTGACCAGAGGTCGGTGAGGGCCCCCAGGCAGAAGGCCACGATGACGCTGTAGAGGAGGAACGCCGTCACGCCCCCTGTCGTCAACTCGCTGGCCGCGACCATGCGTCCGCCCGACCACAAGACGGCCGCGATCGCGAAGCCGCCCGAGAGGGAGGTGCCGCCCGCGAAGAGCGCGATGCTCCGGGTGCGGGCAATGGCCGAGCGCAAGGAGCGCTCGATGGCCTTTCCGTAGCGTCCGCGCTCGGCGTCCTCTTGGGCGAAGGCGCGGACGGTCCGGATCCCCGCCAAGGACTCTTCCGCGATCTCTCCCGCCCCCGCCAAGGCGTCTTGCGCGTTCTTGGACTGGGTGCGTACCCGCCAGCCGAAGACCACCGCGCCCACGGCCAGAAGGGGGACCACCGAGAGCATCACGAGGGTCAACTTCACGGACAAAAAGAAGAGGAGGATGATAGCCCCCACCGCGGAAGCGAGATTGCGGAGGAGCATGGAAATGTTCACGCTCACGGTGTTCTGGAGGATCTGGGTGTCGTTGGAGAGCCGGCTCATGAGCTCTCCGGTGCGGTTTTGATCGAAGAAGCCGATCTCCTGATCCAGCAGGCGCGCGAACAGGTCGCTGCGGAGGCGGGCTACGATGCGCTCCCCCGCTGCCGTGAAGAAATAGGAGCGCAGCCCCGCCGAGACCGCCTGTACGAAGAACAGTCCCATCAACATGACGGTGGCGCGATCGATGGCGGCAGCGGAGCCGCTCCCCAAGGTCTCGTCGATGAGCCACCGGATGGCGGCGGGGTAGGCGAGGGTGGAACCGCTCGAGAAGACCAGACAGAGGGTCCCGAAGACCAGGGCTCGCGCCTCCGGGCGAGCCAATCCTAGGATGCGACGGAGCCCCGCCCTCCGGGCTTGAGATCGCAGCACCCGTTGGTGGTCGGAGGGATGGCGTGCGGCGTCAATCGAAAGAGGGCCCCCGCGGGCGCACCTCCTCGGGCTCGGGGGTGAGCACGTAGCTCTTGCCGGCGAGCAGCATCAGATCCCGCCGGTACCCCTCCCCGACCTGCACTTCGTGCTCCCCGGGCGCCAGCGACAGCACGAGCGGAGCTCGACCTCTATGGACCCCGTCCACCCGCACCGGCGCGCGCAGGCCCCCGGTCGACACCAGGACCCGAGCGCCGGCTTCGCGGGTGGGGACCAAGGTCACCCGGCGGACCTCCAGGGCCCCCGGGCGCACCCGGACCTCCAGCTCTTCGGGGACGTAGCCCTCCGCCTCCACGCGGGCCGTGTAGGTCCCGGCGGCCAGGCGCGCTTCCCCGCCCGCGGCCACCGTCGTGGTCCGCGCCTCGCCCCGCTCGAGGCGGATGTCGGCTCCCGAGGGAGTGACCTCGATCCGCAGTCTACCCTGCCGCGCGGAGAGGGAGCGGGCGGCGCGCACGCGGGCGCCCTTGCGGGCCCGCACCTCGAAGCTCACGCGGTGATGGTTGTCCGCGTCGAGGATGATGCGACGACGACCGGGGGAGACCGCGAGTACGAGAGGGGTGCGCCCGTAGCTCCCGAGCTGTCGGTCGTCCACGAACACCTCCGCTCCCGGAGGCTCCGAGCTCAGCTCGACGAGGGCGAGGCGAGGGCGGAGCCGAGCGAGGGCGGAACGGGCCTCGGCTCGATACTGAGGATGCTCGAGGAGTTCCCGATAGAAGGCGTGGGCGAGCTCTCGAAACCGGGCCTGCGCGGCGGTGCGGGCCACTCCGAGCCGAACCTCGGGAGTGGGGCTGCGATCATAAACCTCGAGGAGGTGTTCGAGGGCCGTGTCGTAGCGGCGCAGGCGGTAGGCGCTCTGCGCTCTCTGGAAGAAGTGCTCGCTCTCTTGGGCGCGGCCCTCGGGCGCCGGGGCGGCCGCCAGGGCGGCGGTGACGATGACCGCGAACATGGTCTCAGGGGAGATCCAGCTCGATCTGATAGGAGCCGCTCGACGGGCGCACCAGGGTCCGCTCGGTGACGAAGTAGAGGAGCACCCCTACCCCCAGGGAGACCGCCCCTCCGATCCACAGGCCGTCGCTCACATCTCGGAGCGTGGTGGTGCGATCTCGGATCTCGCGGGGATCGCCTCGGCTGGGATCCGCCAAGGCGCGATCGAGCTCGTCGTTCGAGACCTGGGCCATGATCCCCGTCGCGAGGGCTCCGGCGAGGGCCGCCGCCCCCACGCCTCCGGCCACCCACGTGAGCGGCGATCGTTCGGTGCGCTCCGGAGCCTCCAGCGTCACGTTGAGAAATCCCCGATCGGGAGCGATCTCGACCACCTCCTCGTAGGGTTGATGGCCGGCCGAGCGCACTTCGATCCGTCGTGGCCCCGCCGTGAGCTGGGGCAGCACGGTGGGGGTGAATCCGACCGCCTCCCCGTCGATGCTCACCACCGCGGACTGCACGTTGCTGGTGATGGTGAGGGTCCCGGCCGGCTTGGGCAGAGCTTCCGGCCGGAGGTCGAGCTCCGCGACCGCGTCCGCTTCCACCCGCACGAGGTCCCGAGCCGGGCGGTGGCCGGTCGGCGACACCTCGACCACGTAGAGGGCCGGGGGCAGCGCCTCCGTGAACGGAGTTTGCCCCTCCGCTACCGTCTCCCCGGTCTCGCTGCTGACCCGGATCGGTCCATCGACTGACGCCCGGACCTTAAGCCGGCCCCGCACCTCGGAGAGGGAGCGGTCGATCTCGAGGAGCTTTCCCCGCGCGGCCCGCACCTTCACCTCCACGGCGCGGTGGCCGGTCTTTTCGAGCCAGAGGGTGTGCGGGCCGGGGGAGAGGGCGAGCATCACCGGCGTTCGGCCGTAGGCCCCGAGGTCGCGTCGGTCGATGAAGACCTCCGCTCCCGGAGGATCCGTGCGCAACTGAACCCGCGCCACCGCGCGCTCGAGGGCAGCCAGACGGCGCCGCGCCGTACGCGTGAATTGGGGGTCCATATCCGGAGGCGCCGCGGCCAGAAATCGCGAAAAATAGAAGTAGCTCTCATCCGCCTCGCCGAGCTGATCGAAGCACTGGGCGATGCTGTAAAGAGTGCTCGGGCTCGGGGCGAGCCTCTGGACCTCGAAGAACTTGTCGAGGGCGTCGCGAAAGCGGCCGCTCGCGAAGTCCGCCGCGGCTTGCTCGAAGTAAAAGCGCGCCCGCGCCGCGTCGTTGGCGAGGGTCGTTTCGGGGGCGCTAGCCGCCGCGATCGCGGCGACGATGAGGAGTCGGGACAACATCGGGGCCTCGTTCAGTCGTAGGGGTTCGGAAGCGGGGGCGGCGCCGCCCGTCGAACCTTCTCCAGCCGGATCTCGATCGGGTCAGCGCGCCCGGCGTCGACATCCACCACCCGGGTCTTATACCCGCGGCGTCGCAGGCTGAGTTTCCGGAGGACATCCTCGGCCTCGAGCTCGAGAGGGGTCTGTCCCACCCGGTCTCCGTCGACGAAGACCTGCGCCCCGGAAGGGACCGTGGACAGCGTGAAGGTCGAGGGCGCGGGCGGCTCGGGGGAGGGGGCCGGAGCCGACGGGGCTTCAGCTTCGGGGGGGAGAGCCACCACCTCCGGCACGGGCTCCGGCGGCTCGAGGGCGAGCGTGATTTGCCAGGCGGAGAGGCCCGCCAAGAGGACCAAGGCGATGACCACCGCGGCGCGTCCGCCGGTGCCCCACCGCCAGCCCGGGAAAGCGTGGCTGTGCGTCTCCCCACCGGTGAGCGACGGGTGGGTGTCGTCCCCGGCCCCGGTGGTGGGCTCGCCGAAGCGTCCCAGGTCCCCCGGGGTGATGTCCGCCCGAGGGTCGGCCTGCAGACGCCGCAGGGCGCGCGCGACCGCGGCCACGGAGCGGGGCCGGCCGGACGCGTCGATCTGAAGGAGCGCCCCGTGCACGCGGTCGAGACCCCTCGGGACGGCTTCGTCTCGCACCTGGGTGGGGGCCGCGGGACGTGGGGCGAGGAGGTGCTGCTTGAGGAGCCCCCCGACCGACTCCGCGGTGAAGGGAGGACGTCCGGTGAGCATTTCGTGGAGGAGACAGCCGAGGGAGTACAGGTCGGAGGCTTCGGTGGCGGGCTCGCCCTCAGCCTGCTCCGGGCTCATATATGCGGGCGTCCCCACGAGGAGGCCAGGCCGGGTCAGCGGCGAGGTCGCCTCTTGATCTTCGCTGAGGGGAACCTTCGCGATCCCGAAGTCCAGCACCGTGACGTGCTCGTCTCCGTCGGCGAGCCGGCGGACCATCACGTTACGGGGCTTGAGGTCTCGGTGGATGACCCCCGCTTCGTGGGTGGCGACCAAACCTCGGGCGATCTGTTCGGTGATGCCCATCGCCCGATCGGGGGCGAGCGGGGCCTCGGCGTCCAAGAGCTTGCGGAGCGTCTGGCCTGACACCATCTCCATGGCCAGGAAGGGGATCTTGCGGGTGGGGTCGAAGCCGAAGTCGTGCACACCGACCACGTTGGGGTGGTGGATCTGACTGGCGGATTGAGCTTCGCGGTAGAACCGCCGGAGCCCATCTTCGTCGATGACGTTGGAGTTGACGACCTTGAGGGCCACCGCGCGCCGCATGGAGAGCTGGGTGGCGGCGTAGACCGTACCCATCCCTCCCCCGCCCAGCTTCCGCTCGACGCGGTAGCGGTCCGCGATGATGGTGCCCTCGGGGAGGTGGGAAGGCGCCTCGGGGAGGAGCGCGCGCTCGATGGTCGGCACCCGGTCATGAGGGCACCGCTCCTCGTCGGTCCCTCGGCCGCACACCGGGCAGAATCGTGCGCTCGACTCGCTCATCGGCGAGAGGAGACTACCAGACCCACCTCTTCAGAGAAGTGGGACGGGTCGACCTTCGGCTCATCGACCGAGGTCGAGGAGCTGGGCGTCGAGCGACTCGGCGAGGTAGACCGCGGCGGACGTGCGGAGCGCCAAGGCGAGCGCGTCCGAGGGGCGAGCGTCGAGCTCGACCGGCCCCCGGGGGGTGTCGAGGGCCACCGCGCCGATGTAGACCCCGCGTCGCGTCAGCCGCTCCACCCGTACGTGATGCACGGTGGCTCCGAGCGCCGCCACGGTGTCCGCGAGCAGGTCATGGGTCCTCGGGCGCGACACCTCGACCCCGCGCAGGGCCCAACCGATGGCTCGACCTTCAGCGTGTCCGATCCAGATAGGGAGGGCGCGGGCCTCACCCCGCTTTTGAACGAGCACCACCGGGCCGTCATCGGTGCCGATGACCCGGAGCACGTCGCCGCGAACGAAACCAGCCGGGACTTCGGGCGCTTGCACGCGCGCCGGGGACGGTCGCACAAAGGCCGAGAAGGCGTCGGCAGCTTCGAGGACGGCCACCCCGACGGCGGTAGAGAGGGTCTTGGCCAGGCCGGGAACGCCCTCCAGAAGGATGTGGCCGCCGGTGAGTAGACCGATCAGGATGCGGTCGACCATTTTGCGCTGGCCGACGATGACTTTTCCGATCTCGTCGCGGACCCGCTGAAATCGGCCGGCCTGATCTTCGATGGCGCGTGCGGTGTCTTGCAGTGAGCTCATCCTTGATGTTGACCGACGGCGACGACCGCGGGGCGCAGTACATCGTCTTGAAAACGATACAGACCTTTGATCTCACCGACCACCTGACCGTCCTGAGCGGGGTCATCGACCGGGACGTTGGACACCGCCTCATGCAGTTCGGGATCGAAGGATCGCCCGACGGTTTCTTCGCGACTGACCCCAACCTGTTGCAACGAGCTTAAAAATTGCTCGCGAACCATCCGCACGCCCCCGCGCAGTGACTCTTCGTCGAGTTCGGGGTCGG
>JBCBRU010000072.1:0-21899 GCA_039819565.1 Myxococcota bacterium | reverse complement strand
GCCCATGAGCGTGGCCTCAGTCCTCGGCGTCGTCGGTCTTCTTGTGGTTGCGGGAGCGCACGTCCGCGAAGAGCTTGAGCACCGTGACCTCGACCTCGTTCTTGAGGGCCTTTTCGACGGCGCGGGCGATCTTCTTGCGGTTGACGCGAGTGATAGGCTGGCCGTCCAGAGCCAGCTGAAGAGTGCGCATGGACACGCCGCGGCGCAGGCCGGTGGGCTTGTCGGCGCTGGCATCCTCGTAGCTCTTCTTGGCGCGCCGCGCCGCCGCCCGCGCGACGTACTTGTCGCGGTCGGCTTGGCTTATCACCTCGGCAGCCTTGGACTCGGCCACGATCTTGTCGGCGCCCCCGACGCGCGAGGTCGGGAGCGGGCCGAGAAGTCCGGCGCCTACGGGGCGTACAAGGCCCAGCTCGACAAGATGTTCACGCCCGGGGGTGGCGGCTTGCCGGAGCACCTCAAGGCCCAGCTCGGTCCCGTCTCCGAAGAGTCGGCGGCCCGCCAGAAGGCCAACGCAGACTTCCGGAACCAGCCCTCGGACGCATCCCTTCGCGCCTACCTCGACGCGGGTTTTGACCTTCCCGACGACGCCCGCTTTTTGATGTCCACCTTCGAGGCCCTCGAGGACGAGAGCCACCTCCGCTTGGTGCTCGAGCGCCTTCTCGAGATCGTCGAGTCCGGAAAGAAGCCGAACCGGATGCTCCTCCTCCAGCGCCTGACCTCCCTCGAGAGGGACGTCGAAGAGGATGAGACGCTCACCCTCGTCGCCGATCTGCGCGGTGCGCTCGAATGAGCGCGACGCCCGTCGACGCTCTCCTCGACCTCCCCATTCTGAGCTTCGGCGACGAGGTCGCCGAGGCTCTCGCCACCGAGGCCCCGGTGGTGGCTCTGGAATCGACCCTGCTCGCCCATGGGCTTCCCGCTGGCCGCCGACGGGAAGTGGCCCTTCGGCTGGAGGAGGCGGTCCGCTCCGAGGGGGCCACGCCCGCGACCGTGGCCATCGTGGATCGGCGCTTTCAGGTGGGCCTCGACGGCGACGCCCTCGAGCGCGTGATCGGCGAGGGTGCGACCAAGGCTTCCCTTCGCGATCTCGCTCCGGCCCTGGCTCTGGGCGGGGTGTGGGCCACCACGGTGGCGAGCACCATGGCCATCGCTCAGGTGGCGGGGCTCCGCTGGTTTGCGACGGGCGGCATCGGGGGGGTCCACCGCGGGGCGGAGACGACCTTCGACGAGTCGGCCGATCTCACCGCCCTGGCCAAGTACCCGGTGGCGGTGGTGTGCGCTGGTGCGAAGAGCGTGCTGGACCTACCCCGTACCCTCGAGCGACTCGAGACGCTCGGGGTGCCCGTCGTCGGCTTCGGGACGGACCAACTGCCCGCGTTCTACCACGGTGCAAGTGGACTCCCGGTCCCGGTTCGAGTGAACGAAGCGCGGGCGGTCGCCGCGATCGCTGTTACGCGTTTCGATCGGCTGGGAGAAGCCGGGGTTCTGGTGGTTCAGGCCCCTCCTGCGAGCTCCGCGCAGGAACCGCGGCAGGTCGACACCTGGATTGAGCGCGCACTGGCCCGAGCAGCGGAAAAAGGTGTTCAGGGTCGGGAGGTTACGCCATTTCTGCTCGCCTTCTTGGCCGAAGTCAGCGAGGGCAATCTCGTGGAGACGAACATTGCACTCGTGGAACATAACGCGCGTTTAGCTGCACGATGTGCGGTCGCCGATGTCGCGCTCCGCACTTCTTCGGCCTACATGGGTTGACCTGGATCCCGGTCGGTGGGGACTCTCCGAGCGGCCCGGCCTGTTGGACGGGAGGGTCGAGTTCGAAGATGGAGGTCCAGAGACACACGTCGGAAACCTCCCCTCAACCGTTCGTGCGGGAGCGAGGGGGCCCCACCGCGCGCTTGATCCGCGTCGGTATGGCTTCGGCGCCCCTGCGCGAGCCGATCGTGTACGAGCTCGATGGGCGCGACCGCGTGGTCCTGGGCCGCGAAGAGCCGGGGGACACCAAGGCTCGGGACGGCATCACGGTGCCCGACCGCTGGATGTCCGCGGCTCACGCCGAGCTCATCCGTACTGCCGAGGGCTGGCGTCTCTCCGACCTGGGCTCGAGCAACGGCACCCTCACCTGGGGCCGTCGCGCCTCCACGGTGCTTCTATCGGACGGCGACCTCTTCGAGACGGGCACGACCTTCTGGCTCTTTCGCACCTACAATGGCTCCGAGCGGCCTCGGTCGCCCGCGCCCGAGGTCGGAGGGCCCACCGCGCTCTCCACCTCGATGTTGGCCGTTCGCGACAAGCTCTCGCGCCTCGCGCCCCTGGACGTGCCCATCGTGTTCCGCGGGGCTACGGGCACCGGCAAAGAGGTCCTGGCCCGCGCCGTCCACGACGCGTCCGGGCGGGCGGGGCCGTTCGTGGCCCTCAACGGGGCGAGCATCCCTGCCCATCTCGTCTCCCACGAGTTGTTCGGCGTCCTCGAGCGAGCCGACGGGAGCGAGCGGGCGCGCCGCGGTCGTCTCCGCGGGGCCCACGGCGGCACCGTCCTTCTCGACCGCCTCCAGGATTTGTCCCCCGAGGTGCAGCTGGCTTTGCTGCGCGTGGTCCAGCACGGAGAGGTCACCCCGGTGGGGAGCGACGTCCCGGAGCGCGTCAACATACGTTTCGTGGCCACCACCTGCCCCGAAATCGAGTCGCTGGTGGAGAGCGGTCGCTTTCGCGCCGAGCTCTGGTCCCGACTCAAAGGGCGGGTCCTCGACGTGCCTCCGCTCGAAGCTCGCCGGGAGGACCTCGGCGCCTTGATGGCTCAGCTCCTCCGCCGCTTCGGTCTCGACGAGCTCAGCTTCTCGGCCCCCGCCTATCGGGCGCTCCTCACCTACGACTGGCCCCACAACGTGCGGGAGCTCGAGCTCGGGCTCCAGTCTGCGGCCGCGCTCGCGGCCAGCTCTCGTATCGAAGTCGCGGACCTCCCCTCCGACATCCAGAACGCCGAGCCTCCCCGCATGCTCGAGAAGGGGAGCGAGGAGAGCCGGGAGCGCGAGCTCTTGCGCCTCCTCGACGCCCACAAGGGCAACGTCAGCGCCGTGGCCCGGTCCATGGGCTACAGCCGCATGCAGGTCCATCGCTGGATGAAGCAGATGGGCGTCGACCCCAACGACTACCGAGCTTGAACCGTCTCACGTGGTCCGGTCCCGAAAGTGCGCTCCCCCTTCGGCTCAGGAGCCCTTCGGGTTTCGTCGGATGCGTAGGGCGCCGCTGGCGGTGCGGGTGGCGCTCCGGCTCCGCTGACCTTGCTTCATGGCCAGGGCGCGGGCGTGCTCGGGGCACGACAAGGGGTCCTCGAAATCGCAGGGCCGGACCACGAAGAGCTCGCAGCGTTCACACTTCTCCCGATGCTCGGGACCGATGTTGGCCTCCGCGTCCACCACTCCGAGGATGTCCGCGGCGCAGCGGCGGCACAGCGGCTGCTGACCGGGGCGGGGTGCGAAATGAATCGTGTCCTCCGCGCCACACGAGCTGCACGTGACCTTGCGGGCGACCTGAGTGCCGAAGGGGCTTCGCACCTTCCGAGCCTTCTTGAGGGCGGATCCCTTTTCGTCGTCCTGCTTGGCCACGGTCGGCGCAGCCTACTCCCCGAAATCGAGAAGGCAAGCCCGGCTCACATTCCGAGACACTCTTCGGATGTTGCGTGTACACAGACGTTCAGCTAGGGTCGATCCATGCAGGGCCTCACCCCACGCCAGCAGCAGATACTCGACTTCATCACCCTTCGCATCTCCGAGCAGGGCTACCCCCCGACGATACGAGAGATAGGCGAAGAGATGGGGATACGGTCGACCAACGGGGTGAACGACCACCTCAAGGCGCTGGAGCGTAAGGGCTTCTTGCGCCGCGAAGGCCTGAAGTCGCGCGCTCTGCGGCCCGTGCACGTGCCCGACGCGAACCCGCCCTCGAATGTGGTCGCGGCCCTCGTGCCGGACAACGGCAGCATGGTGTCGGTTCCGGTGTTGGGTCGAGTGGCCGCGGGTGCGCCCATTCTTGCGGACGAGAACGTGGAGACCACCGTCCAGATCGACAGCTTCTTCCTCGGCACCTCCAAGACGGACCGCGTGTTTGCGCTCCGGGTCTCGGGCGAGTCGATGATCGACGCGGGCATCTTCGACGGCGACTACATCTTCGTTCGCAAGCAGCTGGAGGCTCGGCGGGGCGACATCGTAGTGGCCATGATCGACGGAGAGGCCACGGTGAAGCGGTACGAGCCCCAAGGCGACGTCATCCACTTCGTGGCCGAGAACCCGAACATGGGTCCGATCGTGGTGCGCAAGGCAGACTTCAGAAGCACGAGCATCCTCGGCATCGTCTGCGGCGTTTACCGCCGCATGTGAGGCTCTACTCGGAGCTGGTGGCTCCGAGAGATACTTCTTGGGCGCGGCGCGCGACGTCCGGAACCAGGGCTCGCCCCTCGGAGGCTGCCGCGCGGAGGGCCCGCATCACGGGCTCTCGCCAGGAGAGGCCGGTGTCGATCGGCTCGTTATCGAGCTTGGCGAACTCGTAACCGTCGCCGCCCGTGTACATGAAGTCGAGCACGGCGACGCGGTACGTGGTCTCGCGAACGAGAAGGTTTCCGTCTCGGTCTCGAGCCTCGATGACCTCTCGTCCTGTCGCGTTCTCCCGATAGGTCCAGGTCATTCCTCCGACCACGGGGTGGTCGATGGCGAGCTGGGACATGACCTCCGCACCCGTCAGCTCCAAAAGATAGATGTTGTTCTCGAAGGGCATCACTCCGGTGATGTCCCCCAGCGTCACCGGGCCCGCGGGAAGGTCCTGGCGAATGCCCCCGTGGTTGACGATGGCGAGGTCGGCCTCCTCCGGAAAGGCCTCGAGCCAGGCGTCGACGATGAGGTTCCCCATCGTGGACTGGGCGAAGTCCCCCACCGGAGCGGGCGCGCCCAGGTCGCCCAGAGGTTCTGAGGCGAGGGTCTCGGTTCGCCTCCGCGCATCCCGGGCGATGTCGGCCAGCGTCTCCACGGGGGGATGGGTCGGCGCCTCCACCGGTCCCGTCACTTCGATAATCTCGGAGGACACGCCGAGCACCTCGCGGCGAGCGAGGTCGAAGCTCACCTCGAAGCGGGCGTAGGAGGCCCCGAAGGCTCCGGGGTTCACGACCGGTGTGCCCGCGACCTGCAGCTGCGCTCGCCGATGGTCCTGGCCGGCCACCACGAGGTCCGGTCGCAGGTCCGCGGGGAGGGCCTCCACCACCGCCCCGGCCGCCACCGGGGTGTCGTGAAGCAGCACCACCAAGACTTCGGCTCCGGCGGTGCGCACCTTGGGGACCACGGTCTTCAGCGTCTCGGCGTAGGGCCTGAACTCGAGGCCCTCCACGTTGGACGCTTTGGTGGTGGCGGGGGTATCGACGAAGCACAAACCGATGACCCCGACGCGGACGCCGTTCCGGTCCAACACCACGAAGGGGGTGAGATAGTCCGGGGCGGCTCCGGTGTTCTTCTCGACGACGTTCGCACCCAAGAAAGGAAAGCGAGCCTGCGCGGCCCGCGTTCGCAAGGTCTCCACTCCGAAGTCGAACTCGTGATTGGCCACGTTGGCGGCGCTCACCCCCAAGGCGTTGTAGGCGGTCACCACCGGCTCCCCTTGGAGCAAGGTGGATTCCACGGGGCCCGTCCACATATCCCCGTTGTCGAGGATGAGGGCTCGCCCCAGCTCCGCCCCGTCCCGATGGGTGAGGAAGCCCGCGATGTTGGCGATGCCTCCGAAGTAGCGCGGGTTCGAGCGGGTGGTGCGGGGAAAGAGCCAGCCGTGGAAGTCCGAGAGGGCGAAGATCTCGAGCGTCGTGGTGGCGGACGGCGCGGCCCTCTGAGCGGTCTCGGCGGCGGTTCCGCCTCCCGCGCAGGCGGCCAGGGCCAGTCCGAGGACGGCAGGAATCCAACCCCTCATCCCTCGCCGAATAGACTTTGCCTCCGACCAGATCAACCGTAGGGGTTCCCGTGTGGAGTACTACTTCCAGCGCTACGGCGACCTCGAGCTCCAGCGCCGCATGGTCAGCGACCGGTGGCGCACGGATGCGTTCGCCCGAGCCATCTTCGAGGTGGTCAATCCAGGTGACGTGGTGCTCGATGTGGGAACCGGCACGGGCATCCTGGCCATGCTCTCGGCCCGAGCCGGGGCGGCTCAGGTCACCGGCATCGACTTTTCGGACGTGGTGCAAACGGCGGCCAACCTCGTGGAGGCGAACGGCCTCTCCGACCGCGTGAAGATCCTCCGGGGGGCGGCCCAAGACCTCGATCTCGATGCCCCCGTGGACCTCATCGTCAGCGAGTGGCTCGGGCACATGGCCTTCGTGGAAAACATGCTCGACGACGTGATCGCCGCCCGCGACGGTAACCTGAAGAAGGGCGGCCGCATGCTCCCGGCGGAGATCGATCTTCGACTCGCGCCCCTGGACGACCCTTATCTCTACTTCAGGGACGGCCCCGGAGCCTGGCGCCGCTCGGTGCACGGGCTCGATCTGTCGAGCCTCGAAGCCCTGGAGCTTCGCCAGGGGCGGGGCGCTCAAATGCGCGTCGACCCGAGCGGGCTCCTCGCGGCCGGTCAGTCCGTGGTCGAGCTGGATCTCGCCACGGCCGGGATGGAGGACCCCTACGGCCCCCGGGAGCTGAGCTTCGATGTCGAGCGGGACGGCGTCTTGAGCGGCTTCGTGGGTTGGTTCGACGCTCGCCTCTCTCCTTCCGTAGTCTTGAGCACCAGCCCCGCGGAGCCCGAGACCCACTGGTCGCAGACCTGGTTCCCCTTTCCGCCGCAGACCGTGCAGGAGGGGGATACGCTCGAGGTCCGCATAGATATGATTCGAGACCCGGCCGAGCCCCGTCATCTCTCCATCGACATCGAGACCGAGGCGTCCTCTCAGCGTTACGTGGTGGAGTAGGAGGTCGGGCGGTGGCCGAGGAGAGCGACCGGCCGACCGAGGTCGAGGATCTCGACCGGGAACTCGACAAGCTTCGGGCGCGGGCGGCGCAGTTTCGCGGCCTGACCCCCGGGGCGAGGGCCCGCCTTCTCCGCGCCTCCCTGCGGACCGTCGTCGAGGTGGCGCCGGAGTGGGTGCGCGCGGGGCATCGGGCCAAGGACCTCCCGGCCTCCGCCGGCGAGGAGTGGCTCGCGGGTCCGGTGCCGCTGGTCCGCTATCTCCGACTGCTCGCCGAGACCTGGGAGCGCCTGGCCGACGGCGGCCCCCCTCTGGACGCCCACCGGGTCCGGACCGTGGAGAGCGGACGGGTCGAGGTGGACGTCGCCCCCACGTCCTGGCTCGAGCCTCCTCCCTTCTGGGCCCTCCGCGCCGTGCAGCGCATGGCCCCGGGGGCGACCGAGCGGTCGGTGCTCGAGGAGGCCGGGAGGGTCCACCACCAACCCGGACCTCCCGAGGTCGCAGCGGTGCTGGGGGCGGGCACCTCCTCATCCTTGGCGGCGCGGGACGCCCTGCATCAGCTCTTCTCGGAGGGACGGGTCGCGGTGCTCAAGATGAGCCCCGTCAACGAGTGGGCGGGGCCCTTCCTCGAGCGCGCGCTCACGCCGCTGGTCACCGCTGGATACCTCGCGGTGGCCTACGGCGGTCCCGAGGAAGGTCGCCACCTCGCCGCCCACGCCGGGGTGGATGCCGTGCACCTGACCGGCAGCGAAGAGACCTTCGCATCCCTTCGAGGCGAGGTCTCTCACCCCTTCACGGGAGCTCTCGGGGGGGTCGGTCCGGTGGTGGTGGTCCCCGGGACCTATGCTCGCAGCGAGCTCGACGCCATGGCCTGGACCGTAGCGGGGATGCTGACCGACAACGCAGGCTTCAACTGCTACGCGGCCTCGGTGCTGCTGCTCGCGGAGTGGTGGCCTCAGCGTCGGGCCTTTCTCGACCGGCTCGATGCCGCGCTCTCCCGCGTTCCCACCCGGCTGGCCTACCACCCCGGAGCGTTGGCCCGCCACGCCGCCCTCACCGAAGGGAAGCGCTTTCGCAGCTTGGGCGAGCGCTCCCTCACTCGCCTTCCGTGGACGGTGATAGAGGACCTCGATCCGGACGCTGACGAGCGCCTCTACCGCATGGCGCCCTTCTGCGGGCTCTTGGGGGTGGTCAGCCTCGCGGTGGGGGAGCCTGAGGCCTTCCTTCATTCCGCAACTCGATTTGCGGAGGAGCGATTGAAGGGCTCGCTCGCCGCGACCCTCTTCGTATCCGGACCCTTCGAGCGCTCCGCGTCCGGTGCTCAAGCCCTCGACGCAGCCATTGACGGGCTCACCTACGGTACGGTGGCGGTGAACACGTCGCCAAGCTCGGCGCACGCGCTGATGGCCCCGGCGTGGGGGCCTCACGCGTCGCACGAGGGGTCGCAGAGCCAGGTCTGGACGCACAACACCCATCTTCTCGAGGGCATCGAGAAGACGGTGCTGAGAGGGCCGCTAAACTTGGCGCCCCGGCCGCGCTGGCCGGCGGGGTGCCCACCCTACGAGCTGGGGTGCAGGCTGCTCGACATGGAAGCGAGCCCGAGCGTGCGCCAGCTTCCCGGGCTGACCTGGGCCACCCTCGGGGCAGATTTCAGAACCAGCGGGTGGTGAAGAGCTCGGTGGCCTGCCGGTTGGCCTGCAGCGCGAGACGGCGCCACTCCTCGGACATCTTCATCCCGTACTCGACGGAAGCCTTCATCATCTTGGCGCCCTCGTCGATCATCTCCATGGCCTTCTGCTGCTGCTGAGACTCGAACTTCTTATAGTCCTCGATCATCTGCTCCATGCGGTGGGTGCTCTCCGTGGCGAGCTTCTCCATGGGGTTGGCGTCGTTCTTTTCGGTCATCGATCCTGTCCTTTCTGGCGAGCCCGGTGCCCACCTGAGGCTCCCTTCTCAGTCCCCCACCCAAGGTCGTCAAATCATTTTTGCTGCACCGCAAAATGACCCTAGAGGGCGTTGACGTGAGCCTCAGGCTATTTGAGTGTTGCAGCGCACCCAAAACGGGCACCGGCCCGCGGCCCCGGGAGTGACAACTCGCCGCGGGGTATGCCCGAACACCGAGCGCCCGCTCGAGGGCGCCAGCGAGTATCGGTAGGACCTGCTTTGGAGCGTGCTGGAAAGGAACCCCCATGAACTTCAAGACTCGAATCATACTCTCCGGAGCGCTGGCCTTCGCCGCCTGTGGCGATGACGACACCCCCGCCGATATGGGCACCACTCCTGTCGACCTGGGCACTCCGGTCGACATGGGCGACGCCCCGGACGACATGGGTACGACGCCAGACATGGGCATGGAGATCGACATGGGCATGCAGCCCAGCCTGACCACCGAGGCGGAGATCAAAGCCTTCCTCGAGGGCGAGACGCTGGTCATGGAGGGCGACGACATCCCCACCCACCCCAACGGCTTTTCCGAGGACCTCGATCTCGGCGCGAGCACCCAGTGCTACAACCAATCCACGATCGACGTCATGGGTGGCCAGTTCCAGACCACGAGCATCCTCGGCACTTTGGTCAACATGATGTGCGATCGCACCATGGCCGGAGGGACGGCCGGGCCCTTCGTCACCACCACCCTGACCTTGAGCAACATCTCCGGCAACGCGGACTGCTTCGACGTGGACGCCGCCTACACCGGCTTCGGTCAAGAGGGCCGCGGCCGCATCACCACCACGGGCACCGTCACCGTCGAGCTCGAGCTCTTCTTCACTGGCCAAGCCCTCGGCCATCGCTGTGCGGACGGCATGGTGGGCACGAGCAGCATCACGCTCAACGGCAGTGAGTTCATGGGAGACGCGGTGCAGGTGTACCGCGCTCAGTGAGCCTCGGGGCCGGAGGTCCCGCCTCCGGCCTCGCTCTCCCCGCCATGCGTCGACTGCCCCGTCTCCCCGCTCTTCTCCTCTTCGTCTTCTGCACGCTCTCGAGCTCGTTCGCGAGGGCCGCAGGCCCGGCTGCCCCCGGTCTCGGCTTCAACGCCTGGCAGTCCGAGGCCGACCGGAGCGAAGATCCCGAGCCGCCGGAGTTTCGGCTCATCAACTACTTCCTCACTCGGCTCTCCGTCACGGACGTCCTCGCCAACCCCGCCGGCCTGAGGGGCGTCTCCCTGGGGCCCATCGGCCTGCCCGCGGGATCCATCGTGGGGACGGTGCCGGAGGCCGTCTTCTACGTGGAGCAGCGATGGATTCCCGTAGTGAGCTTCGCGCCCCACTTCGTGGACGGCCTCGCGCAGTTCAACGCGATGCTCGAAGTCGACTTCTCGTGGGGCATCCAGGCCAACACCGCCCAGCAGAACCAGGGCGGAGCCTTCAACGCCGACCAGCTCAACATCCAGACGAAGAACGTCAACGTTGCTCTCTATCCTACGCGAAACCCGCTCCAGCTCTCCGTCGTCCTCGGGACTCACCCGATCTACGACAACGTCCGCGACTCCACCCGCACCTCCGTCTTCGACATCGCGCGCACCGGCTACAAGCTCTCCTTCGTCGGCTCCGACGGCACTGGGATCTCGGCCTTTGGCCGGGCGGGGGACTTTCGGGGCAAGGCGTCCTTCGTGTTCCTCAACGCGGGGCAGCCGCGGGCGGCCTCCGAGGGTGACCCCAAGTTCGAGTTTGCCCTCCTCGGTATGCTCGACGCGCAGTACACCCTACAGCCAGGGACGCACCTCGGCCTTTCGCTCTGGCACCTCCGCGACGACACCCAGGGTTTCGGGGACCTCTTCTCGAACATCGTGCGTCCGGGACCTTCGAGCACCGGCCTTCCCGCCTACGTGGGCACCCCCCGTTTCCCCATCAACCGGGCCACCGGTTGGGTTCAGTACGCGGGAGCGTTCTTCGATCACAACATCGACTTTCTCCACGGGCCCTTCGGCGCGAGCGGCTTCGTGATGATGAACGTGGGCGAGTACGCATCGCAGGCCGAGTCGATCGGCGAGGGGCAGCTGGGCGAGCTCTCGGTGCTCGGAGGGGCGGCCAACCTCGAGCTGATGTACAACCACGGAAAGACCACCCGAGACGTGATCACGCTCGAGGGCATGTTCTCGACCAGCGACGATGACCCGACCGACGAGGACTACACCGGGGCCTTCACCATGAACTTCTACGGGCTCCCCGGGGCCACGTGGTTCAACCACAAGACCCTCCTGCTCTTTCCCTTTACGACGGTGGTCAGCAACTATACCGGCGCGGTCACGGACCTCTCCAACCAGGGGGCAGGTTTACTTTCGGGCATCCTCTCCGCGCGGATGGATCTCATTCCCTACGTGCTCAACGCCAAAGTGGGCGGGGCCATCGGCTACTCGGGAGCTGCTCTCCCGAGCCTCGACCCGGAGGTCGAGCGGGGCACCTTCATCGGCGCCGAGGTCAACGCGGAGCTGATCTGGACGGTGAGGTTCCTCATGGATGTCGGGCTCCACGCCGGATACATGTTCCGTGGAGACTTCTACGACGGGGTGGCCAACGTCGAGGAGGACCCTTGGGGCCTCTGGACCACCTTCACCTGGTACGCGTTCTGAGGTCGAGATGTACACACGAAGCCTGGCTTTACTTCCTCTCGCCCTGACCGCCTGCGTCTCGACCTACGCCTCGAAGGGGCCGCTCGCCTTCGAAGACGTCCGGTACACCAACCCCGACGGCTTGGCCTGGCCGGAGCGGCGCCAGTCGCTCCCGGAGCTCGCGAAGAAGCACGGCATGGCGGAGGCCCCCACCGTCACGTATGTGGACCTCAACCCCTCCGCCGAAAAGACCTTGGTCTTCATTCACGGGCTCGGCTCCTACCTCAAGTTTTGGCGCTACCAGCTGAGCCACTTCGCAGGCCTGGGTTACCGGGTGATCGCGGCGGACATGGTCGGCTACGGCAAGTCCGACAAGCCCGCGGACTTTCCGTACACGATGCCCGCCATGGCCGATGCGTACGCCGAGCTGCTCTCCGCGCGCGGGGTCGAGACCTTCACCCTCGTGGGGCACTCCATGGGCGGCCAGACCGCGCTGTCCTTCGCCATCGCGCGTCCGGGACAGGCGCGAGGGCTGGTGCTCGTCTCACCCGCTGGCTTCGAGAAGTTCTCTCGAAGGGACCGCTTGTGGTTCACGAAAGTGTTCTCCACCGCGCTCGTCAAGTCGGTGGACGAAGAGGGGCTTTGGAGCTCCATCCGCTACAACAACTTCAGTCGGTGGCGTTCGGACTATGCCTGGCTGGTGGAGGAGCGCGCCCGCGTCCGGGCCACGTCGGAGTTCGACGCCTACGCCTACGCCAACGTGCGCTCCGTGCAGGGGCTCCTCGAGACCGACTACACGCGGGACAACCTGGACCGCATTCGCGCCGTCACTCTCATCGCCTTCGGTCACGAGGATCGCTTGATCCCCAACCGCTTCATGCACGGTGGGCCCACCGAGGCGATCATGGCCTATGGGGCGGAGCGCATCGATGGCGCCCAGCTCGAGGGCTTCGACGGCTGCGGCCACACCCTTCAGATCGACTGCGCCGACGCCTTCAACGCCCGACTGGAAGCCTTCCTGCAGGAAGTGTTGCCCCTCTGAGTCACTCAGGCTCCGGGGCGGGCGTCGCCTCGGGCTTCGTGCCCACCACGAACT
The DNA here is from genome assembly GCA_039819565.1 of Myxococcota bacterium. Taxonomy (GTDB): domain Bacteria; phylum Myxococcota; class Kuafuiibacteriia; order Kuafuiibacteriales; family Kuafuiibacteriaceae; genus JAHQVK01. The sequence goes on along the minus strand of JBCBRU010000072.1, from coordinate 9,332 downwards.
TGCCGTCCCGGACCAGGAACACGATGGCTCCGTCCTCGAGGGTGGCTCGCCCCGGGATGCTCGCCCCCAGAGCGAGGGAGCGCACGGGCTTGGGGAGGTCGAGGACCGCCGAGAGACCCACCTCGTCGAACATCAGCGCGATCGCAGGTCGCAAGCCCGACTTCGGCGCGCCGAGGAACACCGCGTCGGTGTGTCCGTTGCCGTCGAGATCTCCCAAGAGGCACGAGGAGCCCTCGGTGCGGGCGACCTCGTCGATGCCGAGCCGTCCCAGGGCGTTTCGGCCGTGGAAGAGCTCCGGGGCCCGACACCGGCAGGGCCGCGTACCCAAGCACTCGCCGACGTAGTCGATGCCGCTGCGGTTTTCGCCGAGGGGAGCTCCCGAGGCGGCGGGGGGCAGCGGGGTGGGGGGCTTCGGCGCGGAGGCCGGCTGACGACGGGGGGAGGAGGCCGGGGCGCTCGACGGGGTCGTCTGGGGGCTTTCTGCGGCCGGCCGGCACGCAGCGGCGGCGAGGCAGGTCACCAAGAGCCAGCGGATCATGGCCCGAGCCTCGAACCCGAGAATGGAGGGGGTCAATCGGGAGTCCCTTGCGCCCCGTCCCGGGAGGACCTACACCGGCTGACCGATGGGACGTGTAGGAATCCTCAGCTTCGTATTGGCCTCGGGAATCCTCTCGGGGTGCCCCGCCGGCGAATGCGATCAGTTCGATGAATGCTGTAAGGCCCTCTTCGAGCTGCGTCCTGAGGTCTGCCAGCAGCGGGAGGCGGGCCTGCGCACCAGCGAGTCGCAGTGCCAGCGGGGCCGCGAGTCCCTCCTCGTGCTGCTCCCCGACGTGCCCGAAATCTGCCGCTGAGCGCGCGTCCTACGTCGCGTGATCTTCCTCACCTGTTGCGACGTGGCCTTTCTGATGCGACGTGGATCGCACATGAAACGCATCATCCTCCCCACGGCCCTTTTCGCGGCGTCCCTCGCGCTGTCCGCCTGCGGCGGCGACAGCGAGTGCGACAAGCTCACGGCCTGCTGTCGAGCTGCCGAGGCTCAGGACCCGGACAACACGAGCTGCGACGAGGATGGCTCGGGAGGCGCCACCGACGCTCAGTGTCAGGAGGCTCTGAACGTCTTCGTCGCCTTTCTCGACGCCTTCATGCAGCCGGTCCCGGACGAGTGCCGCTAGAGCGAGAGCCTACTTCGACTTCAGCGCCGCCTTGAGCTCTTCGATCTCGCGACGCAGATCAGCGAGATCCGACGCCGGGTGGCCTTCCTCTTCTTCGCTCGCGGTCTCCGTCTCGTGGTTGTCACCGTCGAGGGGCGCATCCGTGAGTCCGTCCTCGGCCATACCGTTGGGCTTGTGGGTGCGCCGCATCATCATCTCGAAGAGGCGCGAGGGGTCGGCGCGTCCGTCCGCCCAGGGGGCCTCGGAGAACATCCGCGCGAAGGCGCTCGCCCCCGAGAACGGAAGGGTCGCGAAAGGGTTGAAGGGCGCCATGGCCTTCGCTCCGGAGCGCGCCTGGAGGTACAGCTCGAGCGCCCACGACATGTAGTGGGAGAAGAACTCGGACAGCGCGTCGTCCCCCATGCGGATGAGCTGAATCAGGAGCGGCACCGGCAGAAGCCGAGCCGCTCGGCGGCTCTCCAGGATGATCTGAGCGAGCGTGGCCTGAGTCAGATCGTCCCCGGTCTTGGCGTCCACCACCTTGACCACGGCCCCCCCCCGAATCTTCTGAGCGAGCTCGTCGAGCGTGATGTAGCGGCTGTCGCTCGTGTCGTACAGCCGACGGTTGCTGTACTTCTTGACCGTCACCTCGCTCTTGCGGGGGCCCGACATCGCACCCACCGTAGCATGGTCCGCTCGCGCTGCAGCAAAGCTTGACCTCGGTTTTCTCGCGCCGCAAACATAAGTACGGCTCGGTGTTGCGGTGCAGCAAAGCTCGCCGCCAAATGGGCTGGAGGAGGTCCGAGTGCGTCGCGAAGCCAAGCAACTGATCAAGAGCAGGCTCGACACGTGGGAGAAGCAGGCGTCGCAGTTCTTCGACGCGGCCCTCCGGAGTCCCCGGGTCCTCGAGCCCGCCGGGATCGCGATGACGGGGGCCATGCGCGCGAAGCGCGGTCTGGACGGGGCGCTCCGCCGGGGCTGGCGCGCGGCGGGGCTCGTGCCTCGCCAGGACCACGAGCGCGCCCTCCACGCCCTCAACGAGATTCAGTCCAAGCTCCTCGACCTCGAGGAGCAGCTCCGAGAGCGGGACCCGCGATGAGACCCACGCCGGTCACCCTGCACGAGGGCGCTCGCGCTCACCCCGAACGGGTCCGCTTTCGCACCCCGGAGCCGCTGACTTGGGCCGAGATCGACGCTGCCGTGCGGGAGGTGGGGCTGTGGCTCGAGGGCGTCGGTCTCGAACGCGAGCGACCGGTGGCGGTGTTCGCCCCGAACCGCATCGAGTGGCTCTACGCGGCGCTCGGGATCCAAGCCGCGGGGGGCGTCATGGTGCCGATCTACCCCTCCAGCACGGCGGCTCAGGCGGGCTACGTGCTGCGTCACTCCGGGGCCTTGGCCGTCTTCGTGGACAGCCAAGCCCTGCTCGAGCGCGTGATGGCCTCCGGCGCGGCCGATGGGCTCGGCTACATCGTCCTCCTCGGAGGCGGCCACGACGTCGCCGCCGCCATCGAAGCGGCCCGGGCGTCGGGAGTGGAGATCTCTGACGATCTCCTGCGACGCGTGCTCCCTCTCGAACAGGTCCGCGAGCGCGGTCGGAGCCTCGACGTCAATGAGGCCTACGGTCAGCTCCTGAGCCGGCTCGTCCGCGCGGACCGATGCCTCATGCTCTATACCAGCGGCACTACGGGACACCCCAAAGGGGTCCCGCTCACTTGGGACAACGTCAACTCGAACAGCGAGGATTGGATCGAGGTGCTCGGACCCGCCCTCCCTGAGCTCCGAGTGGATCTGTTCTGGTTGCCCATGAGCCACATCTTCGGGTGGGGCGAAGCCTGTCTCGGCTTCGAGCTGGGTTTCGAGAGCTACCTCACCACCCCCGCCGAGGTCCTCGAGCTCTTCGCCACCGTCCGCCCTACCATCTTCATGAGCGTCCCCGCCTATTGGGAGAAGCTGGCCGCGGGGGCGCTCGAGGCGCCGGATCGGGAGCGACGCAAAGCCAAGCTCCTCGAGGACGTGGGGGGGCGTCTCGCCTTCTGCCTCTCCGGTGGCGCGGGGCTGGATCGTCGCGTCAAGGAGACTTTCGAGGAAGCCGGCCTACTGATCATCGAGGGCTACGGGCTCACCGAGGCCGCTCCCACCCTCACCATGAACCGCCCCTCGGACTACCGCTTCGACTCGGTCGGGAAAGCCTTCCCGCGGGTGGAGCTCCAGCTCGCCGAGGACGGCGAGATCCTGGCCCGCGGCCCCAACGTCTTCGGCGGTTATCACGACGACGCGGAGGCCACGTCCCGAGCCTTCACCGCAGAGGGATGGCTCGCCACCGGCGACCTCGGTCGACTCACCGAGGACGGATTTCTCCAGATCATCGGCCGAAAAAAAGAGATCCTCGTCACCGCGGGGGGAAAGAACATCCCGCCCGCGAACATCGAGCTCGCCTTCGCCTCCGACGATCTCATCGAGCATCTCGTGGTCTACGGCGACGGCAAGAAGTATCTCGTCGCGGGGGTGTGGCTCAGCCCCGTGGCCCGTCGGGAGAACCCAGACCTCATCGGCCCGGAAGTGGACCGCCGCATCGAGGCGGTGAACGCGACCCTGGCCCGCCACGAGACGATAAAAAAGCACTGCATCATGCAGGAGCCCTTGACCGTTGAAGCAGGTCTCCTCACGCCCACTCTGAAGATCAAGCGCAGCAAAGTATACGACGCCTTTCGGGCCTCCTTCGAGGGCTTGTACGCATGATCTCCGCCGTGGCTCGCACCGTACGCTCCTTCGTAGCGGGGGCTCCCGTCGGGACCTGTCCCCGGACCGTCGTTCTCGAGGAGAATAAGTACCGCCTCCTCCGCTTTCAGGGGGAGGCTTCAGCCCCTCGAGAGGGGACCTCACCGGTGCTCTTGGTGCCCTCGCTCATCAACAAGTGGTACGTCCTCGACCTCCTCCCCGATCAGTCGCTGGTCCGCTTCTTTCTCGAGCGCGGCCACGACGTGTACTGCGTGGACTGGGGTCAACCCGGGAAGGAGGACAGGTTCCTCACCCTGGATACCTACGTCGACCGCTACCTCGGTCGCTGCGTCCGCACCGCGGCGAGCCTCAGTGGCTCCGAGAAGGTGCATCTTCTCGGCTATTGCCTGGGGGGGACGCTCACCACCATCCACGCCTCCCGCTTTCCGGAGCGCATCGCCTCCATGGTGGCGCTGGCCGCCCCCGTCGGCTTTCACGACGAGGGGCTCCTCACGCGCTGGATGAACGTGCGCGGCTTCGACGTGGAGTCCCTGGCCGACGCGTTCGGAAACGTACCTTGGCCTCTCATGCAGATGAGCTTCTACATGCTGAAGCCCACCTTGCAGGTCGGGAAGCTGAGGATGATCTTGGGCCGCTCCCAGAACGAGGAGTGGCTCCGCGTCTTCACCGCCATCGAGACCTGGGGCAACGACAACGTCGACTTCGCGGGCGGTGCCTACCGCGAATACATCCGGGGTCTGTACCAGGAAAACCGCCTGGCCCGAGGGACACTCGAGGTCTCCGGTCGAGCGGTGCGGCTCGCGGAGCTCACCTGTCCGCTCATGGTGGTCAGCTTCGCCCACGATCACATCGTCCCCGAGGAGAGCGCTCGGTGTCTTCTCGACCTCGCCGGAAGCCCCATCAAAGAGGACGTGGTGCTTCCCGGCGGTCACGTGGGCGCGGTCATCGGCAAGCGGGCGCGGGACGGACTGTGGACGCAGATGTCGAGCTTCTTCCGAGAGCACGACGCGTCGCTCCCGGAGGCGTCGGCCCCGAGGCCTCGCGCTCAGCCTACGGAGCTCGGTGGCTCGAGCGCACGCTTCGCATGAGGCTCCCCAAGATGCGGGCGTTGCCCAGCTGATCGTCCCAAAAGGGGCGTAGGTCTCCTCGCAGACGGGCGGCCGAGGACGGACGCTGCTCGGCCCGGCGCTCCAGGGCGCTGATCAGGACCTTCTCCAGGTCCGCAGGGAGCTCCGGCCGGAGGCGTCGAGGTTGCTCCAGGCGCCCCTCCACGATGAGCTCCATGGTGGCGCGTTCGTCCTCGCCCTCGAAGGGGCGGCGGCCCAAGAGCAGCTCGTGCAGCAAGACGCCCGCGGAGAAGAGGTCTCCCCTTCGGTCCACTGGGTCGCGGGTGAGGGCCTCCGGGGGAAGGTAAGCCAGCTTTCCCGGGACCTCGCTCAGGAGATCCTCGCCGTGCCCCCCGATGTGGGCCACCCCGTAGTCCCCCAGGACGACCCGTCCGTCGAGTCCGAGGAACACGTTATGAGGGGTGACGTCTCGGTGCACGATACCGAGGGGACGCCCGCTCTCCCCTTTGGCCTCGTGGAGAGCCTCGAGGCCGCTCAGCATCTCGGAGACCACGAAGAGCGCGAGGTCGTCCGGGAGCGGGCAGTCGTCGGCTTTGAGAACGTCGACCAGGTCCCCGAGGGTCCCTCCTTCGAGGAGCTCCATGGCGATGAAGGCCCGCCCGTCGATCTCTCCCGCGTCGAAGCTCCGGATCAGGTTGGGATGGCGCAGCAGGAGGGAGAGATCCGCCTCGGTGAGAAAGAGATCTCGGACCCGCTCCTCGGCCCTCAGCTCGGGCTTGAGGATCTTCAGCGCGCAGTCCATGCCCAGATCGTCGCGCTGAGCCCGGAACACGAGACACATCCCGCCCTCCCCGATCCGCTCCAAGACTCGATAGTTGCCGAATCGAAGGGGTTCCTCTCGGGACGGCACCACCTCCCCATAGCAGGTCGGGAGGTCTGGGCCTAAATGAGTCCTCGGGCCTTGACCTCGAGGTAGCGGGCGAGCAGGGCGCCGGTGAGATCTCGGTGGAGGACGTCGAGGACGAGGACGCCGGCGCGCTCGAGTTCGAGGGTGACGCGGTCTCTCCACATCAAGAGCTCGACCGCCGCGGCTTGCACCGCGAACGTCTCTTCATCCTCGGCCTCGCGTCGCACCCGCTCTTCGATATCGGCGTCCCGGAGGAGCACCACCAGGGGCAAGTGGCGGGGCAGTAACTCCCGGCTGATGGTCTGGAGGCGAGCGGCGGTGGGTTCGTCGAGAGCGTGGGTGATGATCACCACCAAGGTTCGCTGTCGAACTCTCTTTTGAAAGAGGCGCAGGGCGCTGTCGTAGTCCGGCTCCACCATCTGCGGGAACAGATCGTAGGTGGCTTGGATGATATGGTTGGACGCGCTGGCCCCGCCTCGGGGCTCGATGAAGCGCAAGACTTCTTCACCAAACGCGACAAGCCCCACTTTGTCGCCGCGCCGCACCGCCACGTGGGTGAGCATGAGGGAAGCGTTGAGCGCGTGATCCAAGGCCGTCAGGCCTGACCACTCACCGGTCATGGTGCGGCCGCAGTCCAGCATGACGACCAGGTTCTGGTCCTGCTCGAGCTGATACTCACGCACCGTGAGCCGGCGCCGGCGGGCCGTGGCTCGCCAGTCGATCCGACGAAACTCATCGTCGCGCTGGTGATCCCTCAGTCTCTCGAACTCGGTGTCCCCCCCTCGAAGGCGCGTCAGCCGGGAAGCTCGGTTCCGGTCCGTCCGCGCCAGGAGCTCCCAGTGACGAACCGCCTGCACGTCGGGAAAGATCCGCACGGTGTCCTCGAGGGGGAGCTTGAGCTGACGGAACCAAAACCCTCCCGGCGAGGGGTAGCGCACCCAGCACTGCTCGAAGTGAGCCGGGCCCCGGCGCATGGGGCGGACCTGATAGTCGAGATGCCGCACCGTACCGGGTTCGAGGCGCAGTCTGCCCGGCAGGCCTTCTTGATGGCTCGTTTTCGGGTAGGCGTCGTTGATCTGAACCTCCACCGGGCGCGAGAGACCGCTCCGCACCTCCAGCTCGACGGCGAAGGCGCGGGCCAGGGAGGCGTGGGCGGGAACCTTCCGTCGCACCGCCACCCCCGCCGGCAAGGCGAGCAGCAGATCGAGAGCGGCGGCGGTCAGAATCAAGACGTCCATGGCCACCATCCACATCGTCCAGGCCGGCTCGATCACGGTCACGAGCCCCAGGGCCAGGGGCGCGAGGAGCGCGAGGAAGAGGGGGCGGGCAGGGACGAAAGGCATGGGTGGCTCAGAGAACGAGGTCGGCGTCGGGGCCCGGGCCAGAGGGCACGGGGGCGGTCGGCGGGGCTTCGGCGGGCTCCCCCTCCGCGGTCGGGGGCGCCCCGGCCATGCCCGGGACCTCCGTGTCGTGGAGCACCCCGCGAATGACGTCGTCGGTCGTGACGCCCTCGATCTCAGCGTCGGGCTGGAGAATGAGCCGGTGGCGGAGCACCGCGGGGCCGTGCGTCTTGACGTCATCGGGCACGACGAAGTCCCGACCCTCGACCACCGCCTGCACGCGGGCGGTGCGAAGCAGGGCGATGGACGCGCGGGGGGAGGCGCCCACCTGAACGGCACGATGCCTACGCGTGTTGTCGGTGAGCTGAGCGATGTAGCTGATGATCTCCTCGCCGACGGTGACGGTCTCGATGGCCCGCTGCATGGCGATGAGGCCGGCCGGATCCGTCACCGCTTGGAGATGGGCGGACTCCAGCTCGGCGGCGTCGAAGCCGTCCCGAATGGACCGCAAGAGCCGCTCCTCCACCTCCCGCGGGGGATGCTCGATGAGAACCTTGAAGAGAAAACGGTCCACCTGAGCCTCGGGGAGGGGATAGGTGCCCGCGCTTTCGATCGGGTTTTGGGTCGCCAGCACGAAGAAGGGCCGAGGCAGAGGGTGGGTTACGCCCTCGGCGGTGACGGAGCGCTCCGCCATGGCCTCGAGCATCGCAGCCTGGGTCTTGGCGGGCGCTCGATTGATCTCGTCGGCGAGGAGGAGCTCGGTGAACAGAGGCCCGGGCTGAAACTCGAAGACCCCTTCCCGCTCGTTGTAGAGACTGGCCCCGGTCACGTCGGACGGCATGAGATCCGGAGTGAATTGGACCCGGCGAAACGTACACCCCAGGACATGGCCGAGGGTGCGGACCAACAAGGTCTTTCCGACCCCGGGCACGCCTTCGAGGAGGACGTGACCGCGGGCCAAGATGGCCACCAGGACGGCTTGCAGCACGTCCTCCTGGCCGATGAATACCTTGGATACCTGGTCCTCGATGAGGCCCACGCGTTCGCTAACTTCGGAGAGCTGCACGTCGTCTTTTTACCTTTCCCGGGAGGCTACCCGACCCGCCACCAAGCGCGACAAGGTTCGGACCACCGAGGGCGGCACCGGAGTGTCGTCCTGGGGACTTCGGTCGAGGGCGAAAGCCGCTTCGACATCTGAGGGGTCGAGCTCCCGGGTCTCGGCGAGATCTCGAGCCAGGGCCTTCCAGTCTCCACCCCGTCGGTCTCGATACACGTGGTGAAGCCAGCGAGAGAGGAGCCGAGCCGCATGGCGTTCCCCGGCGGCCCCGGTGCGGGCGTACCAGCGCCCGACGGCGTCGACGTGCTCGGCGAACGCGCGTCTTTCCACCGCTTCTGGATCTCGGGGAGGCCCGAAGGCCGCCCCGATCCAGGCAAAGAGCACGATCAACGCCAAGAAGGCCTGCAGAATGAGAGGGAGGAGCTTGGAGGCTCGGAGGAGGCGGGTGGAGTCGGACCCGGACCCCTCGGGGTCGGCCCAGCTCGGGGCGCCCTCGAGACCGTCCACAAACTCGACGGTGTCCCCCTCGAAGAGGAGGGAGGCGAACAGGGCCACCACCGCCCGCGCGTTGTCGGGGCGGGTCAAGCTGGCGTTGGTGAAGAGGTCCCGATCGGAGAAGACGTAGAGACCTCCCCATTCCTCGAGCTCCCCTTCGTCGTCGAAGGCGCGAACCAAAACTCCGAGGGGCGGACCGTCGCGGGGACCAAGGATAGGCGTGACTTCCACGTCATGCTCGAGGGCGGAGCTGTAGCCGCGGCTCGAGGTCTCGGAGAAGGCCCGAGCCGTAGGGACGCGCACCTCCCCCTCGGCCAACACGCTCAGGAAGGAGTCCAGCACTTGAACGTAGGGGTCCGCGCCTCGCTCGGAGCGAGGTTCGATGCGCCAGGTTCCGCCGGCCTGAGCCACCGTGGCCCCGAGCGAGAGGAGCGACTCCGAGTGCCAAAGATCATCGATGAGGACGACGTCGGTGCCGAGCTCCAGCATGAAGGACCAGGCTGAGGTGTCCCTCAGGAACAGGGGCGGCAGCGCTGCCGTCCGCAGGACCACGACCGAGCCGTAGAAGGGCTGATC
>JBCBRU010000071.1:0-22104 GCA_039819565.1 Myxococcota bacterium | reverse complement strand
TCATGGCCGCCGAGAAGTGCTCGGAGCCCCGGTAGCGCGAGATGGTCTCCAACGTTGAGCGCACGAGCGCTTCGGCCTCGGCGCTCGAGCCTCGGAGGGCGAGGATCCGGGCGAGCTGACGGTGCCACGACCAGAGGAGGTCCGGTTCGGATGCGTCCGAACGGTGAGAGGCCGCGATGCTCTGCCGAAGATGTAGCTCGGCCTCCTCGAGTCGACCCGCGCGCCCGAGCATCGTTCCGAGGTTGGCTCGGGCTCTGAGCACATCGGGACCCTGGTCTCCTTGAAGGGTCGTCCACAGTCGAAGAGCTTCCCTCTGGGCGCGGAGGGCTTCATCTAGTCGATAGTTTCTGAGGAGCGCAAAGCTGTGCTTCTCGTCGAGAACTCTCGCGATGTGCTCGATATTGCCGAGCCGACTCCGGGCTTCGAGGAGTCTCGTGGTATCGCTCAGCTCGCCGGCGGCATCCCAAGTGAGCGCTCGCAGCGTGGAGCGGGACTCGAGCGAAGCGAGGATCAACTCATGGTCCGGCGGAAGGTGCCTCTCGCGGGAGGAGAGAGCCTTCTCCTGAGAGGATTTGGCTGCCTCCAGCAGTCCGAGTTCGGTCAGGGTGTCGGCCAAGGACTGCCAAAGAGCGGCCTGAAGCAAGGGGTGAGCCGAGTAGTCTTCGTCGATGGATCTCTCGGCGGGGCCAAAGACGGACGTCTCGAGCTCCTCGAGCTGAAGATCCGTGAAGTTCACTGCCCTCAACCGCGCTTCGAACTGCGCCGCTTGAGTCTTGGCGTGTTCAGGGCCGGAGGCCGTTCGAGATATCTCCGCGCCCACCGTCTGAACGAGGCGAGACCGGAGGCCCTGGCCGATTCGACGTGGGTCGAAGGAGCGTAGAACCTTGGTCTGAAAGTCCGCCGCGAGCTTGACCTCTTCGGCGGCGAGCCTCGCCTCGTCGGCTACGACCCGCAGCTCCTCCGAGGCTCGGCGGGCTTGGATGAAGGCGGCCGCAGCGGCTACGCTCGCGGAGAGGATAGCCACCACGACGGCGGCTCCCAGCGCCACCTCACGCCGATATCGGTTGATGAACTTCCGCGCGCGATAGAAGCCCGACGCTCGTACCGCCTCGACGGGCCGTCCGTCGAGCCAGCGCTCCAAGTCACTTCGGAGGCCTTGGGCCGATGGATATCGTTCGTCCGGATCTCGTTCGAGGCACCGCCTGATGATCCACGAGAGATCGCCGGACAGCGTCTTTCGGACTTCAGGTACCGAGGCACCTCGTCGCGCGGCAATCTCCTCGCACTCCGCGAGCTCGGTGAATCGCGTGGACAAGGGAGGCGTCTCGGAGGACTCCAACAGCCTGGCCAGCTCGAACTGTGACCGCTCGAGCTCCTCTCGAGAACGGGGGGGAGCTCCCGCGAGGAGCTCGTAGAGCACCGCGCCTAGCGAATAGATATCCGAGCGCGTGTCGACGGCGGCGTACCGACCCGTAATTTGCTCGGGGCTGCTGTAGGCGAGCGTGCCCACGAAGACCCCAGCCCGGGTGTCGGCCGCCCGGGTCGTAAGCTTCCCAATCAGGGATTTCGCAATGCCGAAGTCGATGACCTTGGGTGTCGGCTCCTCCCCCGGTGGGGTCTTGACCAGGATGTTGGTGGGTTTCAGATCTCGATGGATGATTCCCTTTTGGTGCGCGTGCTGAACGCCGTCGCATACCCCCAAGAAGAGGCGGATGCGCTCTCTCAAGGTGAGGCGCTCCCGATCGCAGTGGGTCGCCAGGTCTGTGCCCGGTACGTACTCCATGACGAGATAGGGGCGTCCGTCGTCCGTCCGTCCGGTGCGAAAGATGGTTGCCACGTTCGGGTGGCTCATCAGCGCCAACGCTTGTTGCTCGCCCTCGAAACGAGCGAGGAGGTCGGCGGACTCGAGGCCCTTGCGTACGACCTTGACGGCCACCACGCGGTCCACGGGCTCGCTCTGCTCGGCCCTATAGACGACGCCCATCCCGCCCTGTCCGAGGATCCCCGTCAGCTTGTAGGGGCCGAGCATCCCCGATGTCTCCGGGGCCATCACCCTATCGGGTAACCCCATCGAGAGCACGAACGCGTCGGCGGCGCTCCCCTCGAGGACGGCGTCCCGAGCCAACAAGTCTTCGACCTGCGCTCGTAGGCTGGGTTCGTCTGGAAGAGCCCGATCAAGGAAGGCTCGACGCTCCTCAGGTGCGCGCCTCAGAGCCTCGGAGAAGACCTGGTCCACTCTCTTCCAGTTTCCGCTCTCCGCCGCCACCAAGGAGCCCCCCCGCCCTCAGGACAACCTTCCCGATGTCCCTGAGTCCAGGGTGGAGATGGCCTCACCGTTTCGCCATCAGTCCTTTGTCGGGCTCACCCCCCTGTAGCGCCATCGGGGGTTCACCAAGCCGACACGCCTTCTTTCTAGCCGTAGGCCTAAGGCGTCATCAGGCTCTTTTCGTCGTGATGTGCCCGTTGTGGGCCGGGATGAATCTCCAGGCATACGCGGAGAAACCCTGCATACATGGGAGCAGGGGAGAGGCGTGTTTCGCGGCTCTCTTCGGAGCGGGTCTACAGGTCGACCGGTCGGCCGGCCACGTAGGCACCGACGCTGAGGTCGTCAGGACAGTGGTTGCCGAAGGCTCGAAGGGCGTCGTAGGCGCTGCTCACCAGGTCAGCCGCCTCTCCGCCGATTCGGCTCGCTCCCAACCCTCTGCCCTTCGATACTTCGGCGAAGACGTAGGTCTTCTCGATCCAATTGACGAGCTGAAGCTGTTGCCGCCTCGAGACACGAAGCGACCGCCCAAAATATCGAACCTGCGCATCCGACATCGGCCTTGACCAGTTGGACATCAGCGTCCGGTCGGGCATGGACAGCCGAGCGACCACCCCCGATTGGCCCCGCACTCGAACCCACCTCCTTCCGTAGGAGAGAGCTCTTGGATCCGATGGGTTGCCGAGGATGACGAGTGCGTGCCCGTTGTGAGGGGTGGCGTCGAGGAACGTCACGTGCTCCGTGGGGGCCTCGACGAAGTCCCGAAGTTGCTCCGACCGAAGGGCTGGCGAGGAGGCTCCTCGCCAGGCTTCGGACGCTCTCAGCGTTTGGAGCGCGTCCATCTTGTCACCCCAGGCGCTCATGAGGACTTCAGTACGTTCCGGAGCGGAAGTCGCCCCCACCGTAGGTCCGGCAAGCAGCTCCATGAGTATCGCCTTCAATGATGCCTCGCTTCCCAGAAAGGCGGGCTCGGAGAGAAGGAACGTGAGCGCTTGTCCGGTCGGACGCGCTCCCACGCCCGCACACGCGGCTCGGATAGCGAAATATCTGGCTTCTCGTTCCAGTCCACGGAAGCCCTCGCGCCCGAAGAGCTCGCTGAGTTCCGCCACCACTTCGTCTGGCTGGCGGCTGTCTAGAACGAGCTGCTGAAGGAGCCCCGCGCAGCCGCGGTCCTCGGCGAAGATCGGGCTTGAACCCAATCGTAGGAGGGCCCTCGAGCTCGAACCCTCCAGACGTTGTTCAAGGGTAGACAGGATTCGTCTCAACGCCGGCTTCAGCTTTGATAGCTCGGGGGACCGGCTCATCTGGGTCCGAAAGTCGGCGCGACTCGCCAACGCTCCCCCCTTGGTCACGATGGTATGGAGGGTCCGGGCGCGACTCCACGCGTGAACAATATCCTCGGGATGTCGCTCGACGGGCTCGAACATGGGTACGACCAAGTTCCGCGGACGCTAGAAGTCGTCTTCGTCGACGAAGCCGTCCGCGGCGAGCGGAGCCCCTGTACGCACGCCCATGAGCTCGGTCGCGCGCTCCTGGTGAAGGAGGGAGCGAAGCTTTAGTAGCTCTACGTATTCTGTCTCGAAATCCTTCACGAGGCCGAGCTCCGCGTTCGTTTGGGAAGGGAGCTCCCGCAGGGCGGACATCGCGTTCTGCATCAGCGGAATGAACTCGCTGACGTAGGTGAGAGCATCTCGGGTCTTTTGGTGTTTCGTATCAGCCACGGGATTAGAACGAGCAACGACAGTGCCAACTGTGCTGTACGCACGCGCGGCTACCGAGGTTGTTCACCGGGACCGGCAGTGCCTCAGCTCAGGTGCACCTCCCTCGGGAGTGAACATTCCCGGTTCTCAAGGCTGACGGCCCGAGCGTTGGCCCGGCGCTTGCTCCCCACTCTTCACAAGCGAGAGCAAGGCTCGCGCTTGAATGAAGCGGTGCGGCTAGATGGTCTATCCGCACAACGACAACAACCTACGTTGAGAGAGGAAGAAATAAGATGGGACTTATCGATAGGATCGCGGACGAAGTGGCCGACAGGATCGGAGATCAATACCGGGCGGACGAGTCGGGTGAGACCGGCGGAGCCGATCCGAAGGCCGGGAATCCGCAGCTCAAGGGCCTCGCGGCTCTCATCGGCGCGCTCCGTGAGATCGCCGAGTACACGGACCAGAAATCGGAAGAGCTTGCCGCCAACGTACGGGCCCAGGCCGACTCCGACGGCATGCTGACGGCCTCCGCCCAAACCGAGATCAACATCGACTTCGAGAACCTCACCCAGCTCATGGAGTTCGGTAAGAACCTCATGGACGTTCACAAGAAGATGCTCAAGGCGCAGATCGACGGCCAGGCCAAGGCGATGCTGTAGAGCCGAAGGGAGGCCGACCATGCGACTATCGATGCCACGCCGCAGGCTCCTGGAGTCGGTTGGAGGGGACGATGCAACCCGTGGCCAGCGGGACACCATTCCCAGGCTCAGGGCCACGAATGCGGAGGTTCCCGACGTCGCGTGGTCGAGCCTCTCGACCCAAGACCAGATCTTCTGGCTCTTCGTCACGCTGCTCGAGTCCGAGGGCCGCCGTCAGGACAAGCTGACGACCAAGATCGCAGACGCCGCCGGGGCGCTCAACGGTGAGTTTGACCCGGCGCCGTTTAGAGAGATCCAGAAGATGCTGGGGCTCACTCCGAAGGGTGACATCGGAAGCTCCGAGGCTCATACCTTGCTGAGTCTCGGCATGAATGAAGCGACCTACATCGCGGAAGCGAGACGGAACTTCGTCCAGCTGACTACCGAGATCATGAAGTCCATGAACGAGAGCCTCAAGAAGGTCATTGAGTCGATCGGCGCCCGGTAGCTCCGTCCGGAGCCCGATCGGGTCCACTCCGTCGGCTCCTCTTGGCTGGGGAGAAGCCGACGGGGCTCAAGCACCCAGATCGGATGATGGCCTTCGATTGAGGATACGGCGCACCATATTCCGGTGAAGGCCCATCTCCCGAGCCGCTTGGGTGAGATTACCCCCGCAGTCGTAGATCCGGCGCTCCGCGTAGGCCTTCTCGAAGGCGTAGGAGGCGTTCTGCCTCGCCTCTTTGAACGGGAGGTCGAAGTAGGGTTCGAAGCCGAGAGGGATCTCAGGCTCTCCGGCCTGGTTGCGGGCCAGATCGGCGACGAGCGAGAGGTTTCTAGAAGACAGAGTTGCGGCCTGCTCGATGACGTTTCTGAGCTCGCGTACGTTACCGGGCCAAGGGTTCGAGATGAGCGCCGCCATGGTTTGGGGGCGAATCCGAAGGGGGCGCTCCTCGGGGGCGTACTTGTCGGCGAAGAAACGGGCGAGCAGAGGTATGTCCTCACGCCGATCGCGAAGTGCGGGAAGAGGCACGCGGATCACCGCAAGGCGAAAGAAGAGGTCACTCCGAAAGCGGCGCGACCGTACCATTTCTTCCAAGTTTCGGTTCGTAGCCGCGACCACCCGAACGTCCACCGGAATGGCCTCGTTCGAGCCGATGGGTTTGACGGTCCGAGTCTCGAGGACGCGGAGCAGACGAGGCTGCAGCTCGACGGGGAGCTCCCCGAGCTCATCGAGAAAGACGGTGCCCCCGTCCGCTTCCCGGAAGGCGCCGAGGCGGTCTGATACGGCGCCGGTAAAGGCGCCCTGCACGTGGCCGAACAGTTCGGATTCAATGAGTTGAGCGGGCATGGCGCTACAGTCCACCACCACCAGGGGGCGGTGAGCCCGTGGGGACGCGCTATGGAGGCTTTGGGCCACGACTTCTTTGCCCGTGCCCGTCTCCCCCGTGACGAGGACCGTAACGTCGGAACGACTCGCTCGCTCGAGGAGGGCAAACACCTGCCGCATTCTCAGACTGCGGCCTCGAAGAGCGCCAAAACACTCTGCCTCCGACGGCGGGAGCGACACCGCGTCGGCTTCCGCGCGCAGTCGCAGCTCTGTCTCTCCGATGCGAATCACCGCCCCGAGAGGGACCTCGAGCTCCGTGAACTGCGCCCCCTCGTGGACGCATCCATTCGTCGAGCCGAGGTCTCGAGCAAGGATGCGCGGCCCTAGACTCACGAGCTCCAGGTGCATCCGGGAAACGGTGTCGTCCGTGAGCACGAGGCTCGCCTCGGGATGAGTGCCGACGACGAAGGGGCGATTGCACGGGGCTTCTTGGATTCGTCCTCTCTCGGGTCCTGACAGTACTTCGACGAAGAGGCTCTGCGCGCGTGGGTCGTCTTGGGCATCGAGAGCGCGGGTCTCAGCCACGTTCGAGGCGAGCGACATCACGACCCCCCGCTCTCGAGTCATCGCGTGGCCTCCCCGTCCGGGGGCTCAACGGCGGGAGCGGGGGGAAGCCCGGTAGGTTCTCGCGCCGACGCGACCTGAAGTCCGAGCCCGAGTCCGCTCAAGCCAATCAGAAGAGCGACCATGGCCCACAGGACGTCCCGATAGGCCAGCCGGATATGAAAAGCGTCCCGCTCATGATCGAGGAAGTTTGGGGGCACACTCGCGTGCGGCAGCACGGCGGGGAGAGCGAGGGTGGGAGCGCGCCGAATCGGAGTTTGAGACGGTCTGGGACCTTGCCGCGCCGGCTCGATGCTGCCGTCTGGCCACGCCCGCACATGGGGGATCAGCTCGCCGCTCATTCTTCGGGCGTCGTCGGTCCACAGCGAGGTCGGCCCCAGAGGGGCGGAGGTCCGGATCTGCGTCTGCGACCTCGGTGCGATCTCGTCTACCGGTCGAACCAGATCGTCGTTCGAGTCCTCGTCGCTCCAGGTCGCAATGGGAAGCATTGCGCTCGACGGACGGGTCATGGACAGCCCCGGAAGCTCGCGGGATGGATCTTCGCGGTGAGCGACGGTCTCCACGTTGGACGATAGGGTTTGGGCGAAGGGACGGTCCCCGGAGACGCCCGAGACGTTCGCGCCTTCGTCCATCGTTTCGGCGGAGAGCATCCCCCCCCCGGGCTGCGTCGTCGGTGCCAGCAAAAACTCTGAGGCATCGAGATCCACTCGGGTCGACTCGTCCGTAGAGGGTACGAAAGTAGCGTTTGTCGCGGCGAGCGCAGCGAGGTCGAGTCCCTCACCCATCTCGACGAAGTCGAAACCCACTTCCATCGGATCGAGGTCCTTCTCTCGGTCCCCCGTGAGGGCAGCATCTCCATCCCTCGCCCGTGGGGCCTCCGTAGGGACGGGCCTCTCGAAGCTCCCGGACGGCCGTTCTCCAGCTCCGTCGGTCTCTACGCCCACGACCTCTATGCCGGCTTCGGCCTCCAGCTCATCGAGTATGCTGTCCACCGGTGGCCAATCCTCAGGAGCGACCAAGGGCGTGGAGTCAGGCAGATCCATAAGGCCCGGCCAAACCATCGCTCGAAGCTCATCGACTCGCCCGGGGCGCTGACTGGGATCAACGGCGAGGGCGCGCTCGATGGCCGCTTCGAGAGAGGCCACCAGGCCCGGGCGGATTCCGCCCGGGCGTGGACGGGGCGCGACCGCGATCCGAAAAAAGACCGAAGGGAGGCTATTCCACGATGCGGGTATGGGCCCCGCGTAGGCGGTGAGGGCGCGGTTTTGCTCGTCGCGAACCCAGGCCCGGTGAAGGGTGATCATTTCGAAGAGGATGGTGGCCAAAGAGAAGACATCACTCTCCGTCGTCGCCGGCTGACCATGGTACTGCTCCGGAGACATGTAGAAGGGTGACCCCATGGGACGACCCAGAGTCGTCGCCTCGAGTTCATTCTTGTGGAGGAGACGGGCGTGGCCGAAGTCGAGAACCTTGACCGTGGCGCCGCTCGAGGTCTCCGCGATGAGGACGTTCTGAGGTTTGATGTCTCGATGGATAATCCTGTGCTCGTGAGCATACTCCACGGCCTCGCACAGCTGACCGAAGAGGCTTCGGACGGCCGCACCCTTAAAGTGGACGCCGCGACGTGCTTGATCTCCAAGGACATCATCCAGCGGGTATCCGTCGATGTACTCGAGAACTTGATAGATCTGGCCGGCCGAGGCTCCGAAGTCGAGGTGACGAACGATGTTCTCGTGGCGAAGCTGAGCAAGAACCTCTGCCTCTCGCTTCAGCTGCCCCGTCTCCGCCTCTCGACCGACGAGATGAGGATGAAGGACCTTACAGGCGACCTTGGCCCCAGTGCGTGTTCGAGCCAACCAAACCATTCCGGTGGCGCCCGATCCCAGGACTCGAACCAGCGTATACTTTTCATCAAGGACGAAGCCCGGGGCGAGTTCGGTGCTCATCATTCAATCTCCCAAAACAAGAAGCCGTTTTCTGGACAGGCTCCTCACGCCATGAGGCGTGGCATCTAAAAATCGAGGCCGCGGCGCGACCTAACCTTCGGAGAGGCCGAAATACACTATAGAGTCTTTCGAGATATCGAGTGGCGATCGGGACCGATGGCAGTCCTACGGGCCCGGTGGGGAGGTGAGCCTCTCGAGCCATCGCGGGCTTCGGAGCGGCCACAATGACGGGCTCTTCGCCGGTCAATGGACCCACCACCGTTTCGTCCCCACCCGGATACGCCCCCGGTGGGAGGGCGATCGCCCTCGTGACCGACCGGGGGCAAAGTGGATCGAGCTCAAAGTCTCGATCGCGTCGGTACGATTGGACCTGGCGAGTACACTCTTCGCCGAAGAGGTCTCGGAGCCAACGACTGACCTCTCCCCGAGTGGCCAGAGATTTGTAGCGGCGTGCCTCCGCTACGAGTTCCCGGGCCGCGGAGCGAGCGGAGACGGGCCGCTGGCGGGGGTTGGTGGCCATGAGCCCATGAACGTAGGCCCCAAACCACAGCGGCAGGCGCGGCTCGACATCGAGCGAAGGCGGGGTCGGGCCTCCTCTGAGGAGAGCGGTCAGAATCTCGTGGAGATGTCCCTCGTAAGGCAGTCGGCCGGCGAGGAGCCGATATATCACTGCGCCCAGCCCATAGAGGTCGGTCCGGGCGTCCGCAGGCTCGCCGCGAGCGACTTCCGGCGCCATGTAAGTGGGTGTTCCCATGATCACCCCAAGATCCGTGAGCTGCATACTCGAGGCCCCTCGTGCCTTGGCCAGGCCAAAGTCACCGAGCCGGGCGACCCCGTCGTACCCCACGAAGATATTCGTGGGGGCGATGTCGCGGTGGACCAAGCCCAAGGACCGACCCGATGGGGCATCGATTTCGTGGAGGTAGGCGAGCGCCGCCAGGACATCGACGGTGATGCGTATCGCGAGCTGGTGAGGGATGGTCTGACCCCGCGCCGACAACTGTTCCGCGAGGGCTCCGATGTCTTTCCCCAGTACGAGCTCGGAGGCGAGATAGGCCACGCCGTCGACGTGACCGGAGTCGAGAACCCTCACGATGCGAGGGTGGCGCAAGCTCCGCGCCACCTGGCATTCCCGCTCGAATCGTTCCCGAAACTCCGGGACCTGCGCTGCATCGGCACGGAGCTTCTTGAGGGCCACGAGCGGAGCCCCGGGCGCTTCCGATCGCGCCACGTACACGATACCCATCCCTCCTCGACCGAGCACTCGAAGGAGATGGTAGGGTCCAAACTTCTCCATCATGACCCTCTCGGAAAGCGCTCGTGCTCCAAGAGGCAAGCTTGGTTTCGCCGGGGCTCTCCTCCTGGTCGACAGAGCCCCCCCTGCACGCGAAGTCTCATCCTTCGATGAGGCTAGGCTCGATGGCAGGGTACGTGCAATTACGCGCCCCTTACACATGTCTTCAGGCTCGGACGAAGCGTGGAGGCCTCGATGGTGAGGGATGGGTGTGCACACGGTAGCCTCAGGTCCAGTCCACGATCTGAAATCGATCCGTGCCCAGACGTCGCTGACGGCGCCGAACCTCGACCAGGCGGGCTGCCCCTCGAACGCCCGCGGCGGCGACCTGCTGTCGAGCTCGATGGACGGCCACGTTGAGGGCGTTGGCGTCCGTGTCGAGCAGCTCCTCGAGCTCGTCCCGATCTCTCCAGCCGCGGCGATGATGAGGGAGGGCGGCGTCCGCCCTACGGGCCAAGGCGAGCGCGAGCAGGAGGCGACTATGTTCCCGCTCCGCCAGCTCTTGCTCTACGTAGGGAGTTAGGAGGGTCATCCGAACGCGCTCGTCCTGCTTGCGAACCGCGAAGCGAAATCCCACGGTGTCGAACGAGAGCTGCGACCGAGCGACGGGCGTGTGCTCTGATAACCCCGGCAGGTGAATGATCCAGGCCCCTTTTGAAGTGACGACCCTCTGTCTGTCCACCACCGGATGAGGGCCCCGCTCCTCGGCCCCCTCCATCTTCCAGCGCCCGTCTTGATCGAGATAGATGGATACTTCCAGGCCGGCTTCATCGGGGAGAGCCAGGATGCTCTCTCGACCAACTCGTGCCTGGCTGCTCGACGCATGCACCGCCATGAGCACGGGTTCGTCGTCGTCCGAGATGGTCCACGGTTCGTCTCTATCGCCAAAGGAGAGACGGTCCTCGACCTGGAGACGATGGTCTAGGCCCGGGTCCAGACGCTGCCCGTCCAGATAGGTGCCATTTCGACTGGCCAGGTCTCGGACCATCCAGACCTTTCCGTTCCAGTGAACAACGGCATGCTGCGACGAGACATAGGGGTTCCCTAGCCGGAGATCACACGCATCCGAACGCCCCACCAGGAAGTGATGGGGCAGCGTCCTCTCGAGGGTCCCGTGAATCAGCCGTATGGTTCCCATATCCCTTGCATTGGGTAATGCGGAACTCCGGAGAAAACCGGACAAAAAAATATCAGCGTCGTGGAGGCTTCGGCTGAATCCGGCTCCTCCGATCGTTTTCTATGCAACCCGCCGATCTTGTCGTGAGTTGTCCTTGCCGCTCCGCGAAGAATCCTCAGGTGCGGCCCGGGCTCAGCTCATCGGAGCTGGATGAGAGTTCCTGATGCAACCAAGCCTTGGCTCTGCGCCATCGGAGAACCACGCTCGAGCGGGACACCCCGTCGACCTCGGCAACCTCTTCGAGCGTAAGTCCGACGAAGTAGCGGAGCTCGACCAGCCGCACCATGGCGCGGTCCTTGGACGCGAGGTTTCGCAGAGCGTCGTCGAGGGCGACCAGCTGACGCGCACGTTCATCCCCCAGATCGGCCTCAGAGAGCGAAACGCGCTGCCAGCCGGCTCCGCGCTTCGCCGCCGAGCGCTCCCGCGCGTGGTCGACGAGCAGCCGACGCATCACGTGGGCTGCGCGACCGATGAAGTGGGCCCGATTGTTGATGTTGAGCTCACGCTCGCGACGAAGCTGGAGGTAGGTCTCATTGACGAGAGCCGTGGGCTGGAGCGTGTGGTTGGGCCGCTCTCGTCGAAGATAGTTTGTGGCCAAGCGGCGAAGCTCGTCGTACACAAGCGGCATGGCCTCGTCGGCCATATGCTTGGACGCGCTCCGCCCCACGCGAGAAGCATAGATGGCCCCCGGGCGGATGTCATGGGGAGCGCGAGGTCGGTAGCTGAGATCGGCGGATTTCGCCGGATATTCTGAAACCGCTTACATCGGCAGGGGCGCATCAGGGTCTGTTTGCAAGGCTGACCGAATCGACGGCGCTTGCCGAAATCAGGAGGCGCGGCGGACCCGAACCCGAGGCTTTTGGGCTCGTCAGAGACGTCGACGTGAATCTGGACCGATATTCGCCACCACCGCGCACAAGCCCCCACCGGGGCCTACGCTCAGCGCGTGGCCCTGGGAAACATACTCGGGGAGGGTCTTGAGGGGACCCGCTATCTATATCCAAAGGGCGAGGCTCCCCTGCCCCCGCCCCACGCGGGGCGGACCCGGGGGTTCGGAGCCTGGCTCTGTTCGGGCCCCAGACCGGAAGCGGGGGGGATGCTGGCGAACTCGGACGGAGCAACCTGGCCGACGGGAGGGCGCGCTCCCGCGGGCCACTAGTCGGTTCGGCCTCGGAGCTCGTCGATGCAGCTGAGGCAGAGCTGCCGCACGTCGTCCTCGCTCCCTCCCCGCAGCATGAAATCCTCGAGGCAGCCGGTCCGGGGCTTGCGGCCCGTTTTCAGCACCGCCTCGCGGAGCGCCTCGAGGGCGTCGGCGGCCGTCTTGGGGCGCCGCATGTCCAGGTACTCGCACGCGCTCTGGGCGGTCGCGACCAGCTTCGGAGGAATCCCCCGGGCCGCTTTCGTGGAGGCCGGCACATCGCGGGGGCGTGACGGAGGGGTGAAGCCCGTGCGCGCCGCGCGGACGGGGCGACGACGGGTGCGGCGAGGCCGCGGAGCGCGCTTGGTGGGGATGGGGACCGGCTCGAGCGACGACGTTTCGGCGTCTTCCGGGGACGGCGAAGGCGAAGGCCGCACCGAGGCGCGCTCGGCCGCTGGGGCGACCGCGGCGAGGCGGGGGCTCGGCGCCGCAGGTGCCCCTGCCATCGCGGTCCTGAGGCCGGTATCGGGGCCCTCAAGGGACACCGTCACGGCCGGGGTGCGGAGGGAGAGGACCGTCGCCGCCGCCCCCAGTCCGGCGCCCCCGAAGACCAGGGCCAGGCCGACCGCCCAGCGAGGCACATGGCTCGACGAGGCCGAAGAGAGGCTGGAGCGAAGGGTGCGGTCGGTGGTCTCGGGGCGGCTCGGGACGGCCAGGCCCGAGACCGAGGCTTCGTTCATCTGAGCCTGCTCGAGCAGCTCCTCGTAGGCATCGCGACGCTCTCGAGCCACCCGCGTGGCGGCCATCCCGATCTCGGCCTCGGAGGCCCGACGCTCCCCGCGGGTCGCCTCGTCGAGGGCATCGCGGAGCTCGGCCGCGGTGGGGTAGCGCTCGCCGGGCTCGAAGGCGGTGGCGCGAAACAGGACCTCGTCCAGGTCGGGAGGAAGGTCCGGCCGCAGGTCCCGAAGGCGAGGGGCGCGGTGGCTCGCGACGTACTTCAGGATCTCGAAGGGCTCGACCAGGTGCTCGGGCACCACGGGGCGGCCTGAGAGGAGCTCCAGCAGGACCATGCCGAAGCTGAAGATGTCGCTCCTTCGATCCACCTGGCCGAGCGGCTGCTCGGGAGAGGCGTACCGAGGCTTACCGAGGAAGCTGTTGCCGACCGCGGTGAGGGCCTCGTCGGCCCGACGGGCGATGCCGAGGTCGATGAGGCGCGCTTCCCCAGCGAAGGTGGTCATGAGGTTGTGGGGGCTGATGTCTCGGTGGACCAGGCCGATCTCCTCGCCGTCGGGGGTGCGGAGCTCGTGCAGGTGGTGGAGGGCGTCGAGGTACTCGAGCGCGAGGGGAAGCATGATCCTGAGCTCGAGCCGGCCGCCGGAGGCTTCGGCCAGCTCGAGGAGGTCGACTCCGTCGACGAGCTCCATGATCATGAACGTGAAGTCCGAGTTGGAGTCGTCGTAGGCCAAACAGCGCGGCACGGCCCGATGCTGGGCCCAGCTCAGGATATGGGCCTCGCGCTCGAAGCGGCGGCGAGGGAGATCGGAGTCGGGCTGGATCAACCCTGGCTCCAAGAGCTTCACCACGCACAAGCGCTCCTCGCCGTTGACGTGAGCGAGATAGATGCGCCCCATCCCTCCTTGGCCGATGAGGCCGATCGGGTCGCAGCGATGCTCGATCGCCGCGCGGACGTCCGCGTCGACCGGGCCGAGGGCCACCGCCTCTTCGCGCCCCGGAACTTTTACGAGGGTGCTCGCGCTTCGATCTGCAGTGGCCTCCGCGAGCGTCGCCGCCACCTTTCGATGCGGTCTCTGAATCTCCTGCGTGACCTCACGCTCGGAGCGTCGTCGGCGCTCGAGGATCTGCGTCTGGTTCAGCTGGGCGGCCTGCATGGAGGTCTGATCCAGCGTCACGTGGACGTGCTCCTCCCGGACCTCGTTCGACCCTCGGTGCCTGGCGAGGAGGTGGCGCTCCCGCGCATGCAAGGCTTCATGCGGAAAGACATCTTGCATGAGCCGAGCTAGCGATACATTCGGCGTGGCCACCCAGTCCGGGACCGCGGCGTGAAGCGCCTCCCCCATCTCCTTGGCGGTGAGATAGCGCTCCGCCGGGTCGAAGGAGAGAGCCTTCATGATCACCTCGTCCAGCTCCGGGGGGAGGCGAGGGTTTCGGAACGACGGGGAAGGGAGGCGGGTCTCGATGATGGCGCGGAGAATGCTCTCTTTGTCCGGCTCATCGAAGAGCCAGTGGCCCGTGTAGAGCTCGTACATGCTCGTGCCGAGGGTGAAGAGGTCGCTTCGGCGATCTACGGGCTCGCCGATCGCTTGCTCCGGGCTCATGTACCGATAGGTGCCGAGAATCGTGCCCGGGTCCGTGTAGTAGGCGCCGAGCTCCGCCCGGGCCAGGCCGAAGTCGATGATCTTGATCTCACCCTCGAAGCCCAGCTGGATATTGCGGGGAGAGAGATCGCGGTGCACCAGCCCGAGGTCTCGTCCGTGGGGACCCCGGGCCTCGTGCGCTGCGTGCAGCCCTTCCAGGACCTCCGCAAACACGCGGGTGACGACCCCGGCCGGCAGGATCTGGCGATTTCGAGCCTGCTGATGGGACAGGGCCTCCAGGTCGCGGCCCGCCACGTACTCGGCGGCAACGTAAAGCACCTCTCCCGCGAAGCCCGCGTCGACCACCCGGGCTACGTTGGGGTGATCGATGAAGCTGCCGATTTGGGCTTCCCTGAGGAGGCGTTCCCGGGTGGAGCGGTGGTGGGCGTAGGCCCCGCGGAGGCGCTTGATCACGACCAGCGAGCGCGAGCCTCGCCGCTGGGCGAGCCACACCTCCGCCATGCCTCCTTCGCCGACGCGCTCGAAAACCTCGTAGCCGGGGATGGCTGGAGGCACTTGAGACGGACTCGCCATGCGTGTGAGGCAGCATGGTGCCGGGCCCGGTTCTCGATTGCCAGCAAAGGTCCGTCGAACGACCGACCCCACATCGGTCCTGAGGTATCCTCTTTTTGTGCTGGCTCTCGTCGTCTCCGCCCTGCTGGCCGGCCCCTCGTCCCCAGAGATCGCGTACCCCTTTGACCGGGAGGTCCCGGTGGCCGTGTACGCCGAGGACTCTGCGGTCCTGCGCGCTCTGGAGGCGGTGATCGAAGAGGACACGCGAGCGCGAGTGGTGCCCGTCCCGCCGGCTTCGGTCGATGTCTGTACCGAGGGGGCTCTGGTGGAGGTGTTCCGGGCCTGCGTGCACGTGACGGCGGAACGGCTTGGGTCGCCCCTGGTGGTGATCGTGGCCAATCGCTTCGACGATGACAGCTATGTCCTAAAGTGGACCTATCGCTCGTCGCTCGAGGATCTCCTGACCGCCGTCGAGCGCGAGGGCCGAAGCCAGGCGCTCCTCATGGCGCTGAGGGAGCGCCTATTCGACCTGTCTCTCCCTCGGGAGGGCCCGATGCGGCTTCGGGCCGCCACGGCGACGGCGGCAGGCGCTGCTTTCCGGGCCGAGGTGTTGCCGCGCCTCCTTCCGGCCCTCAGCGCGGCCGGGGCGGCCTTCGACGGCGCGGACGTGGTGGTGTCGGTCCGCCCCGACGGGGCCGAGCTCCACATGGACGGACGAAGACAACTTTTGACGCCCGAAGGGCTTCGCTTCCGCGGGCTCCGGCCGGGGCTCCACACTTTGGACGTGTCCCTGGCGGGGCGCATAGAGGAGCGCCAGGAGTTTCGGCTCGCGCAGGATGAGTTGACTTTCGAGCTCGAGCTGGGCGCGGACTGGCGGACGGAGCGCTGGGTGGCTGGGGTTTCGGGGCTCTTGGTGCTCGTCGGAGGGGTGGGCCTGGCCGTCTACGCCGAGGAGGAGGCGGGTCGACGCCCGCAGCCCTTCCTGGAGGGGAACATTCTCCCGCGCTGGTCACCTCCCGAGAACCGGGTGGTCTTTGGCGACGACGTCGAGGGCAGCGGACCGATCATCGCCGGGATGGCGGCGGGGGCGATCGTCACCGGGGGCAGCCTCGCGGCCTTGGGTATCCTCGGACGCCGCGAGCCTCGGCCGCCATGGCTCGACATTCTCATCTCCGTCGCCGCGGGCGCCGCCGCCTACGGGGCTTTCGAGATCTACGCCGCCGCGTCCGACTGAAGCGGCCGAGTTCAGCGAGCGCCGGAGAGCGCCTCTTCGAGAGCTCTCACCGTCGAAGGCCCGCAGGTCGCCCGCGCTTCGCGAAGATGCGCGACGATGGACGGGAGGTTGGAGGCGTCCCACTCGCCCGGACATCGGGCCACCTTGGCCCCGAGGGTGCCGTGGGCCGACAGGGCAAACTTTCTCCGACATTCGTCATCCGCCCACTCGTCGAGGGCGCGGAGGACCGCCGCACCGCGCGCGCAGCTCGGGATGCGGGTGAGGGCTTCGCGAGGGCTGATGGGAGGGCCACGCTCCCCTCGAGCCGCAGCCGCCCGCACTCGAGGGACGGCGCCGGGCTCGCTCCCGGTTGCGGGCGGGCGGGCCCGCGGTTCGTCGAGCTCTCGGGCGCCGGGGCGCGCCGCGACGGGCGGGGCGGTGGCCGGGGTCGGGCGGTCCGGGGCGGAAGTGGCCACCACGATCGGGGTAGGGGCAGCCGCCCCCGCGATCAGGAGGCGGGTGAGCATCCATCCGTACAGCACCGCGGCGGTCCCGCCGGTGAAGGCGTGAAGAGTCTTTCGCCGCCACCGCCAAATTTGCCGGGAGATCATGACATCAGCTCGTACACGGCGCTGCGGGGCTCCCCTCTCGAGAGGGCGCCCACCTTCTTGAGCTCGAAGCCTCGACCCGCCGAGCGGGCGGTCGCCTCGTCGGCCAGGACGCGGCCGTCCCCAGCGGCGGCGAGAATGCGCTCCGCCAGGACCACCGCCGGGCCCAAGACTGCGAAACCCAGCCTGCGGCTCCGCACCGTCCCGGCGACTACCGAGCCGCTGGTCACGCTGGCCCGGACGCGCCCTGGGCCGAGCTCGCGATGCTCCTGGACCAGGCGCTGGGTGACCTCGCGGAGCTCGAGGGCGAGGCGGAGGCCGGTCTCGGCGGGCACCGTGCGCTCGAAGCCGAGGACGAAGAGGGCCTTGGACCCGTTGAGGAGCTCGGCGATCGCGCCTCGGGCCTCGGCCGCGTGGAGCCACGCCGCCTGCAGAGCGGCGAGGACGTCGAAGAGCCGATTCGGGTCACGGTCTACCTGGGTGCCGCCCAGCTGCGGAAGATCGATACACACCACGACGCCCTGGACCGGTCCGATGGTCCGACGGCCGCCGAGCAGGGCCTTGCCGAGAGCGCTGGCCACTTCGGCGCCGTGCAGGCTCGCGAGGAGGCGCTCCCGATGCTGGCGCTGGCGCGCGTCGAGATCTCGGAGCCCCTCTCGCATCAGCTGGGCCACCACTCCGAGGCGGGACATCTCGTTCGACGTGAAGGCGCGGCCGTCGCGCGAAAGGACCATGGCCCCCACGGGCTCGCCCTCTTCGTCCATCACCGGCACCGCGGCCACGGCGCGGCCCGGGCGACCCCCGGAAAAACGGGGGTCGGCGTCGAGGTCTTCGCTGTGAATGGGGAAACGCTTGTCGATGGCCCACTCCACGGCGGGGACGAAGACGTCGAAGGGGGTGTCGGCCATGCTCCTGCGGGCTTCGACCCGGAGGCGTCGCTCGTGGAGGCGGAGCCAGGCGGCGTCGTCGCTCGGTGCGTGCTCCAGGGCGAGCTCGAGCATGGCGCCCGCGTAGGCGACCCCGTCCGGAGCGCGGGCGAGGGCGTCGCTGGCGCGATAGAGAAAATGGACGGCGCGGGTGGGGGCGGGCGCGCCCTGACGGGCCGCTTCGAGCTCTTCGATCAAGCGGATGGGACTTTCGGCCCGGGGCTTGGGCTCGTCCCCTTCCTCGGCCAGCTCGCCCGCGGTCGTCTCGTCGGTCGGTCCCGGAAGCTCGCCTTCGCGAAAGATGAGCACGAAGTTACCCACTCGGACTTCGTCTCCCTCTCGGAGCACCCGGGAGCTGGCCCGCTCGCCGTTGACCCAGGAGCCGTTGTGGGAGCCGAGGTCCTGCAGGGTGGCGCGCCCCTCGAAATAGGTGATGCGCGAGTGGTGGCGGCTGACGAGGTCACCGAGAAGGATGACGTCGTTCGCAGGAAGGCGTCCAAACGACGTGATGCCTTGCCGCAGAGGGAGCCGGGTGCCGTCGTGTCCCGGGCCTTCGATGACGACGTAGGCGGAGTGTTGGCCCTGCGCCACCCACCGAAGGTACCCGATGCCCGACTCTTTGCCATATCCCTCGGCGTTCGACGGCCGTCAGCTCGAAGTCTTGACCGCGAAGGTCATGCCCGCAGCGCGAAGGCGATCGGTGAGGATGCCGCCCATCGCGGTGGCCGGGGTCCAACTTCCGCCCTCCACCGGGAGCTCGTCGAAAGCGAGGCATAGCGCCGACTCGCCCAGCATCTTGGCGGTCTCTCCGTAGCCAGGGTCTTTGGTGCCGCGTACCTCACCCCGCAATCGAACCTTCGCGCCGCCGTCCTTGACGCCATCGGCGAGGAGCCGAATCACGAAGAATCCGTTTTCACGCTGCTCCTTGGTGGGGCCTTCGCCGGGCTTGGGGAGGCGCTTTTCGATCTGCTTGCGGACCGGGCCAATGTTCGCCCCTGCAAGCAGACCTCCAAGGGCGCCGGTGATGGCCACAGCGCGGGCCAAGCCCTTGGTGCTCGCGCCCGTGCTCATGACCTCGGAGTAGCGAAAGTCCTGGCCGTAGGGGAAGCCGCGGAGGGCGTGGCTTCGCCGGACGATGCGGGTGTTGATGCCGGCCATGACGAAGGGCGCGGTCCACATGCCCATGTCCTTGTCGTACTTGAAGGTCACTTGGTCTTGCCCGTCCGGGCCCTTGCGCTCTCCCTGGGGGTTGAGCCCGTAGGGATGCCCCAGGACCTTGCGCAGGCTGGGGTCCTTCTTCACCTCGTCGAGGACGTTGAGGAGGCTCGCCACCGTACCCCCGCTGGCCGTACCCGAGGACTCGCCCGCGTAGAACCGCACCTGCGTGGGGCGAGCGCCCATGACCTGCAGCGCATCGCCCATCATCAGGCAGCCGAGGTCCGAGGGAATGGAGTCGAAGCCGCAACTGTGGACGATGCGGGCTCCGGTCGAGCGGGCCGTCTCCTCGTGGGCGTCGATCATGCGACGGATGAACTGCGTCTCGCCGGTGAGGTCACAGTAGTGGGTGCCGGCGCCCGCGCAGGCGCCCACCAGGTCTTCCCCGTAAAGGGCGTAGGGGCCGACGGTGGTGCACACGACCTTCGTCTGCGCGGCGACGCGGTCGAGGGCGGCGCGGTCTTTCGCGTCGGCGACGAGCAAGGGGATGTCGCTGGCTCCGGTGTGGAGCTCGGCGAGCTCCGCGCGCACCGCCTCGAGCTTAGCCTGGCTTCGACCGGCCATGGCCCAGCGCAGGTCGGCTGGACCATGTTCGAGGAAGTACTCGGCCACGAGGCGCCCCGTGAAGCCGGTGGCACCAAAGAGGATCACGTCGAATGCCCGCTCCGTCATCGCCGCCCCAAGTGCAGCGGCGACGCGAGGGAGGCAAGGCAAACCTGGGCGAGCTACCAGACGAGACTGATCTCTTCGAGACGCGGCGCATCGAAGCGGCGCCCGTAGAGGTCGAGACGCACGACGACGAAGCGGTCGTTCGCGGTCCATCCATCCTCGAAGGGCCGAAGCTCGAGAGGCTCAGTGTCCGGGCGCTGGGTGGAGCCCACGAGGACGGTGAGGCCCGTGCCCTCGGCGAGCTCTCCCATGAAGGATCCCATCGTGAGCGAGACGCCGGTGGGGACGATGAATGGTTGGGAGATCCACCGTCCGCTCGCGTGGGTCTGGAGGGTGGGCACGGAGACCCGCAGGTTCGGATCCTCTACGGCCCGCGCGTCCGGGGTGCCCAAGACGGGGGCCTGACCTTCGATGCGATGGGCGATCACGGTCGCTTCGGGGCGCCGGGCTTCGGGAGGGCAGACCGCGGCGATCGGGGCGGGGAGGAAGGATGCGACCCCTTCGCCTCGGTAGGGGCCTCCGACCCGGACGACGACCTCGCCCTGGCTGCACGAAGGGGACACGCTGGTGACGGTGGCGGCGTCCCGGGCCCGCAGCTCCTCGGCCGCCTCGATGCGCAGAGAAGTCCCGCCGGAGGCCACCCCGTCGATGCGCGTCCCGAGGCCGAGCTCGATGGCGCTCGCCACAAAGGAAGCCTCGTCTCCGCCGGTTTCGATCTCGACCTCGGCCCCGAGGCGGAGCTCGTCCTCCGCGACCACGCTCAGACCGCCGACCACCAGGGTGCTGCCCTCATCGACGAGGACCTGCCCGGCCCCGATAGACCAGGTGCCGGGGTCGATGGCTCGGGCCCCGTCGCGAAAGCGGAGCTCGTTCAGCGTTTCGATGCGCACGGTGCCCTCATCGCCGGAGCGGAGGGCGGCGCTCGGGCCCTCGAGGGACACAGCGCCGTAGAGCTCGACGTGGATCTCGCCGAAGCCGGTGGGACCCGGGCTCGCCTCGGCGTCGATGAGCCCGAGGATTCGGGTCGAGCCCCGGCCCCGGAGGCGGATGAGCGGGGCCCGGATGCTCCCGCGGACGACGATCTCGCCGGTGAGCTCGGTGATGACCAGCTCGATGGGACCGGTGGACGAGAGCTCCCCGTTGATTTCGATGCTGCGCCCCGCGGCGAGGAGGAGCCCTCCCTCACCGGCTCTCAGCTGACCGCTGACCTTGAGGGCGTTCGAGGCGCGAAGCTCGAGCCCGTCGCCTACGTCGATGTTGTCCGTGACTTCGAGCACCTGCCCTTCGGCGAGGCCGAAGGAAGCCTTCTCCTGGTCGACGAAGAACTCCCCCGTGCCTCCCAGGTGAGGGAGGGACTCGACGAAGAGGGTGAGAAGGCCTCGGTTGGAATCGAGCACCGCGCTTCCGTCGATCCCTTGGAGCTGACCCCGGTGATCGAAGCTCTCCGTCCAGCCCCGCACGGGTGGGCCTGGCCTCTCCCCCGCGCTGGGTGGAGGCGCCGGGGTGGAGTCCGCCCCCGCGACGACCGCATCGGCGGAGCAGGCGGCGGCAGCTAACCAGACCACAGCCCCCGTCAGGCGAAAGAGCGCCGACATCGAGCCTCGTATACGCGCATGGGGATTGTTTCGGCGAGAGGCGAACACGTCCTGGGACGGAGAATCCCCGCTGGGCTTCACGCTCGCGGCTACGGTCTTATGTACCGCCCGTACGATGAGCTTCCACCTGATGACCGTTCGGGACATCCCGATTCGACTCCACGTCACTCTGGCCTTCGTTTTCGCCTTGCTCGTGGCCCAGCTCGGGCTGTGGGGCCTGCCCGCCGGAGTGATTCTCTTTGGTTCGGTGCTGCTCCATGAGCTCGGCCACGCGGTGGTGGCGCAGGAGCACGGCCTCCCCATCTCGAGGATCGATCTCCACCTGCTGGGGGGTACGGCCTCGATGACGAGGCCCCCCCGAACGCCGCGCGAGGAGATTCTCATCGCCGCCGCAGGTCCGGCGGTCTCGTTCGCGCTCGCAGTAGGGTTTTTCGTATTGTCCATGGCTTTCGGCGGAAGCCTCAGTCTCGGCATGGCCGGACCGGCTGACCTCTTCGCGTACGGCAGCCTCATCAACTTGATGCTGGGTCTCTTCAATCTGGTCCCCGCGCTGCCCATGGACGGGGGACGCATTTTTCGGGCCGCGCTCTCCGCCAGGTTCGGCGCCCTCCGCGGCACGCAGATCGCGGCAAAGGTGTCGCGGGTCTTCGGCGGGATCTTCATCGGGGTGGCGCTGTTGTCCGGCTCCCTGAGCCTCGGGCTCATCGGGGGCCTGCTCTTCTTCCTGGCGGGCCAGGAGCAGCGCATGGCCGAACAGCAGGCCGCCGCCCGCTACGCCACGGGCCCGAGTTTGCACGTCCCCTTTGGCCCGTGGTCGCCGCGTTACGGGGCGGGCCGACCCTCCGCGCCCCCGCCCGAAATGGTCGTGGTCAACGCCGGG